>JALSTI010000058.1 GCA_026983795.1 Melioribacteraceae bacterium
AAAATCCGGAAATACAGTTGCAATTTTAACGGGGCAGCAATTAGGCGTTTTTGGCGGACCTCTTTACACATTTTATAAAACAATTACGGCAATAAAATTAGCCGCCCATTTAAACGAACAATATGATAAATATAAATTTGTACCTGTTTTTTGGTTAGCAGGAGATGATCACGACTTTGCGGAAATTAAAAGTTTTAACATTATTAATAAAAACAACGAATTTATTAACATTGAATATACCGACGGTAAACCAGGTGAATTTAACAGAGGCAGCGTCGGAAATTTAAAAATAAAAAAAAGCATAAACGAAACATTTGCGGAATTGGAAAATAATCTTACTCCCACTGAATTCACGCCGGAAGTTATTTCATTCTTAAAAAAATCGTATAAAGCCGGAAATTCAATAAAATCGGCATTTTCAAATATGTTATTTAATTTATTCGACGAATACGGTCTTGTTATTTTTGATCCTCAAGATCCGGAAGTAAAAAAAATATTACAACCTGTTTTTGAAAAGGAACTGCTCGATTTTAGAATTCATACGAAAGAAATAGTAGAAGTTAGCGCAGAATTGGAAGATGTTTACCACGCACAAGTAAAAGTAAATCCCATAAACCTTTTTTTACTTGAAAAAGACGGGCGCTATTTAATAGAACCCGCCGGAAACGAATTCAGATTAAAAAGTAAACGTAAAAGAATTACGGAAAACGAACTTCTGGAAAGATTAAAAAATAAACCGGAAGATTTTAGTCCCAATGTTTTGTTACGTCCGGTTTGTCAAGATTATCTTTTCCCCACAGGTTTTTACGTTGGAGGTCCCAGCGAAGTAAGTTATTTTGCTCAGGTTGTTCCTCTTTACAATTTTTATAAAATTCCCCAACCTTTTATTTATCCCAGATCGTCTTTAACTATTGTTGAAAAAAGCATCAAGAAAATAATTGATAAATACGGGCTTGAATATTACGACGTTTTTATCGGCGAAGACTTATTAACAAAAAAAATTGTAAGGGAGATTTCGGAAATAAATATTTTGAAATTATTTAACGAATCAAAGACCGATATAGAATTGATATTCGACAGAATTAAAGAAAACTTTTTTGCAATCGATCAAAATTTGAAACCGGCGGTAACAAAATCGAAAGACAAAATAATACAACTTTTGGATAACTTATTCCAAAAAGCCGAGAAATCTCAAAATTTAAAGTATGACGATTCTTTAAGGCAAATCCGCAAATTGCAGACTTATCTTTTCCCGGATAATGAATTACAAGAAAGAGAACTTAACTTTTTTTATTTCGCCAATAAATATGGGCTGGACATAATGAAATGGATTTACAACGAAATAAAGATAAATAAATTTGCGCATCAAATTTTGGAAATGTAAAATAGTATTAAGTTTAAATAATTAATTATTTAGTGATATCTTTAATCTGTAAAAGAAAACCGGGATTAGAAATTTTGGTGCATTCAAAATTATTTACTTCGCCTCCGTCTTTAAGTAACATCGATAATACCGACAGGCTCATTGCTATTCTATGATCGCCGAAACTGTCAAATTCAGGATTCTTGTTTTTAATTTCACCTTCAACGGAAAAGCCGTCGCGGAATTCCTCGACGTGCAAACCTAACTTTTTAAAATTATTACACAATCCCGATATTCTATCGCTTTCTTTAAATCTTAGTTCTTCAGCGTTATTAATATAAAACCCGCCTTTTGCAAAAATACCGGCGACGGATAAAACCGGAATTTCATCAATTAAATTCGGGATAAGATTTTTTTCAATTTTAACGTTGTGTAAAACACTGCTTTTAATAATTAAGTCACCGATTTTCTCATTCATTATGTATTTAACGTTTTCTTCAACTATTTCGGCTCCCATTTGTTTAAGAACTCTTAAAACCCCGTCCCTCGTTTCATTAAGTGAAACGCTTTTTATTTTCAATTCGCTGTTTCCGGTAAGTAACGCAAGAACAATAAAAAATGCAGCCGAAGAAATATCCGCCGGAATAATGTAATCTTTGGGTTCCGGATAATACATTCTATTTGAACTAATTAAATTTACACCGTCTTTAACGGATACCGGTAAACCGAGCATATTTTCGGTATGATTTCTGGATTGTAACGACTCGAGAACGGTCGATGTTTCTTCCAAATGCAAACCGGCTAACAGAACCGCGCTTTTTACTTGAGCGCTTGCCACCGGTAATTTATAATTGATGGGTTTTAAATTATCGACGGGAATTATTTTCAACGGAAGCTTTCCTCCTCCGGAAGCTTTTATTACAGCTCCCATTTGCTTCAAAGGTTCTATAATCCTATTCATCGGTCTTGATGAAAGAGATGAGTCGCCGGTTATTACCGATTCAAAATTTTGTGCGGCTAGAATACCGGTCATTAATCTGGCTGTTGTACCGGAATTACCTGCAAATAACTCCGAAGCAGGATTTACAAATCCCTTGTAACCTTTACCTGTTACAATTAACTCATTATTCTCTTTTTGAAAACCGCAGCCTAATTTTTCAAAGCATTTAACGGTGGATTTTACATCTTCGGAATTTGACAAATTTTTAATACGCGATACTCCGGAAGCCATGCATGCAAACATCACCGCCCGGTGTGAAATTGATTTGTCGCCCTTTAACTTTAGTTCGCCTGATATTCTATTAACTTTTTCAAATTTTTGAATCATTTACGGCTCCATTCATCTATCATCTTTTCAACTTCTTCTTCCGTCAATTCACTTTTTTCGTACAAACCTTTAAGCGCCCGCTGGCGTTGGGCTTCGTATAAAATTACAGCCGTTGCAACCGATACATTTAAGCTTTGTATCATACCCCGCATAGGTATATAAATCAGTTCATCGGATAATTTTGCCACCTCTTTAGAAATTCCGCGATGTTCGTTTCCCATAACAATTGCTACTTTTTCCGTTAGATCCAAATCATAAAAATTCTTTGCTCCTTCATCCAAAGCGGTTGCCAAGACTGTAAAACCTTCGGATTTTACTTTTGTTATACACTCCACGGTACTGCTAAACTTTTCCACTTCCAACCATTTGTTAGACGATGCCGAAGAAACTTTACTGATTTTAGGAAATTTTTCGATTGTATATAATAAACCGATTTTAGAAACCCCGACGGCATCGCATGATCTGAAGATTGCCGATACATTGTGCGGATCGTGGATGTTTTCCAATATTACTCGAAGCGAGGATTGACGGGATTGAATTACAGATTTAATTTTTGCAATTCTTTTTTCTGTTTTGAATCTTCTCACGAAACATCTTTATTAAAAATTAATTTATATACAATTCTTTTTGAATATTTCCGTGCTCTATCAACAATTATTTCGGTATCATCCGGGATAGTAAGATAAAACCTGACCAAATCCACCGTATTTTTAATTGCGGTATCTTCATCATGAGCCCAACTTTCACATCCTTTTATCGACGGTACTTCGCCGGTATAGCCGTCGTTTGTTTCCGTTACAATAAGGTCAATTACCATTAATAACCAACCTACCCGGAACTACTACCGGTAACGATTTTAACGCTTGCGCTTGCACCAATTCTATCGGCTCCGCTTTCTATCATTAATTTTGCGTCTTCTAAAGAACGAACTCCCCCCGAAGCTTTAACGCCCACAGCGCTTCCAACCACATATTTCATTAACGCAACGTCGCCAGCGGTTGCACCGCCTTTACTAAATCCGGTAGAAGTTTTAACAAAATCGGCTTTAGCTTCTTTACAAATTAAACAAGCTTTAACTTTTTCCTCATCCGTTAAAAGAGCCGTTTCGATAATTACTTTGGCAACTGCTCCTTTTCTTTTAGCCGCTAATACAACTTGGTTTACATCGTGGAAAACATATTCGTATTCGCCGGCTTTTAATTTACCGATATGCATTACCATATCAATTTCCTCCGCGCCTTGTTCCAAAGCCAACTCGGCTTCTGCTCTTTTTATTCCGGTTGTATTGGCTCCCAACGGAAATCCTATAACAGTACAAACTTTAACTTCACTTCCGTTAAGTAAATTTGAACACAAGGAAACGTAACTTGGATTAACACAGACAGAAGCAAATTTATATTGCTTTGCTTCTTCGCACAGTTTGGTAATATCTGCCGGAGTAGCTTCCGGTTTTAGAAGAGTGTGATCAATCATTCTTGCTATTGACAAGTCGGAGAGTTCGTAACCCACGCCCAATCCGGCGGCTATTCTGTCCGCTCCGTTTTTAATAATATTTTTTACGGCAGTAGGTTGATCAACAACATTCCTTTCCCATCCCGCGCAAGTTTCTTCTACTTTGTAAAAATCCCTTAAAGCTTTTTCGGTAAATACTTGGGAAACTATTTTGTCGATAGTTGAATTCTGCATATTTTATTATTCGGTTTTTGTTAATATTTTATTTGAGAAAGATTTAAAAGTATTTTTCAATAGCATGGCTATTGTCATTGGTCCTACTCCGCCAGGCACAGGAGTAATAAAAGAAGCTTTTTCGTATACGGAATTGAAATCGACATCCCCCACCAACGAATAACCTTTTTTGGTACCGGGTGCTTCAACGCGATTAATACCAACATCAATAACAACAACGTTATCTTTCACCATTTCAGCTGTAATAAAATTCGGCTGACCAATTGCGGCAATTAAAATATCGGCGGATTTTGTGTATGTTGAAATATTTTTTGCCGCCGAATGACAAACGGTAACGATTGCATTTGCCCCTTCTTTTTTCTGAAGAAGCATATTGGCGACCGGTTTACCCACAATATTACTTCTGCCAACAACCACAACGTGTTTGCCTTTGGTTTTAATATTACTTCTGCTAAGCAATTCCAATATTCCGGCCGGCGTGCAAGGTTCAAATGTATCTTTTCCAATTACTAACTTTCCAACACTAACCGGATGAAAACCGTCAACGTCTTTATCAGGAGAAATTTTTTCAATTACTTTATCTTCATCAATATGCTTGGGAAGCGGTAATTGTACCAGTATTCCATGATACCGCTCATCGTTATTATATTGCTCAACCAAATCCAACAAATCTTTTTCACTTATGTTAGCAGGCAGTATTTCCGTAGTAGATAACATTCCCACTTCTTCACAAGCTTTACCTTTCATTCTAACATAAACTTTAGAAGCCGGATTATCACCTACAAGAATAGTAACCAATCCCGGAATTTTACCGGACTTAATTTTAGCGTTTTCAACTTTGTTTTTAAGTTCGGATCTTATTTCAGAAGCAATTTTTTTTCCGTCAATTATTTTAGTCATCTTGTTTTATTTTTTTAAGAAATACTTTTCTCAAATTCAGGTAAACAAATTCTTTCTATCTCAACAGATTTACCCGTTTCGTTATCTACCTTCAGAAATACGCCGCAGAGATGATTATCTTCCGAAGCCGACTGATATTTTTGCGGCGTTTGATATAAAAAGCGGTTGATGGCGGCATCAGTTTTCATTCCTATAACCGAGTCGTAAGGACCAGTCATACCGGAATCCGTAATGTAAGCGGTTCCTTCCGGGAAAATGCGTTCATCGGCAGTTTGAATATGCGTATGAGTTCCAATAACGGCGGTTACTTTACCTTTAATAAAATTCGCCAAAGCCAGTTTTTCAGCGGTAGCTTCGGCATGGAAATCAACAATTATAATTTTTGTTTCCTGTTGGATTCTCCCTATCGCCCATTCTGCGGCTCTAAACGGGCAGTCGATTGCCGCCATAAAAGACCTGCCTTGCAAATTTAACACTGCAATTTTTCCTTTATTGGAATTCGCAATTATATATCCCCGTCCATACGTTCCTTTAGGATAATTAAGCGGTCTTAATACCCGTCTTTCGTTTTTCAAATATTCCTGAGATTGATGTTTATCCCAAATATGGTTACCGCCGGTAATCACGTCTGCACCGGTATTAAAAATAATTTTCCCTTCTTTTTCGGTACAACCTTTCCCATCCGCAGCATTTTCACCGTTTACAATTACAAAATCGGCTCTATACTTTTTCATCAGAACAGGCAACCACGTCTGCACCATTTCCATTCCCGATTTTCCTACTACATCGCCTACAAATAAAATATTTATAATCATATAAGTTTTTACTTTTTTAAGTTAATATCCGCAAGCGCATGAAGTTTATACTCGCGTATTTTTTCGTTAATTTGTTTTTTTAATTCATTTCTTTTTTTATTTAACAAATCTTCGTAATCATCGCCTACAAATTCTTCTGAAATCATTGATTGCGCTAATTTGTTTACCTCTATATCAAGCAACACATGTAAAAGAGCATTATTATTTATAAGTTGTTGAAGAACGGCTTGATTGTATTCGGCTATACTTTCAAATTCGACTGGAATATTTTCCGACATTGCAAATTTCCTCATTTTTTGATTTTGAAAATAACGATAATTTCATTATTTCTCCGATTAAAAATTACTTAAAACTTTACTTACCGGCTTTACCGGTCTGTTTTACCAAAAAATACTTAATCATTCCATAACCACTTATTACAAACCAAAATCCTTCAATTACCATTGCGGAAAGGTTGAAGTTTTGAATAAGCGAAACAATCACAAATAATGCGCCTAATCCGTTTAGGAAGGAATAAATAAAACTATTGCTTTTAAGCTTGCCAAGTTGCAATAATAAATATGAACCGATAATTAAAGCCACTCCCAAATTGCCGATAAAATCGTAAATGTTGTAATTCATATTAACATTTGTTTGTGCTTAACAAAATTTAATTAAATGATTTCTATTTTATAAATTATGCAGGCAAATTACCAATTTAATATGAAAACTATAGAATTAATCGATATAAAACCCGAAGAAACGGAATTTACGGTTGTAGATGTTGAAACAACCGGATTATCAGCCAGAAAAAACAGAATAATTGAAATTGGTTTAGTTAAAATTAATAAACTTAAAATTACTGATACATTTCAATCGTTTATAAATCCCGGAACCCAAGTGCCAAGTTCAATATCTTACTTAACCGGCATTACGCAATCCGATGTGGAAAACGCTCCTTACTTCGATGAAATTCTTTCGGCTATTGATGAATTTATCGGCGATTCCGTTTTGGTCGGACATAATTTACGCTTTGATCATTCATTTCTAATTCAAGAATATTTCAGATGCGAAACGGAATTCAGAAAATTGCCAACCTTATGCACTCTGAAATTATCACAAAAAATTTTACCCGATTTACCGAAAAAATCTTTGGGCAACGTAAGAAAACATTTAAGGATACGGCAAAAAAACACTCACAGAGCGTTGAGCGATGCAACAACTACCGCCAAAGTTTTAATTAAATTAATAGCGAAAGCAAAAGAAAATTTTAATATCGAAACCACAAAAGAATTAATTTCATTTCAGTCAATTCCTAAAACGAATAAAACATTCAGAATTATCAAAAAAAAATTAGCAGAAGATTTTAATCAATTGCCCGAAAAACCGGGCGTTTATTTCTTTAAAAATTCTAATGGGAAAATATTTTATATAGGTAAAGCCAAATCATTAAAAAGAAGAGTAAATAATTATTTCTCGAGCTCGGCTCCCAGAAAAACAAAAAAAATTGTGCGCGTTTCATCCCGATTAGGGTTTGAAACCACAAATTCGGAATTAACCGCCTTAATAACCGAAGCCGAACTTATTAAATTACACAAACCTCAATTTAATACACTGTTAAAAAAATATTCGCAAAATTATTTTATAAAAATCAATAAGAAGACCGGCTTCCCGGTTGTTGAAATAGCAAACGCTTTCGATTTTGACGGCAATGACTATTTCGGACCGTTTTCAAACAGAAAGACTGCAAGCGCTATGCTTGAAATTATCGACAAAACTTTTCAACTTAGAGAATGCAACGATAAAGAATTTTATAAAGGTAAAAGATGTTATTTGGCAGATATTGAAAGATGCCTGGCTCCTTGTATAAATGCCGGCGTTAAAGAACCCTATAAAGACGAATTGCAAAAAGTATACGAATACCTTTCGGGTAAAAACCAATTTGCAGTCGATAGATTATTGAAAAAAATGAAAAACCTTTCAGCACACAGAAAATACGAAGAGGCGGCTCAAGTAAGAGACACTATAGAGTCTATTCTCGGTCAACTCAACCGTTCTTCCATTCTTTCAGAACCGATAAACAAAGCCGAAATATTAGTTGAAATAAACGATAACGGGAATAAAGATTATTTATTATTAATTGACGGTACGGTTTACATAAAAGATTATTTTCTGAATTCCGGCGGCGAATTTGAAGACGCTCTTACGGATTATTTTAATGATGCTATTCAATTTAAAAACGGAATAATGGAAAAAGATTTGGAGAAGATAAAAATAGCTTTAAGTTGGTTTATTAAAAATAAAGACAAAGTAAAAATTCATTACTTAAAAGAATATAACTCGAAAGATATTTTATTAAAAAATCTAAAGTTTACTATTTAATTCAGATCTAAATAAACTCAATTACCAAATAACCGATTGTAACCAATAAAATAGGAAGGAAACCGATAAAAGAGTATTTCCTTAATTCCTTAGAACCCAAAGTTGTTGCAATTAATGTCTTAACTATTGTGTTCATGGTAGACGCTATAATTATGGAAACAGATGCTACATGCAAAGGAATTAACTTTTGGACCATATCCACCATAGAAAGAGCCATTGCATCCAAGTCGGCCAAACCCCCGAAAATACTTGAGTAATATACGCCTTCGTTGCCGAAATAATGGTTTGCAGCGGCAGATACAAACAATATAGCTCCGAACAATAATCCGAATTTAATTGCGAACATCAACTTAAACGGGTTTGTTAATTCAATATCATGAGCTTGTTTACTGTCGCTTTTATCCCACACTAAATAACTTGAGACCGCTCCCACAACAGTAAATATAATCATAGGCCAAAACAACGATGCCGCAAAGTTATAATCAAATAAAAATATAATGAATAGAATTCGAGGAAACATTACCGATGAAGCCAACACGCTTCCCGCAGCTAAATTTTTCGATAAACTTCCCAGCACTTTGCTTTGCCCTGCAAACGATAATGTTGTTGCGGTACTTGATGCGGTTCCACCCAGAATCGAAAGTAAAAATATTCCTTTGTTTGCGCCTAATAATTTGAAAAGAATATATCCGACAAAGCTAATTGCGGAAATAAGTATAACCATGTACCAAATTTTTCTTGGATTCAATACGTTAAAAGGTCCGTAGGTTTGATCGGGTAAAAGAGGTAAAATTATAACAGTAATCAGAGCAAATTTAATTACCGCATAAATATCCTCATCGTCAACTTTTCCGGCAAAGGTTCTGAACTCGGATTTAAAAGTGAGAAATATTACTATAACAATAGCAGTTGCGCTTGCCAATAAAATGTAATTCCAAAATATTAACGAACCTAATAAAAAAACCAAAAAATGTGTAATTTCCGATGTTCCGCCAATTCCGCCTTTTAAGCTGGAAAAGTAATAGGAGATGGCAACTAACAAACCGAAAACCAAGAAAATAGCTGCATAAACGGCATAAGAAGTGAAAGAGGTAACAAAAGCAGCTATAAACCCCAACGTGGCTATTAAAGGATAAGTTCTGACTCCGGCAAATAATTTTGACGACTTTTTATCACGTTCCCTTTCAATTCCTACCAATAATCCTACTAAAATTGTTATGGCAATTTTATACCATAGCATTGGAACATTGCTTTCAGACGATATTTGCTGAAACATGAAAATCATAATTACAAATATAAGATAAATTTATCTTCATAAAAAAACCCGGCAAACTTTAGCCGGGTTTTTAGGATAAGAGTAAAAATTAAGAATTGTCTTATTTTTTTAAATCCTTTATCGTCACATACCAATCGCTTGATTTTTCCAGCAGCTTATTAATTCTGTTTACCATTTCGTGCGGATCCGTCAAATATCCTTCCATCAACAAAGCCGATTCATAAAGTTGCTCGGCAACCGTTTTTATATACTCGTCATTGGAATCGTTTTTAAATACCTTAATCAAATTTCTAATTAACGGATGGTTTTTATTTATCTCCATTATTTTTTTAGGAATTGATTTAGTTTGCCCCGTAATGTGCATAATCTTTTGCATTGTAGAAGACATTGAATTATCGGGATTAACCAAAACAGCGGGACTGTCTAACAATCTGCCGGATTCTTTCACCTCAGTAATTCTGTCTCCTAAAATATCTTTAATTTTAGCCATTAAACTTGAAAAGTGTTTTTCATCATCCTTGGATAATTTTTCTTTTTCTTTTATATTTTCGTCAACATCTTCCATTTTGCTTATTTTCTTAATATCCGCTTGATCAACCGATTTAAATTCAAAATCTTTATATTTTAATAAAGATGTTAGTGCAAATTCGTCTAACGGATCAAATAAATAGAGCACCTCAATTCCTTTACGCTTAAAAATTTCGAGGTGCGGATCCAGTTCAATTGCAGCGCGGCTATTACCCAGAATAAAATAAATTTCTTTCTGTTTCTTTTTCATTCTAGATATATAATCATCTAAAGATATAAGTTCTTTTTCATCTTTGCATGAGGAAGAATTAAATCTTAACAATTTGGAATACTTTTCTTGATTTGCATAATCCGAATAACCGAGTTTAAATATTTTACCGTGAGCTTCCCAAAATTGTTTATATTTCCCGGGTTCTTTTTCAGCCATTTTGGAAAGGAAAGATAATACCTGTGAAGTTACGCTGTTAGCTATTTTATTAAAGATTATGTCTTCTTGTAACGTTTCCCTGGAAATATTTAACGGTAAATCCTCAGAATCTACAACGCCTTTTATAAAGCTTAAATATTCGGGTAATAAATCTTTATTTTTATGCTGAATTAAAACACGGCGCACGTATAAATCCAACCCGTAATCTTCTCTGTTTAGTCCCCAAAAATCCAAATTTCTTTTAGGAATGAAAAGCAAAGCGCTAAATTGGATAGGTGCGTCTACCGAACTGTGAATAATATCGAGCGGTTCTTCGGTATCGTAAGTCAGGAATTTGTAAAATTCCACATATTGTTCTTTTTTTATTGAAGATTTCGGTTCCCTCCACAAAGCTTTAATTGTATTTACGGTTTCGTTTTCAATTTTAATTGGGAACGAAATAAAACTTGAATGTTTTTTTACAATAGATTCAAGTCTGTATTTTTCGGTATATTCTTTCATATCATCTTTCAAATGAATTTCGACAATTGTTCCCCTTTTCATTTCTTCTTTCAACGGTTTAACCGTATAACCGCCCATTCCGTCGGATTCCCATTGCATTGGGGGCTCGTCTTTTAAATAAGACTTGGTTTTCACAACGACTTTTTTTGCAACCATAAAAACCGAATAAAATCCGATACCAAATCTGCCAATTATGTTATTCACATTTTCTTTGCTTTCGGAAAGTGCTTTTAAAAATTCTTCCGAACCGGATTTTGCTATTGTTCCGAGATTATTAATAAGTTCGTCCCGCGTCATTCCAATACCGGCATCTTTTACAAAAAGCAAATTTTTATCTTTATCCGCCCAAATATTAATTTCCAAAGGTAAATCTTTATCAACATAATCCGTCCCTTTCGTAGATTCGAATTTCAATTTATCCATTGCATCGGATGCGTTGGAAATCAATTCCCTTAAAAATATTTCTTTATGAGTATAAAGCGAATGAACAAGTATATCAAGTAACTTTTTAGTTTCGGCTTTAAATTGTCTTTTGGTCTCTTTTTCTTTTGTCTCAACCATATCTCCTCCGTATGTTATTATAAATTCAATCTAATTTAATTTGATGGAAAAAATTAGTAATAGATTCAAAATTTCCAATACAAAAATATTAATCATTTTTAAAAAAATTCAACAGATTCCTGAAACTGGGATTCACACCATCATCTTTATTATTACAGCGATAATAAAAGTTGCAAATATTTTTTTTAATTTATAAGCGGAAATTGATTTTATTACCATCGCCCCGAAATTGGAACCGATAATGGAGCCCAAACCCAATGTTAATCCTGCAATTAAATTTATATATCCCAGTTGCATAGCGGAATTAAAAGAAGATGGATGGAGCATTCCGTAACTAAGGGTTGAACTAAACATGGTAATAGAAACTACCAATGTGGAAGTTCCTATAGCTCTTTTAATATTAAGGGAATAGAAATAAGTTAATAACGGCACAATAATAATTCCCGCGCCCAAACCGCTTACAGCCGGAATAGCGCCAATAACTAATCCGAATAAAAATAAATATTCGGGTTGTATTGATTTAACACGCTTAACTTCATCGTCTTTCTCAAAAAGAATTTTAAGGGCAACAAGAATTAAGAAAGTTGCTAAAATAATTTTGAGCGCTTGCGAATTTAATGAAATAACAAAGCGAGGAACAATTATAGCGGAAATAAAACTTCCGGATGCCATCAATAATGATTTTTTAATTTCCACGTTGTGAATTTTGTAATGCTGATAAAAAGCGCTTGCCGAAGAAATACTTCCGGCAAATAGAGATGTGGCAATAACAATATGAATAAGATATTCCGGAGGGACGCCTATGGCAGGTAATAAAAAAGTTAATGCCGGTACAAATATTAATCCCCCGCCAATACCTAACAGACTGGAAGCGCTTCCGGTAATAATTCCGATTAAAAGAAACAATAAATATACAATTAATTCATTCACTCAACGCCAGCAACCGGTTATATTCTTTCTGATTGTTCAGAATATCCACAGCGGTTATAAATTGTTTATCGTACTTTAATGATTCGGTAATTCTTCCTTTTCTTCCGTTTATTCTTGCGGCTAATTCTTTTGCAATTTCATTTAGAATTTTAGCGGAATTTCTTTTCATCTCTTCATGTTTTACTTTTTGAAATTTTTCATCCAATATTTTAAGATCACTAATCACATTGGAATCATAATTTTTGGTTTTTACTACATCCGTTAATTCCGCCAATATTTTTTCCGCTTTTGACGTAAAGTTTAACTTTTGTTTATCTAAGTATTTAACAAATTGAGAAAATATTTTTTCCGAATGTATCCCGTTTAAATTTACGTTAGGATGCGTATTATAATAAAAAGAAGCAAACTTAAAAAACATTCCCCTTGCAAGTAAAAATTTAATTTGCTCGGAATCCGTTTCATCCGAAACCAAAGAATCGGGTTTTATACCGCCGTTACTATAAACAATTCTATTATGATCGGTACTAAAAGATTTTCTTTTGTCAAGCGAACTATCAACAAAAACTTCATTATTCGAATAATCAATTTTTTGGATACATCTGCCGCTGGGAGTATAATATTTAGCGGTTGTAATTTTAAGCGAAGTATTAAATGATAGCGGTACGACAGATTGGACAAGTCCTTTTCCAAACGAATTAGTTCCTACAATCACGCCTCTATCATGGTCTTGAATTGAACCGGCTAAAATTTCCGAAGCGCTGGCGGACCCTCCGTCGATTAACACCGCAAGCTTTGCGTTACCGGCAACCGGCACTTCTTTCGAAAAATATTTTTGAATTCTATTAGGGTCTCTTCCGATAACCGAAACAATAAGCTTGCCTTTGCCCAAAAATTTTTCGGCAACATCCACCGCCGCATCAAGCAGTCCGCCAGGATTACCGCGCAAATCTAAAATTATAGATTTTACTTTTTTTTCTTTTTCCAAACTTTGCACCGCTTTTTTCATTTCGTAACCTGCGCTGCGTGTAAAACCGCTAAGTTTTATATAAGCATTATTAGAATTTTTAGGAACAAAACCGTAGTAACTGATATTTTTAATCTCAATTTCTTCACTCACCAAATCAAAAATCAAATTATCGTCAACACCTTCGCGTTTTACAGTAACAACAACCTCCGAGCCGGCTGGTTTTTTAAGGTAAGTACCTAATTTATTGTAATTATCTTTATTAATTGGAATAGAGTCAACTTTTAATATAACATCGCCTATTCTTATACCTTGGCGCTGTGCCGAATATCCTTCAATCAAATCTACTATTGTAACCTTACCGTTTTTTATGCCCACCGTTGCACCGATTCCGCCATATTTACCCGTTGTAATCAGATCAATATCCTTCTGTTGATTTTCATCGATATAAACGGTGTAAGGGTCGAGCGAAGAAAGCATTCCTCTAATTCCGGCAATCATAAATTCTTTAGGATTGATTTCATCCACATAATTCAAGACCACTTCTTTATAAACTTTCCCGAAAATGTCTATCGATTTTGATATTTCAAAATAAATATCGCTTGTACGCGTAACAAAACCGAATAAAAATATCGTTAATAGTAATCCTGTATATTTAACATATTTCATTTGTTAACTTCCTATATTTTCCAACTTATTTATTTCATTAATTATTTGTTTATGAATTTCTTCAATTGAGTTTAAACCGTTTATTATTTTAAAGCGTTTTTCCTTCTCTGCAATTTTCAGATAGCCCATTCTAACATCTTCGTAAAATTTATTTTTCGATATTTCAATTCTATCTAGCTGTTGCTGAGTTAATTTCCGTTTTCTTTTATTCACCTCTTGCACAGGAATGTCTAGAAAAAAAGTAATATCAGGTTCCGCTCCTTTAATAGCAAAATTCTGAAGCGGAATAACAAAATCCAAGTCAATTCCCCGCCCATAACCTTGATAAGCTATAGACGAGTCGTGAAACCTGTCTGAAATAACAAAAGTTCCTTTCTCAATTGACGGAATTATAATTTGCTTTACCAATTGTACTCTGCTTGCGGTAAACAGCAACAATTCGGTAAGGGGAATCATTTCATTATTATCGCGGTCTAATAACAAGTCTCTTATTTTTTCGGAAATTTTAGTACCGCCCGGTTCTCTTATAATTTTAACCGCTTTGTTCCGTTTAATTAAGTACTCTTTTAATAATTCTACTTGTGTGGATTTGCCGCAAAAATCCAATCCTTCGAAAGTTATAAACATGTTAATATCTTTTAATTATGTAGTCTAATCTTTTTGGTTTTATATCAACCAATTTTGTTTTAGGAGGGATTTTAACTTTAGGTTCAATTGCACCGACAGTATCCCTTAAAGCTTGCACAAAATTTACATAAGCTTTAATATCATTCTCATTTAATTTACTTAAAATTTTAATTCCGCCTCGCAAAACGACTCTAATTTTATTCGGAGTTAATACAAGTTGTTCGTTGGCAGGAACGCCAACGGTTTGAACCGGTACATTTTCTAACGTTTTATCCACAATTTTTTGAACATCAAGCGTAATTTTACATTTATCAACGTTATAATTGATAAAGGGAATTTTCTCTAAGTTAATTACTTCGGAAACCGAATCATCGAGTCCTTCAAAAACTCTTAATTCCGTTTTAACAAGCGAAATATTTTTTACTTTACTTTTAGGTCCGATAACCACAATGGAATCCGGTTCCACTTTTATATTGGAAACCAATCCATAACCGGGTTTAAAATTAAATGTTACAATGGGAATTACTTCTACCTTTTTACTTCTGACTTGTTCAATTGTAAAGCTGACCGTTTGAGGCGAAGTTTCTACAATTTGAAGCGTTGAAGAAATCCAAGGATTATTTTCAAGTTCATTACGAATAGAAACGGTTTGATGTTTTCTTTTTCCTTTGCAATAAATATAAAATTTGGGATTTCGTCCAACTGTATGTTGTGCAAGCTGCCAGCCTTGTCCTTTAATACCCAATGAAACCGTAGTTGCCGAATAGGAACTAAGCGCATATCCTTCGGGAATGTTTTTAAATTCAATAGGTAATCTTAAATTGATTGTATAATCACCCGAGAACGAAACATATACCCAAAGCAGTGTGGAAAAGATAACGATCAGTATTATTGGAATAATTTTCTTTTTCATATCTTTTAAATATAAAAAAACTCCACGAGTAGTGGAGTTCTAAAATACATTTTGACAAGTAATTTTTACCTCATACTTTTAAAGAATTCCAGCAATTGAGATCTGTTAGCTTTAGAAATTTGCCGACCGAAAATTGGGAAATTCTCAGTTGCCCTGGCTAAACGTCTTAATTGATGAACATTCATCTTTGCTAACTCAGCATCGGATGGAATTCCGGAAGATTCAGAAGTTTCCGTTTCTCTTTCGCCGGTCGATTCTTCGCTTTCGTCAATTTTTTTACTTTCTTCTTGTATGGATTCAACATGTTTCAGTTGTTCGGAAACTGCGGGTTTACCGGAAATTTCACTTTTCTTTTTTACTTGAGGTTTCTGCGCCTTGTCTTTTACTGTTTGTGCAACTTTATCAATTACTATTTGATCAATTTGATCGTCCGGTCTTGGTATTACATGCGCGGAAACCAATTCTCCTACTCTTTGAGCGGCTGCGGTTCCGGCATCAACAGCGGCTTTTACTGCAGCCACCTCGCCAACAACTTTAACCAGCATTAATGCTCCCGTAACCTTTTCCTTGCCAATTAATTGCACTTCTGCAGCTTTTGTCATTGCGTCGGCAGCTTCTATTGCTCCAACCAATCCTTTGGTCTCTATAAGACCTAGCGCTAAGTTCATAATAATAGACTAAAATTATTTGCTTCTTTTAGGTAAAATTAATTCCACATCCGAATGAGGTCTTGGAATTACATGAACCGAAACCAATTCACCGACACGCTGTGCTGCGGCTGCACCGGCATCTGTAGCAGCTTTAACAGCGCCAACATCACCGCGAACCATAACGGTAACATAACCGCCGCCAATTGTTTCTTTACCAATTAACTCAACTTTTGCAGCTTTAACCATAGCATCAGCCGCTTCAATTGAACCAACCAAACCTTTGGTTTCAATCATTCCTAATGCGTCAAGTGTCATATGTGCTCCCAAATTTGGTTTAAATACTTTGTGAAAATAGCTTATAAAGATAAAAATGTCAAATTATAAATTCATTAGTTTTAGTTTTGTTCATTTAAAAAGTCTTCTAAAATTACCGCTGCGGCATATTTATCGATTAATTCTTTATTTTTTCTTTTCTTCTTTGATTTAACCGATTCTAAAATTTTTTCTTTTGCAATCGCCGAGGAATATCTTTCATCGAATAAAATTACCGGAATATTGGTTTTACTTTCAAATTTCAGCTTAAATTTATCCACTAGCTGGGTACTCGTAGATTTTTCCCCGTTTTCTTTAAGCGGGTAACCAAGTATAATTTTTTCAATTTCGTACTCTTCAATTATTTTTAATATCGATTTAATTAAATTATTATCGTTTTTTAAAGTAACCAAGGGATACGAAAATATTCCAAGCGGATCGGAAATTGCTATTCCAACCCGTACATGTCCATAATCAATAGCTAAAATTCTTTTTTTCGGTTTCAGAGTCATTTGATTAATTTGCAGATTCAAATCTTCTTGCGCTAAATATTCCTTTATTTTTGCGCAAACGTTCAAGGAGTCTATTTAAATGCTCCAAATCTTCCACATAAACGGTTATTTGCCCTTCAAATTGTGAATCGTAAGTATTAATATTAACCGACTTGATATTAGTATCTTTGAATGTAGTAATGCTATTAGAAATATCCTTTAAAATTCCCGGTTTATCTTCGCCCAAAATAGTAATACCTGCAACAAACAATTTACCGTTGGTATGCGGCCAATCAACAGGGACCAATCTATCTTCGTTTTTTTCGGCCATTTGAATTAAGTTGGAGCAATTCTTTCTGTGAATTTTAATTCCTTCTCCAATTGTCACATATCCAACAATGGGATCACCGGGAATTGGGTTACAACATTTGGCAAAACTGTAGGAAATTCCTTTGTGCTCCCCTTCTACCAATACACCGCCAGAACCGTCGCGGGCAATTTTAATAAAATTATCGAATTTCAGTTCGTTTGTTTGGGTTGGTTCGGCAGGCGCAGGAGGATTAAGAATCGATTCCAAATCAACTTTATCTTGAGCAATAGCCGAATAAAAAGCCGATGTATTTTCGAACTTAAGTTTTCTAATTAATTTTTGAATATCATCTTGATTAAAAGTAAGTTTCAATTTTTTAATTTTTTTCTGCCAAATTTGTTTTCCGGCTTCAACAATTCTATCTTCTTCGCGTTTAAGGTATTTTCTGATGTTAGATTTTGCTTTATGTGTTTGAACAAACTGTAGCCAGCTTTTATTAGGATGTTGATTTTTAGATGTAATAATTTCAACCCTGTCACCGCTATGCAAAATTGTATTAAGAGGAACAATCTTTCCGTTCACTTTAGCGCCGATGCAATGAAAACCAACTCTGCTATGAATTTCGAAAGCAAAATCAACGGGTGTGGAATTTATAGGAAGTCTTTTTAAATCGCCTTTAGGAGTAAACACATAAATTTCATCTTGATATAAATTAAGTTTAAAACTTGCAATTATTTCTTTTGTTGCTTCGTCTTTTGAAGCTGTTTCAAAAATATCCCTAATCCAATTGACCCATTCTTCTAAATCTTTATCGCTTGTAACCAAATTTTCTTTGTATTTCCAATGTGCCGCAACACCGCGTTCAGCTATTTCGTGCATTTTACGTGTTCGTATTTGAATCTCCACCATCCTGCCGTCGGGTCCGATTACCGTATTATGAATTGATTGGTAATTATTCTTTTTGGGAATAGAAATAAAATCTTTAAACCTATCAGGAATAGGAGTAAACAATTGATTGATAATACCCAAAACATAAAAACACTCATTATTATCATCATTTTCCAAAATTATTCTAATTGCAAGTAAATCGTAAATATCTTCCAGAGGCTTATTTTGCTTTATCATTTTTCTGTAAATGCTGTAAAAATGTTTCGGTCGACCACTAATTTCAAATTTCAGATCATGTTCTTTCAATCTTTCTGCAATGGGCTGTGTAATTTTTTTAATATACTTTTCGCGTTCTTCCCGTGTTTCGTTTAATTTTTTTGCAATTTGGCTATATGCTTCGGGATTCAAAAATTTGAACGCAAGGTCTTCCATTTCCCATTTTATTCGCGCAAGACCGAACCTGTGGGCAAACGGAGCATAAATTTCAAGCGTTTCTTTAGCAATTCTTCTTTGCTTATGCGGAGGGACAAATTCCAATGTACGCATATTGTGTAACCGATCAGCAAATTTAACCAATATTACCCTTACATCTTTAATCATTGACAAAAGCATCTTTCTATAATTTTCAGCTTGAGTAATATTTTGCCCTCTAAATACACCGCCTATTTTTGTAACACCGTCAACAATTTCGGCCACTTCTTTTCCGAATTCTTGAACAATAAAATCCAAACTGATATCGGTATCTTCCACAACATCGTGCAGCAAAGCACTAACGACCGAAATATCATCCAAAGGCATTTCTTCGGCAACTATTTTGGCAACTTGAACGGGATGAACAAAATATGGTTCCCCCGAAGCCCGGAAATCGTTCTTGTGTGCTCCGTAGCTTAGTTGAAAGGCTTTGGTTATTAGGTCTTCATCAACACTAACCAAATTTTTTCTGCACGACTCTAATAACTGCTCTAACAATTGGTTATATTTCGGGTTAAGTATTTCCATTCCAATAAGTAATTAAACTAATATTTATTATAGTACTATTTAGTTTCAGAAGCAAGAACTTCAAGAATCTCCTCTTTAAGTTTTTTAACTCTCACAATTCTTTCTTCAACCTTTTTCAAATTGTAGTCACTTATTTTATTAATACTCAGAATTTGGTTGATTAGTTCCAATGCGTCGGAATAATGTTTTTCATCGAATAATAGCATTGCAATTTTATGTTTTAGAATAACCGAGTTAACAGGAAACAGTTTTCCTTCTTTTTTTAACGAAGTTAATATTTTACTATAAATTTTAACGGCTTTTTGTTTATCAATACCCTCGTATGCTCTTGCAAGTCCCCACATAAAAAATCTGCTGTTTGGATATTTTTTAAGAGCATTCAAACTTAATTTAACCGCTTCGCCGTATTTTTTTTGATCGATATAAATCCAAAGCAGCGAATTTACGGCTAAATATTTATTATACGTAAAATGATTAACCGTGCTCCGCAGCAATTTAATTCCTTCTTTTCTATTATCTTTAACAAACGGCAACCAGCTTATAGCTTTAAGTTTGGCGCTTTTCCAATATTTGTAAATTCCTATTGCCAAATATACTTCATAAAAATTCGAATCTATTTTTGCACATCTTTTATAATATTGAAGCGATTGAAACCCTTCTTTGAAAGCTGATAAATAATTTTGTTTCAATACCTCAAAGTATGCGCTGTAAGCAAAAGTAAGAGCCAAAAAGTAGTTATTCCAAATATTTGATTCGTTTGAATCTAATAACCTTTCACTTAAATCCATAGCCTTGTTTAAATAATTATCGATATAATTTACTTTAAGTGAGTCTTGATAATCTGCTGTTTTTGCAATGCTTACAGCTGCCAAATAAATTTTACCAAAAGGCAGCAAAGGGTAATTTTCGTCCAATTTGTTAAATATTCTATTTGCATCCGAATAATGCTGAGTAATTATGAAATCAATACCTTTTATAATTAAGGAATCAACTTTAGGATTAGGAAAGTGCTGCGCAAATAGTATACTGTTTGTTAAAATAAGAAAGGTTAATATTTGCTTATAATGTACCAAAGGTTCTGTCTCCCGCATCTCCCAAACCAGGAAGAATATATCCGTTTTCATTTAGTTCCCTGTCAAGTACGGCAGTATAAATTTTTACGTCGGGGTGATCCCGTTCCATTTTTCTTACGCCTTCGGGAGCAGAAATTAAACAAGCAAGCGAACAATCGCGTGCTCCCTTTTGTTTCAAGAACGAAAAAGCAGCAGATGCGCTGCCTCCGGTGGCTAACATTGGGTCCAAAACAATTGTTTTAGACGTGTTCAATTCTTTTGGGGTTTTGTAGTAATACGTTCTTGGCTCGAGGGTTTTTTCATTCCTTTCCATCCCTATATGACCGACTTTTGCGTTAGGAATCATTTCCACAAAGGAATTCACCATACTAAGTCCCGCACGGAGCACGGGAACGAGTACGATTTGATGCTCCAGTGAATGACCTATTGTTTTTTCCAACGGAGTTTCCACTTCACATTCCACCGTTCGAAACTCTTGTTTTGCAATTTCCGAAGCCAAAATGAACGAGATTCTTCTTAAAGCTAAACGGAATTGGTATTCCTTGGTTCGTTTATCCCGCAAATATGTAACGTCTCTTTTTACTAACGGGTTATTAATAATAATAAGATTTTTCATTTAATTTTATCCTTAATTTTTCTTCCTAAAACCGAAAGCAAATTAATAAAAGGTGAACTGGGAGGTGTGTAATTAAAATTTAGTTTATGCAGTACTCTTGCATCAATTTTTTCGTGTATAAATGCCGAAATTAAATCTGCATATCCGGTTACTTCCCGTCCCCCCAAAAATGAGGCACCTAATATAATTTTCTTTTCCGTATCAAAAATAATTTTACCGAACACTTTTTTACTATCCGGCATTACAGGCACTATATTATTTGCAAATCCGTAAACAAAATCGGAGTGAATTGAATAATTTCTTGCTTGCTCAAAATTTAAACCTACCGAGGCATAAACATTCGAGAAAATTTTAACCGCCGTATTTTTAATAACCGGATGAATATGCATGTTCCCGCCTACAGCGTTTTCCCCTGCAATATGTCCATGTTCGTGCGCTAATGTAGCAATCGGCAAATAATCGAATTTGCCGGTTATTTTATTGGGAACTTCAATATTATCTCCCGCGGCAAAAATATTGGGATCGGATGTTTTTAGTTTGGTATCTACGCGCAAACCGCCAAAATCACCTGTTTTCAATTTAGTGCTTAAAGCCAAATCATTATTCGGTACAAAGCCGGCTGCTACTACTGCCATATCAAAAGTAATAAATCTGCCTTTATATTTAATCCCTTTAAGTCTTTCGGAATTTGTTTGGAACATGGTGTTTTTGCTGTTTCCTAAAAATTTAACTCCGGTTTTGTTAAGAACGTTCAATATTAAATTCTGAATTTCCGGTTCCGCTCCCGGAAAAGGCAATCCGGCTAACTCTAAAATGGTCACTTCTTTCCCCAACTTAATAAAAGATTCCGCAGCTTCAAGACCAATGTAACCCGCTCCTAATATCAAAACTTTTTTTACATCATTCAAAGACAAATATGATTGAATATCGATTAACTCTTTTACGCTTTTCAAATGGAAAACATTTACAAGGGATACGGAAAGGTTTGGAATTTCTTTCGGTTTTGAACCTGTAGTTAGAATCAATTTGTCGTAGTTTTCTTCAAATCTTTTTCCGTCAATAATATTAACAATGGTTATTTTTTTATTTTTTCTGTCAATCTTTTCAACAAAATGTTTAGTATAAACTTCCACTCCTTTTTTTAGAAAGAATGATTTTTCGTCGAAGTAGACAATGTTTTTATAATCGTGAATTATCTTTGAAAGCACATAAGGCAACTCACAAGTTCCGGTTGAAATAAACTTTCCGGCTTCGTACAATTTGACGGTGGAATTAGGACTAAGCCTTTTAGCTTTTGCGGCGGCGGCAGGTCCAGCAGCATTTCCTCCAACAATAATTATTTTCTGTCTTCCGGTTTGAGTTTTTAACATTTCATCCCATTAAAATGATTAAATAATTATTGTAATTTAAATATTTTTTTTCTGACTTGGGAGACGGAAACAAATATTAAAAAACGAACCGTTTTACAGTAATTATTTTTCCTTAAGACTGACTGAAATTGGAACGCCGAAAAATCCGAAATGTTTTCTTATTATCTTTTCCAAAAATCTTCTATAGTGTTGGGGAATTTCTCCAACATCATTTGCAAAGAAGATAAAAATAGGATATTTATCTCCCACCTGAGTAACGTATTTAATTTTAATTTCCCTTCCTCTTTTTGTAGAAGGCGGAGGATTTTTATTTATTTCCGGAAGTAATGTATCATTCAAAACCGAAGTTGAAATTTTTTTAGACCTTTCCGATTTAATTTGTTTGGATAGTTCTATTAATTTGGTTATTCTTTTTTTGGTTAACGCAGAAATAAAAATTATGGGAACATAATCAATAGAACCGAGTTTAGTTCTAATTTTATCTTCATATTCTTTGGCAGTATTTGTTTCCTTACTAATTAAATCCCATTTATTTACCGCTAAAATAATTCCTTTTCTTCTTCTTACCGCTTCTTGTATAATTCTTTGATCCTGTTTTTCCAAACCCAATTGGGCATCGAGTAAAATAACGGCTACATCGCATTCACCGAGCGCTCTATAAGTTCTAACATTAGAATAAAATTCCAAATTTTCTTTAACACGCGCTTTTCTTCTCAATCCGGCAGTATCAACAAGAATTATTTCTTCCCCGTAATATTTCAGAACGGAGTCCAAACTGTCTCTTGTAGTACCGGGAATGTCCGTAACAATACTTCGTTCCTTACCAAGAAGCGCATTGGTTAACGACGATTTACCCACATTAGGTCTGCCTACAATAGAGATTTTCAATTTGTTTTCATTTTCGAGTTCAGATTCACTAAAGGATAAAGTTTCAATTAAATCATCCAGAACATCCCCAATATTTCTTCCATTTATGGCGGAAATATCATAAATATTTTTCAGACCCAAGGAAAAGAAGTCGGTTTTTAACGAAGCATATTTTTCCGTATCCGCTTTATTTACGAGTAAAAAATAAGGCTTATGGGAAGTACGGAGTAAATTTGCCACTTCAATATCAATAGGATTTACGCCAACCCTCGCATCGGTTAAAAATAAAATGGCATCGGCTTCTTCCAAAGCAATATGTACCTGTTCCCTAATCGCCGCTTCAAATTGATCGGCAGAATCCGGAACGTAACCTCCGGTATCCATTAATCTGAACATTTTACCGTTCCATTCAACTTCACCGTAAATTCTATCGCGCGTAACTCCGCTAACATCGTCTACAATTGAATTTTTAGATTTGGTTAATCTGTTAAAAAGCGTGGATTTACCGACGTTCGGTCTGCCTATTATAACAACGAGAGGAATTTTCATATCACCATCTATTAAAATCTGAAACTAATATTCAAGCGAGGATAGTGTTCGACAAAATATCCAATTTTAATTTTCTCGATTGTAACTGACGTTTTTAAATTTTTATTAATTTGATGAGCCGACCAAGCGGATTCCAGTGCCGAAACAAAATGATTTACGACAATTCCGATAACAGCCCATTTGGCAACGTCGTAAAAATCGTTAGCTTTACCGCGTTGTTTGGAATAATAAATAAATTCATTAGTAAGCGGATCGCCGAAAACATAAGGTTTGGTTTCATCATCGCCAAATTCATCCCAACCAACGTTAAACTGCGAATACTTTCCAATCATTTCGAAATATTGCTGTTCCCCAAAGCGCGCTAAGCGGTGGGAATACCAACTACCGATATCTCCTTCCAATCTATTCAGTTCGTTCCAATTTACATTACCGTTATTATCAAAAACCCCGTATTGCGAAGGATCTATATTCGGATTAATTTTATCGGCATTAGCCAGCGTCCACCTAGCGTATCTTTTAACATCCCAATGTTGATTTGCATAATTTTCAAAAAACGCAGTTTGATCATCACCTTTTTTATCGTAAATCAATCCTACCGTAATTGCGGCGGCTTCAACGCCAAGATAAACGGCAGTTTTTAGATATTGTTTATTGTAGAAACTTCCCGCCCCCGGAATTGCAAAAGATAAAACTCCCGCAAGAAGCGGCGATTTTCTGTTTCCCTTTGATATATTTGCATTTTGACCGGAATTTATATTATTAATATTTTGAATATTAATTTTTGAATCCATTAATAAATTTCCGGAATAGACCAATTTGCTTTTTTGAGCAAATACCGCTGAGCTGAGCAGCAGTAGAAAATAGAGTTTAGTTTTCATAATTTTTTATATGTTAAAATCAAATAAAATTCCGCCGTAAAATTGCCATTCTTTCCCGTAAGTTACCGTTTCGTTAAAAACGTTCCTCGTAAATTTATCGAAGGCATATGAAGCATTAAAGAACAAGCTTGTCGGGAATAAATAAAACGAATTCATTTTTATTCTAATTTCCGCTCCGGCTCCTTTTTTAAATTCTTTTGCTTCGGGGAAAGGACCGCTCCAAGCATTACCAATATCGGCATAAACCGATAAAAATATTTTATCCAAGTAAATATGTCCAATTCTTGTATCAATATGCGTTAACAGAGGGAATCTGTAAGTTAGGTTAAACCAACCAATTTCATTTCCACTAACAGCGTAAAAGGGATATGATTTCATACCGACTAACCCGCCTAAATAAAAATCGAAAAAATCCGGAACGGTTGGACCGAGAATAGACCCCGCTCTAATTCTTGCCGTTAATGTATGTCCTTTAATAATTGATAAATGTTCTTCCCAATTTAATTCAACGCGGTGAAAATTAAAATTTTTAAATATCGGAACCAGAATTCCATTATCAACCTTATATTCGCTATCAGGATTATATTTATTAAACTCGTAGTTATATTTGAATTCAAAAGCTCTTCCTACAGGATTAATATCGGAATCAACATTCGGAATAAAACTTTTATGTGAAAATTTCACCTCAAGATTTCTTCCGATAAAATATTCATCGCTTGTACTTGGGTACAATTGAGTTGTATTGGGAAAAATAAAACTTCCCAACGCTGCCGTATAATCGCTAAAACTGAATTTCAATTGAAGTTCGTTTTTTTTCGAAAATATTTTTTGTTTTGCGGACAGGTCGACTTCAAACAAATTATAAGTAACATCCGTTTTAACAACGCTTTCATATTTAGGCGGATTGGTAGTTCTATCAACTCCGAAGAAAATATCTACATCCGCTTTTCTGCTTACGCTAAACAGGTCTAAAGACAGTTCCGGTTTAATTCCCAAATCGTATAGTAAAGGAAGTTTGTTGCGGTAAATAAAATTCAAAAATAAATCCCGCTCGCCCCTTGTATTTATAGAACCCCCGGCAAACAAACTGTATCTGTTTAACATATCGGTAGAACCGACATATAATCCCGGTTTGATTTTATCTATAGTGGAGTTAGATGTATTATAATTATCATAGCGTATAAAAGGTAAAAAAGTCATTCTTGTAAAAAATCCGCCGTATTTTTCGGCTTTATAATCGGGCAGTTTTGTATCGTCAAAATTTCTAAGTTTCTTAAAATACGAATCACTAAAATCATTTAATCTTTTACCTTCGGTTGAATAGACAGGATCCCAAACGTATCTTGCTTTGTTTGAAACCGTTTGTTGATCCTTCTTTTTCAATAAAAATATTTTGTAACCCGTGGATTTATATCCGGCATAAACAATATCGCCGTTAGAATTAACGGAAGGCATAAAAGCACCACCAAGCACGTTAGTCTTTTGAATTCTAGTATTAGTTTCCGGGTCTACCTTTACAATATTGAATATGGAATATCTATCGGTTGTAAAATACAAAAATCCGTCGGCGCCGAATGTAGGATTCCGTTCATCTACATCTTGCGAATCAGCAATAAATTTAAAGTTACTTCCGTCGGAATCAACACGCGCTATATCTCTGCTGTCTCTGTTCGAGTATCCAAAGACAATATATTTATCGCCGGGTGAAAATTTAGGATTATAAACTTGTTCGCCGTGTTCAAAAAATGTTAGCTTTTTAAAGTTCTTCCCGTTAATATTAATTATACCAATATTCGAGGTTCCGTCTTTTTGAAAAACGAACACAATTTGTTTACCGTTATGCGAAATTGAAGGATTATTTGCACGTAATCCGAATGTTATCCGTGTTTCTTCATCGTTTGCAATATTGTATTTATACACATCGTGAATTTTTCGCCAGTGCGGGTTATCAGTACTCAGCTTTGAGTATATTATAAATTTGTCATCCGGAGTTAAACTTAACGAAGAGCGTATTCCCTCTTTAATAAGTTTCTCCTTCCCATTTGCAATATCGTATTGGTAGATGGATGATTGTGAAAAATAATCTGCATTTTTGTTTGAGACGTAATAAATTTTTGTTCCGTCATTAGAAAAAACCGGATAAAAATTACCGAACCCAACACCGGCAATTTCATTACCGACAATCAAGTTTTTTCTGAGGAGCCGGGTTTGCTGCCTGTATTTCTTTTTTAGCAAGTCTGTCCATTCTTTATAAATTTCATTACCGCTTTTACCCAGAACATCTTTGAATGCCGCATCAATAGTGAAATTAGTAAGTTTTGACAATTTTTTGGTAATTTCCCTAAGTTTAATTTGACCGTACTTTTGAGCTATATAACGCGTTAATGCAAAACCGGAATTGTAAACCGATTCATTACCGAGACTTGTTTTTCCAAAAACACCCATTTGATTCCAGGTTAAAAAGTTATTCTCAAGCGCATAACTTCTTAAAATCATATCACGATGCGTATCCCAATAATCATATTTAAATTCCGGTCTCATATATTGGGCAGTTCCTTCTGCAAACCAAGCAGGAACATTAATTGTAGCTAAAGGATATGAAACAATAACATTCGGAAATCCGTAAAGAATATCGGGTCTTCTTTTATCTTCATAGTTTAAAAACTGAAGATAAAATGCGGGAATTGATCTATTAAGTTTCATTGCCGATTGAATTTGCACCATGTGAGTAAACTCGTGAGAAATCACATTCCGTAACCAATTGTGAGTTCCTCTTAAATCAAAGTCCAATGCCGACGCCCAAATTTCAATTTTATTATCAAAAAAATAAGTTGCGCCGTTAGAGTAATCGTCGATATCCTTTATTACAAAATGCACAATATCCGGTTTATAATTATACAATGAGGTTATCGGTTCCCAAACTTCGTCGGCAATTTTCAGAACGGTTTTTGCCGTCCGCTCTGCGCCTTCATGATAATGGACGTAAAAATGTTTGCCTTTAATAGTATACCAATTAAAGTCCGGCTCATATTCGTTAAATTGAGCAAAGATTAAATTTTGCGCAATCAGCAAAAAAGCAATAGAAATTATTTTTTTCATCAGATATTTTAAACTTTAACTTAAAATCTGCCGTTTTTTATTTAACGACTGCTATTTTAATAATCTTGTAATCGGATTTATTTAATCCTTTGGCTTCCACCCGCGCCAAATAAGCACCGCTTTGGATATTAGACACATCCCAAGCTATTTCGTTTTCGAATCCTCCGGTTGCGTTGAATTTTAATTCGTCTATAAAATCACCGGCTAAATCGAAAATTTTTATATCTATCAAAGCGTCTTCCGAAACGTATGTTCTTATAAAAGTTTGGTTTCCATAAACCGGATTGGGCCAATTATAAGTTCTGTTCTTCGGAAAGAATTCTTTTGTAATATTAACTGTTTGATGATTATCGACAAATGAGTTGTTAAATCCGTTTCCATACTCCGTTCCTGACACAATTTTTAAAGGGTAATCCAATTCCCAGTTAATCAAATAATTTTCATCGGTTAAAACGCTTAAAATACCTTTGCCAGAAGAGGATTTTGAAATTCCGGCGGATGTTATTTTAGAGCCGGCAGAAAGCGGAAACGGATAGATATTTTGCGCCGTTTGCGATGATACAAGATTTATTTGTCCGTCTCCGGAAAAATTTATCAACTCGGTTTTCCCGTCGCTGTCAATATCAATTCCTAACGGTGTTCCACTAAAACTATTTTCGTTAATTAATTTTACGGGAAAATTTAAAGCTGAACTGCCAACCAAATTATAAGCCATAATTTTATCTCTTCCGTTAAAGACGATATAATTTTCACCGTCATTAAAAAGGTTTGCCAACGTAAATGTATTAACGGAATCATGAATAACAAACCGGTTTATAACTTTACCTTTTTTAATTACACTAAACTTCTTCCCGCCGGAAAGCACAACGGCGATATACTCGTTATTTTTGTTTTTACTTAAAATAATTTTATCTATTTTCTCTTGAAACTCAGTTTGTAAATTTTCCGAAGTATTTAATATAAAATCCGAGGCACCAATAAAATAAGTTCCGTCAATTGCAATATGTTTAACCGGTTTTCCGGAAATAAAATCATTTGTTTGTAAAAGTGAAACCGAATTGGAATTCAAATTATATGAATACTTATTTAACTTTCCCGTTTCACTGCCGGCATAAAAAGTTAAACTGTCCGCCGATTCCGAAATTATAACCGGAATGCCCGAAAGATTTTCGGCTGTTAAAAAATTTGTTGTTAGGACGGCGGTGTCTGAAAACGAAACCACATTTATTTTCTTACCGGTAAATCCTACTAATACATCATTGCTTTGCAAATTTGCAATTGCAGGTGTAACATTGCTGAAACTATCTATACTTGCAGTTTTTTGCAAGGCTTTGTTAAACATCATTAAATTTAAATTATCAAGAATAAAGGTATTGCCATTGGAATTATATAAATATGATTTACTTGTTTTAGGTTGACCGGATAAATCCAGTTTACCTGAATTCATCAAATTAATATTTGACGACCCGAAACTTAAGGAGAAAGACATTTTATTTGAAATATCCGAAAATCCGGTAAGATTAACCAAACTGTTGGACCCGTTATGTGCTTTGGAACTAGGCTTGGAATTAGGAGTAAGAGCATTTTCATAAAACTCAGACGGATTGGATGCATACCAAAAATCTTCTTGCGTACCTTCACCTTCCGAAACATCACCAAGAAAATTGGTAAACTTTTCGCCAATATCGTTTATACCGTCGGCTTCAACAACCTCAACGCCTCTGTGGTCCGGATCGGCATTAATTTTATTAAGCGATAATTTTTCTTTTATCACGTTGTTATCTATGTGCCAAATAACAATTCCGCTTCCCGGCAAAGCCCAATCATATTCATCAACATCTACAACTACACCGCTGATTGCATCGACGTTAAAATATATAAAATCATCTTCGTCTTTCGAAAATGATTTTGTTAAGGTTTCCCCGTTAACTTTATACGTAATATTTGCTCCGTTTTTATTTACGTCGCGGTTTCTATTTTCAATTAAAAAATACTCATCCGAATTAATAGGGACTTTTATTACGGTTGTATCCTGGAAAGAAGCGCTTAATCTTGTAGCAATATCAATTAAATTTTGGTTAGATTTAACAACTACAGGAGTTTCCCAACCCAAGAAAATTTTTTCCCATGCAGAAGGTTCGGGTGGGAACAATCCTCCGAAGGCAAAAATAGCCTGACCGTCCATTAATCCAAAACGACTGATAGCGCTTGACCCGTCTGATGTATTGAACAAATCCGGCAATCCCAAATAACTGCCGATGCTGGAAACTATTAATCCGTTAATTGTTAGTTGAAACAGTACAGTTCCGCCGATGCCCGAAATTTCTCTGGATTCGGTTTCGGGAAGTATCAGACTGTTTTTAATAAAATAATTTCCGGAATTTACGGGAAAGCCCTTAAAGTTTTGTCCGTAAAGATTTTTCAACAAACTATTACTTAAAAAGATGGAAGGTAAATCTTTTTCGCTTCCGGTGGAACCAGGAGTAATAACATCACCGCCGGTACCTGCATGAAAAATCACAAACAAATCATAATTACTGAAATTAACTCCGTTAAAAATGGAATCTGCTTTTTGCCATACTTCCTTTGAAAAATCGGCAAGATTTAAGAAATTTTCATCCTTAGGAGGGAAATAGTCCCTCATTACTTTATCAACCGTAATAACTTTAGGATAAACATCAAAACTTAATTCAACATTTCCGCCGGAGACCTTATGATAATAATTTTTTGCAAATTCCAAATGTTCCTTAAAATAACCGGCATTGTGCGGTAAAGGGTCTAAAATAGTAGTGCCGTAATCTTTTGAATATAAAGTTCCGAACTTGCCGGTACCTGCAGTCAAATCAAAATCGTCCGGTTGGAATTCCACCATAACTGCAAAAATCCTCACCGTATCGGTTGAATTGGCAGTTAAATTTTTAATGGAATTGGAGGGCATAAGTTTAGGAATAAAAGATTGGGCAGATAAACTGCCCAAACTAAAAATCAGCAAAAAGAGGATTAATTTTTTCATTTTCAACTAAATTCCTCTGGGAAATCCATGATGTTTTTTAACGGGGTTGTTTCCCCAGCCAATAAGGATTGTAAATCTCATTGTGTCAGACAATGGATGATTTTCACCGTTCTTAAAAACATCCGTTGTTATATAACTAAAATCGAATCCGTATAAATCGTATCTAATTCCCGCACCGAGGGTTACAAATTTTCTGTTTCCGAAAGAAGGATCTTCGTAAAAGAATCCGGTTCGTACGGCAAATTTAAAATCATCGCCGCCATACCAGTATTCCAATCCCATTGACGTTACTACATCACGTATCTCTTCATTAAACGAATTATCAAACCAGGAAGTAAAAATAGCTTTGTAAAATTTATCTCTATGACCTGCGCTATCGGCTTTACCAACCAATAATTTACTAAAATCTATTGTGTAAGTAAGAGAATTAAAATCATCTTCAAAAAGTCTAAACGCAAATCCCAATCTGAAATTGGTAGGAATCGGGTCGGCTTGCGCTTGATCGATGTAATAAATAGCCGGACCGATATTACTTAAATTAGCGCCAATACTAAGACGATTACTAAAATCGCCGATTAAAGGAAGCGTTAATTTTGCCGGTCTCCACATTGCTGCAATATCAAAACTAACCGATGTAGCCACGCCCGATCCTTGTTCTCCGGCTGTTGGCTTGTCGGATAGTCTGCTATGTATTAATCTGAAATTCAATCCCAGACCCCAATCCTCGCTAAGCTTGGTTGCATAACCGAGAGTTAAAGCAGCGTCAAAAGATCTAAAAGTACCAATTGGTTCTGGACTATCTTCACCGGTACGTATAAATTCACCGAAGTTCATATAGGTTATACTCGCAGAAATGCTACCGTCCAAATCTTCAATATATTGGCGGTAAGTAAGATAGTCGTAAAAAAGATCGTTTAACCCGAATTGCGGCAACCAATTACTGTGCGTAATACTTACTTCGGAGCCGTCCAGAAATGCCAGACCAGCAGGGTTCCAAAATATTGCAGCTGAATTATCTGCAAGTCCCCCGCCCGATTCTCCAATACCGCCCGATCGTGAATCCGGCGCTAATAGCAAAAATGGCACGGCTGCTTCGCCTTGAGCATTTATCTTTATCTGGGTACTCAGCATCATCGTTAATATCAGCATAAGAAAGCCAAAACGTTTCATTGTTATTCCTCCATTTATATGGTTATTTTTATTTCTCATTATTATAAAAATTTAATTTTACCTAATTACAGCTAATTTTCCAAGAACATTTTTACTGTAACTGCCGTCAACGGAATTAACGATTAATTTATACAAATAGGTTCCGTTGGAAATCATCGTTCCGTCCTCATCCTTACCATCCCAATTTATTTTAACAAACCGGTCCGTAACGTTAAATTTGCTTATTATTTTTATCAATCTTCCGCTAATTGTATAAACTTTTATTTCAACATTTAACGGTTTATCAAGATTTTGTTGAAATGTAAAATAAGTATTAGTTTTAAACGGATTAGGATAATTGAAAACATCTTTAATCACTAAATCGTTGGAATTAACAACAGTAAAACGACTTTCGGAAATTGATACATTGTTAAATACATCCCAAGCTTTAATTTTAATTTTGTAATCTCCGGGGTCCATTCCCGTAAATTTATAATTTATTACTCCGGATTTACCGAACGAATCTACATCGCCGATAAAAAAATTAGTCAAATCAATCGGGTTTTCATCATCATCATTTATTATGGCTTCAAGCTTATGACCAACACCCAGACCGGTTGTGTTAATTCCGGTTTCATCTTGTATTTTAACCAACAGCGTAAAATCGGGATTCACCAAATACGAATCGGCATTATTGAAATTGTCATAATAAATCTTAATATCCGGACCTTTTCCGTCGTTCGAAATAGTAGAATCGGTTCCGCCGACAATTATATTTTTAGTAAACCCAACGCCATCGGTGTTATCGTTGTAAACATACGATACTATTTTACCGTTTTTATTTCCGTACGATATATCTTTTGGAACCACGAATCCGGTAGAAAATTTTCCGTTGTTTACTTTTGTTCTTCCTCTAAAAATCACGCCTCCGTGAACAACCATATTGTAATTTATATCTTTCAAATAAATTTGTTTATCCGAATCAAATACGGTTATAATAGATTCGCCGTTAAAATCATTTGGTGTTCCGTCAAGATTTTTAACCTCTCCGGTAATTACAACGTTTCCCAATGCTTTTATTTGAATATTAGTAGTGATGCTTGTATGATTAACAGAATCGATATCTGCAGGTAACACGGGCTGATTTAATCTTAATGCAGGGTCGCAGAACAAATGAAATTTTTCATCGTTTTCGCCGGTTCTGTTTTGTTTCATTTGATAAAACGCCGTTCCAATCGGATAAGGTAAGCCTTGCGAATCTTTTGGTCCGAGAAGTTTTCTATAAAACACACCATTCAGAGCGGCATTTTCTTGCGAATATACAGGTCGAACAGCGCTTAAAGCTCCTATCATACCATAATTATTCAGGACTAACATTTCCTCAACGCCGCTTTGGTTTTCGGGGTCGTCAAATTTCCCGAAATCGCACGTAGCTGCGGTTAAAAAAAAGTAATCTTTATTTCTCAATTGGGGAATCGAAGTCTCGCGAACAAACACCTGCTCGTGCGCCCAAAGTTCCGGACTTCCGTGACCGATATAGTTTAATATTAAAGTTCCGTTATTAATTGCATTTATTATTGCTTTATTAACTTCCGGCTTTCTTCTTCCCAAACCGGTTATAACAGTAGGATAATTAGAAAGATAAATTTTATTCTGATCAAAAAACGGAGGAATATTGTTTTTAGATAATCTTTCGGATTGGTCGGTATGCAACGAGCCGTCGTCTCGCTTAGACGTTAAACCATCGTCGGCAACTAAAGTTATTGTATTTCTCCAAAGTCCTTTTTCAGAATTTTTTTCGTAAAAAATTATCTTGTTAACAACGCTTTCTGCTTCTTCAAGCGATGAAACCGGCAATCTTCCAATAGCAATATCGGCAGAGTTATCATCTCCTATTAAACGCGAATAATAATCATCCATGGCATAAGATATTATCTCATTCATCGATTGTAAAGTTTGAAAAGTAGGTACAAAATTTTTATTCTTACCCAGCAAGTTGTAATAATCGAAATCTCCGTCGCCAAAGAACAAAACAAATTGCGGTTTTACTTGCCAATTATTTAGCGCATCTTGCAAAAAATTTCTTATTGCGGTTGGGTCTAACATTCCGGAAGAATATTCGTTAAAAATTTCATCAACATAAACTACAACCGAAGATAATTTGTGAGGAGCTTCATTCTGTCTGTATTCTTTCAAACGTTCGGCTTGATCTTTAAATTTTTCGTTAGTCACAATTATGTATTTTGCGCCGGGATCTATACCGTGAATATTGGAGTTTTTCATTTTTTTAAAATTCTCGGGCTTTTTAAATTTTGATGTTTCAACTGCATAATATTTTGATATTTTCCCGCTTTGTTCGTTAACTTGAAAAGTAATTTGCGGACCGTTAACGGTTAAGCCGGAAATTAATTTAACATTAGAATAATCGGAAACGTCAAATACTTGTACATTGCTGCTTGGGAACCCGCTTAATTTGTATTGTGTGTTCCCGCCAACCGGATTTGAAAAGAATAATAAATTTCCCGCCACTGCATACAAAGACGAATAATATTCAATTTCATAAAAATCCAAATATCCTTTTGCAGAACTTGAAGTGGGATTGAAAGTAAATTTTAAAACACTTCTGTCATCCGGCAAAGCGCCTGAATATGAAGCATGGGCAAACAATATTTTGCCTATTGTATAATCGGGTTGAACCCGCGGTCCCGATACGTTTTGCGAACTAATAAGTTTTCCGTTTTCGTAAAGACTAATATTACTTATTTTTTTGGAAGCGTTAATAAATTGGTAAGAAACTTTTAAGAGAGAATCCGCAACATAATTTTTCACTTCGTTTACATAAGACCTTGACTTGGAAGAAAGAGAAAATTCATCACCAACGTCAATTAAACCGGATCTTATTAAATTCCGTTTATCTTCATCTAAAAATTTAAATGCTTTGGTAATGGTCTGTATTTTAGGATTCGGGTCATTGTTAGATGTTTTAAGCTGCATTCTTTTCCCGGGGTTTCCGCCGGAGGTTATCCAATAATAATTAGCTTTGGAGTACCAATTTTTATTCCTAACTATTTTACTTTTTGAGGAATTAAAAAACCAAAAGTCAACGCCTCGTCCGTAAAAAAGGATGTAATCATCAGCATCAAATTTTCCGTCTTCTTCTCCCCGGATGTAAATTGCATTTTCCACTAAACCATCAGGCCGCTGTGCGGTAACTTTCCAGGGCAAAATGTATCCGCCGTTATTATAAATTTTAATGGTTCGCGGGTCTACGGTTTCGGGATCAATTCCAAGTTTGGGCAGCATATCCCTTGTAATTTTATAAATTCCTTCTTCGGGTGCTTCGAACGTATACCAAGTACCGTTAGCTAAAACCGAATTTATTCCCCCTTTTTGCAATGTGCTTTTTTTAGTTCCCCAATTTCTTGCCACGTTATAGTTAATAATAACATTCTTAAGTAAATCGTCATTTATTAAACTCCGGTTGTTTGCAGTGTTACCGAAATTAACTCTAAAAATTATTTTAGTAAAAACTTTAATTGTATTATCGTTAGGTAAAAACCGGATGGGATGAATTAATATCTTTTGCACTTTAAGTTCTCTTACCAAACCGAAATCACCGAATGTGACCAAGTCGGGATTTGTAAAATTACTGTAATCGTTGCCGGGTTCATAATTTTCAACGGCAAGTCCGTTTTCTTTTATTAAATCTGGTTTAGGAAGCAGCTTACCTTTCAAGGTTTTAAATTCGGAGCCGATTATTTGGATTGTATTTCCGAATTCACCCGGCACACCAACATTAACAACAGAAACAAGAATTCCGGGTTCACCTATTTTTACCGAAGGATCCGTTTGGGCGTTATCAATGCTAATACGAATAAATTTACCGGAAGTAAGTTTTACGACCGAACTTTGAATATTTACAGGAGAATATTGCAGAACAACTGACGAGCTGCTGGAAGAAATGATTTTTATATTTCCGCCGGCAAAGACAGCCGAATACAAAAAAAGGGAAATAATCAATATAGATATTCTGCTTTTTACGTACATTTTTAGTAATTAACCGTATTTAGTATTGATTCGCTAAATTAAAACTTAGCTTGAAAATGTAGCAGAATTACCTATAAATACCTTCCCTTAAAAATTTGTGACTTTAAAATAGGGAACTTATACCTACTTTGTCAAGTCAATTAATCTTCTTCAACAAATTTTGGTAGATGTTTTAAATGTTCAAAAAAAACGGGAATTACGACAAAAACCGGAATAAATTCCGTGTTTAAAATTTGTTGTTTTTATTATTATCGGCAAAACTACTTTAAAGTTAAATAGCCCGTTAAATTCCTGTATGCAAAAAGTTAAAATATGATTTACAGACCTAAAACATCTTTCTGCGTTTTCATTGCATCAATACAAAATTGGATATGATCTTCCAAAGGAATATTCAGCTCTTCGGCACCTTTAATAATATCTTCGCGACTCACAGCGCGGGAGAATCCTTTATCTTTCATTTTCTTTTTTACGGACTTTACTTTTACTTCATCAATAGATTTATTTGGTCTTACAAGCGTAACAGCTGTTATAAATCCTGCTAACTCGTCACATGCAAAAAGCACTTTAGCCAACTTGGTTTCGCGGGGAACGCCGGTATAATCGGCATGAGAAAGAATAGCTGTTATAAATTCCTCGTCGAATCCTTTTTCTCTTAAAATTTCGGCGCCTTTGTACGGATGTTGATCGGCAGAAGGATATTTTTCATAATCGAAATCATGCAGCAGCGCCACATTCCCCCAATATTCTTCGTCTTCATTAAATTTTTTTGCATACGCACGTACGCAAGCTTCAACGGCAAATGCGTGTTTCAACAAGCTTTCGCTTTTGGTATATTCTTTCAATAAATTCAAACAGTAATTTCTATCTTTCATTTTTTCCTCATAAACTAATTTGTGATTTTAATTTTTTTTTGAATTAAAACCGGGACAAAAATTTGCTATCTTGCAAATATCACATTTCGGTCTGCGGGCAATACAAACTTTTCTGCCATGGGCAGCTAACAAATGAGAAGAAGCGACCCAATCTTTTTCAGGTATTAATTCTTTCAATTTTTGTTCTATTTTTTTAGGGTCTTTTGTTTTCACAAAACCCATTAAATTAGACAGTCTGATTACATGAGTATCAACGGCAATTGCGGGAATTCCAAAAGCATTTCCGGCAACGACAGATGCGGTTTTTCGTCCAACGCCCGGAAGTTTTGTTAGCTGTTCAAAATCCGGAGGGACTTTAGAATTATAGTTTTCCACTAATGCCCGGCAGCAATTTTTTATGCTTTTTGCCTTTTGCTTGTAAAATCCGGTAGAGTAAATATCTCTTTCCAATTCTTCTTGATCAACATTAACATAATCCTCGGGTTTTTTATATTTTTTGAAAAGGTCCTTTGTAACAATATTTACACGCGCATCGGTACATTGAGCCGAAAGTATAGTTGCAATTAAAAGTTGGAAAGGAGTAGAAAAATTTAATGCCGGTTTTACATCAGGATATTCTTTTTTAAGAATGCTCAAAATTTTTCCGGCTCTTGTTTTCTCTTCAGTCGAATTATTTGTCATAATTTCATTATTTTAATTGTAATAAAAATGTTTCAAAATTTATGAAAAATTTAACTATCGTGAAACGAATTTAAGACTTTCCAATCAAGTTTCAAATCTGTAAATTAATTTTATGAAAATTAAATTGATTACCGTTTTTGTCGTTCTGGTTTCTTCCGTCGTATTTTCCCAGTCGGCAAAACTATTAAATACCTTTGGAAAGTTCGAAAACGGATTTTCTATTTCAATTAGCATGAACGGTTATATTTATATAACCGATTCCTATGCAAATGAATTATTCAAATACGATTCGTTGGGAACAATGCTGAAATATATAGGCGGTTACGGCTGGGATGATTCACAATTTGACGACCCCGTTGATGTTTATGCTACCACACTTAATGTTTATGTAGCCGATAAAAATAATAACCGTATACAAATTTTCGATAAGGATTTAAATTTTTTATCGGCATTTACTACAAAGAATAATGAAAACAGCAATCTTCAATTTGCGTATCCCACCGCATGCGGCGTTTCGGGACAAGGTGATTTGTTTATTTTGGATTCCGATAACAACCGGATTTTAAAATATAATTTAACAGGCGAATTTCTTCAAGAGATCGGCGGAGTTGATGCCGGGGATTATTCAATAGAAAATCCTAAAAGTTTTGCAATTTCCAAACACGGAAATGTTTATGTGCTTGAGGAGAACAAAATAATTTTATTCGATCAATACGGTAACGGATTGCAAAAAATTAATTTGAAAACGCCGGTTGAAAATATTAATATTAGCTTAAATTATTTAATATTGATTTTTAATAAAAAAATTCGATTACTTAATCTTATCGATAATTTACCGGCTGGAGAAATAAGTTTACAAAAAATTCCGGCTATTAGCGATGCGGCAATTTACGGACAAAAGCTCTACGTGCTTTCGCCTCAAAATTTATTAGTTTATAAGTTTGAAATTGAATAGAAATCAGAGAAACAGTGTCGATTAAAATCAGATTATTATTATTTGGAATTGTGCTTATTTGGACTTTGGGTATATTTATTGAATTTATTATTCCGCTTAACAGTAAATTTATTTTAATTATACCTTGGCTCCATCAATTGTATTCGTTAGTTTGTCATCAAGAACCTCAAAAGTTAATTACAATAGCCCATAAGCACACGCTTACTTGCGCCAGATGTTCCGGGATATACGTAGGCGGCTTAATTTCCTCTTTCATTTTAATTTTTGTGAATATCAAAAATCCATTAAAATTAAAATATTTGATATTTGCTGTTATTCCAATGTTATTTGATGTATTCTTGTATTCAGCCGGTTTATATTCTTATTCAAAAATAATTGCATTTATTACCGGTTTGCTTTTAGGTTCAACGGGATTTTTATATATTCACGAGGGCATTTTAAACTTCATTAACGAATCGAAATTAAAAGGAAAAATCATTTGAAAAAATATTTACCGGCTTTGGTAGCAGGATTTGGCGCGGGAGTTTTAGTAGTTGTTCCCGTTATAAAAAGTTTTTCATGCTGTTTAATAATTCCGTCTGCCGCAGTAATAGCCTTAATTTTGAATCAAAAAGCAAGCGGTTCCAGCGCCAAAATAGACACAAGCCAAGCTTTACTCTTCGGACTTACAACAGGTTTGTTTGCGGCTTTATTCGGAACTTTTTTTGAATTATTTATAACATTTATAACCAAAAGCAATGATTTGATTTATGCTTACAACGATTTGGTAGATCTGGTTAATAAATTTCCCGTAACTAACGATATTAAACAAGAAGTTATCGATTTAAGTCAGAATGTGGTAACTTCTATTAAAACCACCGGTTTTTCTGCTCTTTATTCAATTGCAATTTTCGTAAATAATATTATAGTAGATCCTATTTTTGGAATGATTGGCGGTTTAATTGGTGCCAAGTTTATTAACAGCAGAATTGATCAATCCACATAGATTATTATGATTATCGCAATAATTTTTATTCTGCATTCTGTCTTTCTTCTTTATATTTTCTACATAAAATGGAAAAGTGAATCATTTTCGTCGGGAATTGTTAATGCAATTTTGGTAATTATTCTTTTTGCCGTGGGCTGGACAATTTCCACTTCATTAACCAAACTAATAATTCCCCAGGAAGGGTTCGGCAAAGAATTGAATCAAGATTCAATTTCTCTTATTTTGTTAACCGTTGTAGAAACTGTTTTCTATAAATTTTATTATTGGAAAGCTCCTATTGAAGACGAAAAGGAAATACAATAACGGCCGACTGTACTGCTTTCTTTTTACTACCGGGAAGGGGTTCAAATCTCCACTGGCGCAGCGAATTAATTGCCGCCAATTCTAATCTTGTATCGGCTTTTATTAACGGAATTATTCGTCCAACTGTTCCGTCGGGCAAAATTGTAAATTTCAATTTTACATCAACTTCTTTAGAAACTCCTTCAGGATACTTAGGAAGTTCATACGAATAAATTTTTCTTTTTCCCTTTCCGCCAAAATCAATTTCGAATCCAAAATTTCCTTCCCCTGCCCCGCTTACATCTTTACCCTTACTTTTAGTATTTTTATTTTTCGCAAGCGGTTTAACCTTTTGCTCTTCCGGTTTCTTTTTAATTTTTTTCTTCGGTTTGGCGGCTATAATTTTATTTGATTCATCGCTGTTTTTAACTTTAGGAATTTCAACTTTTTTTAATGTTCTTTTTAAATTAGTTTTAACTTTTTCTTTTTTAACAATCTTTTTATCCTTAACAATATCGTTGCTTTTTGGTCCCGGTGAGCTAAGTTTACCCACTGTTCCAAAACCGATTGTTACATAATCATTTTCTTCCGGTTCAATTGTAAAACTGAAAAAAAAGAAAATAAGGGCAAGAATTAAATGTATACCGAAAGAAAGTAAATAAGATTCAATATTTTTTTTGTTTATCTTCACCTTAAAAGGGTTCTTTTTCCGTTTCAATTGTGAATTTATCTATCCCAACGCTTTTTGCGGCGTCAATTACTTGAATAACCAAATCTATTTGAACTTTTTTATCCGCTCTAATTATTAAATTTTTATCGACGGAATTTTTCTTTAATGCGTCCAATTCGCCGGGCAGCACGGAAATATCTACAGGTTTGGAACCGAGATAAATTTTTGATTCGGGAGTTATTGAAACTACCAGTTTTGTCGGCAAGGTTTGCTCGTTCATTTTGGAAGCGGGCAATTTTACTTTTACTCCCGTGTGCACAACAAATTGAGAAGTTAACAAAAAGAAAATTAAAAGCAGAAGAACTATATCCGTTAAGGATGAGTAACTAAATATTGTAAGCGGTTTTCTGGACATTTCAAATTTCATAATAATCCCCTATAACTCAATTTCCAAATCTTCTTCTTCAATTCTCGATTCGCCGCCCGAAATTTCATCCAGGATATCAACCACATCGTTCGAAACGACTTCCATATCTAACACGAGCTTATTTATTTTTGAAACAAAATAATTATAGAAAGTATAAGCTACAATACCTACCGCAAGACCGAATGCCGTTGTAATAAGCGCTTCCCATATTCCTCCGGCCAAATCGTTAGGATTTGCCGCTCCTTGTAAATCTTGTATTTTCATAAATGCCGCAATCATTCCCGTAACCGTACCTAAAAAACCGAGCAACGGCGCAACACCGGCAATAGTTGCAAGAACGGCAAGTCCTTTTTCCAATTTGCTTACTTCCTGCCTGCCGGCATTTTCAATAGCTTCTTTAACTCTTTCCCTTCCCAGGTGATATTTCTTCAATCCTTTTTTAATTATGTTTGCCGTAGGAGAACTTTCTTCTATGCAATAACTGATTGCGCCGGAAATATCGTTTCTTTTTACCATTCCCCTAATTTTAACCAGAAACGCAGGCACGTTCATTTTCGATTTCCGGATTACTCTGTATCTGTCAATTATAATTGCCAGAGCAATTAACGATGCTATTAAAATAAAAAGCATCAACCAGCCGCCTTTAATAAGTATTTCCAATAAATTCATGTTTTACCTTTTATTAATTTCCCAGAACCAGTTTTTTAATTTTTTTGGCTTCGGTTAAAGATTTAATATTTACCAAACGTACTCTGTGCCAGGTTCCCTTGCCTTTAACCACAGCCGATTTAACAGATGCCGTATATCCTTTTTTATTAAATTTATCAGCAATGCTTTTGGCTTTATCCAAATTTCTCCAGGATGATACCTGTAATGCATAATCTTTTCCGTTAAAATATATTAAATCTTCTACTTCCACTTCTCCGTTAATCTTTTTTACGTTTGCCGGAGTTTTATCATTATTTTCCACCGTTACTTTTTCCTCCGGTGTTTTAACTGCCGTTTTATTTTTTTGCAAATCAACAACTTTTTTTTCCGTTACTTTCTCAACGGGTTTGGCAGCTGCGTTATTGCCGTTTGATTTTCCGGAGAAACTCTTCGACGTATTAGACATTCCGGATTGATTAATTGTTGCAGTTTCGCCTCCGGGTAATTTAACCGTGTTAACGTTATTACCGGCAAAAAAGAAATAATAAACTCCTAAAATTAAAAGTAAAATAAAAGAGGATAATGATATCCAAAACGTTAAGTTATTTTTTTTAGCTTTTGCTTCAAGATTATCAGCGGTATTGTTGGTTACATCGTCGTTTTTGGTCCCGCTTTTTTCTTCCTCCGGATTGATAGTCTCTTCTGCCGGTTTATTGTTATCATCCTCACCGGTAAATTCTGTTTCCGGCTGTTTACCGGGTAATTCATCGATTAAATCATTTCCGGAATTATTCGATTCCTCATCATTTTCGCTCTCGTCACCACCGGTAACATTTTGAGTTTCAGGATTTTCGAATGGTAAAATATCTTCTATACTTTCTTCCTCGTCAATTATATTTTCGGCACTTGATACCCGGTCACTCAAATCGGATTCAACTTCGTCAAGCAAATCGGGAGGTTCCGGTTCTTCTAATGCAATTTGGTGCTGCTCTTCAAGATACTCGTCAACCGCTACTTTTTTTTCATCCAACACAATCTTCCCTATTTCATCATCTTCATTATAAAACGATGTTGCACGGTAGTCGTCATCGTCAGACCCTTTCCCGTTTAGATCGGTTTCAGCACTGTTTTCTTCAATTCCAGTTTTATTTACATCGACAGGCTTTTCGCCAGGTTCTTTTTTTGCTTGCCTGCTTAAAAAGTCATCCCATAAATCGAAGTCCTCAAGTTTCTCAGAATTTGCCAGCATTTGAGTAATTCTTTCCTGGATTGATTTTTGAATATATAAATCGGAAATATTTTCGTCGTTGTTTTTTCCGGTAGAATTATTAACCGGAATTACCGGTTTTCCCGCGGAAAGGCTGAAGGAATCATAACTTAATTCTTTGCTGAATTTACTGCGTTCGGTCACGTCGATGGTAAGAAAAAGCGAAAGTTTGTCACCGGTTTCAGATTGATAATCGGGCGAAAAAATAATTTGGCTTCCCTCATTTTCAGCGGCGGATTTTGAGTTCTTTTGTTTTGCTTTTTTCTTAAGTTGAAAAACTCCCAATCCCGGTATTTTAAGAGCTTCATCATAATTTAAAATTTCCGTAACTCTATTAATAAAAATTTTAAACGCCAATTCTTTTTGGGAACGCGAAACTCCGAGACTATCGGCTATTTTAATAATTAGATTTTGATTATTCATAATGATGAATCCTTTTAATAAAAAATTAAATTAATTAAGATTTACCATCTATATTCAATTCCGAAGGAAAGATCGAATGTTTTACTTCTGTAGCCTTCATAAAAATAGTTTTTTCTATTAATTAAATTTTCGAGCGAAAGCGTCGCTTTCAAATTATTTGCCAATTTATAACCCAGATAAGCGGAAATATTAATATAATCCGGCAATCGATTTTTATTCTCTTCATCCGTATACAAACCCGTTAAATATTTTAGCTTCATTTTCAAATCGATTTTGCTTGTGAAGGAATAAAGATAATTTAAAGTAATATCAAATTCGGGATAATAAGGAACCCGCTTGCCTTCACCGTTTGTTAAATTTTGATATTTTAAGAAGCCGTAAAATTTTCCGCCCAGTGTTTTATGAAAAAGCAAATCGACGTTCACGAAATAATTATCAACACCATCAGCGCCAAACAAAGCAAGGTTGCCGGAATTTACTTTCCTTACAAAATAAGGCAAGTTATCTATTCTCGAATATCCCGCACCTATACCTATTTCAAAATATTCATAATAACCGTATTTCAACTCCGCTTTAATATTATTTTTATATTTTACAAACATGTTATCGGTATTTTGTAATTCATAAAATCTGTTTTGTTTAAGAAAATTTCCGATTGTTAAAAACTTTGAATGCGGATTAAAAAGCGCAAACAAGGAAATATTTTTCGTTAATTTCATTAACAAAGAAGCTTTGACCGAAAGGAAATTATTTTCCGCGCCCGAGGAATAAAATATTCCGCCCGCAACAATTGCATTTTTTGTTATTTGAGTTTTAACTCCGGCATTCAAATCAATATAGTTTTTATTAAATTTATTTGAATTATTCTTATTTAAGTTTTGATTTATTAAATTAAATTTTGCTTCAAAAGTAAAAGGATAAACGGGAATATTAGTAAATGCGGAAAACGATAACGAGTTTTCTGTTAAATTATTTTCCTTTAATTTAAGGTAATTGTCATTGAATTTCAATCCATAATTTATATTTGTAAAATAATTAAATAAACTCACCGAAAAATTGCCCGTATTTGTTTTTCTAAGAAAAGAAGGATTACCTGAACCATATAATTTATATGAATCCGTTTTATAATTTCCGTCAACGGCAATTCCCAAACCGGGTAAAAAACTGGAATTGTGATCTATAAAATATTTAGCTCCCAATGTTAATTTGAGATAATTATAACCTCCGCCGGTAACAAATTCCCTTTCCTTTTTTCCGGTTATTTGTGAGTTTAGTAAAATTCCTCCCAGCGTTTTACCGAAATAAAATTCCCCTTCCGGCAGAGTTACCGAACCGATTCTACCGCGAATTAATCCATAGTTTTCAACCTTGTAATTAATCAGCTTTAAATTACCGGAATAAATTTTTGTAAAAGATGCCGGATTAAAATCATTTTGAGTATAAGTGGGCAGAAAAAATTTTTTGGATAAAGGCGTAATTAATCCGGGTAATTTTTTCTTTGCCGCCGGAATACTGATTTTCCTCACTCCGGTAATTACAAATTCCGGAAGTTCAATGTTTTGATTTTCATTTCCCTCTTGCGCAAAGAGAAACGTTGAGAATAAAATCAATGCAATTATTATCTTTTTCATTATCACAATTCTTTTAATTTTTTCCTTGCTTCTTTTGCATAATCGTCAGTTTTATGTTTTCTGATAACCGCCGAAAACATTTCTTTTGCATTTTTTTTATCGTTTAGTTTCACATAACAATCGCCGAGCTTAAGCAGCGATTTGGTATACCATTCGTCGAAAGCGGAATAAACTGATCTAACTCTTACAAGTGCAGTTATTGCATCTTCCAATTTGTTTTGTTCGAATAAAGTTACGCCGTAGTAATATTGTGCTTTTGCCCCGATGTCGTCTTTTCTTCTTTCCGCAACGTCTCTAAAAGTACTTTCAGCTTGCTCGTAATTGGATTTTACAAGATAAAAAATCCCGATTTCTATTTTTGCTTTATCGCCGAATATTGATCCGGGATATTTGGTAGTTATAAAAAGAAAGGTGGCAAACGCATTCTGATAATCTCCGGCAGCAATTTGCGCTTCACCTTTTTGATAATAAACTTCCGATATTCCTTCCTTATCACTAAGTTCGTTTAACTTTGAATCGTATAAATCGATTTCTTTCCGGTATTCTTTTTTGCTGTTGTAAATTTTACCCGCTTCCAGTAAAGCGGAAATGGATATTTCCGAATTATATTCGCCGTTTATTACGTTTGTAAAATATTCCAAAGCGCTATCCAAGTTGCCGAGGTTTGCCTCGCTTTTTCCCAACCAATAATTTGCATTCAATCTCAACTTGCTCCCGGGAAATTCTATCAGAAATTCCTTATAATATTTTATTGCCTTTTTATAATCGCCAACGCTATAATATAAATCTCCCTTCTTGAAAAAGATGGTTTCGTTATATGCCGAATTGGGATGTTCCCTTAAAAAGGTATCGATAAAATTATTAGCATCGTCAATCTTGTCGGAAGCCTCGTAAGAATAAAGAATTCCGTTTATCGCATCGTAAACATATTTTGTATCGGGATATTCCTCTATTATTTTTTTATACTGATTAACGGCTTTATCGTATTCTCCTAAATTGAAATACGAATCGCCAATTGAATATGTTACAATAGGTAATAAAGTTGAGCCCGGATATTTTTCAATTACCGACTGGTAATCATTTATTGCTTCATTAAATAAACCTTGTTGAAAGTTAATCCATCCTATTAAGTATTGCGATTCATCAGCATATTTGGAATTTGGAAATTTATTTTGCAGTTGAGAAAATATTTCAATAGCATTAGTGTTTTTGCCCGATTGAAACAAAGCTTGACCGTATTGGTAATAAGCCTTATCGCTATTAGCCAAAGCGCCGTCCGAAAAAATTAATTCCTTATAAACATTCCCCGCTTTATCAAAATCCTTTACGCCAAAGTAACTCTCCGCCAATCTTTTTTTAGCGTCCAAATAATATTTATTAATCCTGTATTTTGTTAAGAAAAGTCGAAAATAATAAGAAGCATTTGAAAAATCTTTAAGATTAAAGTAAGAATATGCCTTACCGTAAATACTTTCCTTTTGTAACAAACCGGTAGAATTGGGAATTTTATTATAATGAGTTAATGCGCTTTTATAGTCGCCAAGAATGAAATAACTCTCGGCGGTATAGAATTCCTTCTTAGCTTTTTCCATGTTATTCAAAATAAATTGGGCTTTATTTAAAGCATGAAGCGCCGCTTTATAATTTTTAAGATAAAATTCCGAAATTCCCAATCCCAAGTTTGCCTGGTCTTTTAGTTCCGCAGGAATATTAAAAATATCATTTACTTTGTTGTATAAATCTTTTGCTTCCGTAAACTTTTTCTTTTTTAAATTGATTTCACCTAGTAGAATATATGCTTTTGCGCGCGTAACCGGATCTGATGAGGAAAGAGAATTTAAAATTGTTTTTTCAGATGCAAGTAAATTTTGATTATTGTAATCTAAAATAGCTAAACTTAATTTTGCTTTAGCAGCCAATGGATGCTTTGGATATTTTTTCAAAAAGGCGTTTAATATTTCCTTAGCTTTTTCGGTCTTTCCGGCATATCTTTTACATTCTGCGCTCCAGAAAAATGAACTGACCGATAACGAATCGGTTTTTAGTTTAGCAATATTATGAAATAGTTTGTATGCGTCTTCAAATTTATTTTGCTGAAAATAAACCCATGCCAATCCATACGAAATTTCGGTGCGGAATTTGAAACTTATATTTTTTGCAAGCAGCCTGCTGTATGTTTTCTTGGATTTATCATACTCATTTACTTTATAATAACAATTAGCCAACATATAAAGCGCTTCGTTTTGTTTATCTTCAGGCAACCGGTTAATTAAAGGGTCGGTTAATTCCAGAATTGCATTTTCGTATTCGCCTGTATTGAAATAGCTAATCCCTATTCTTAGTTGGGCGTAAGGAGATAATTTACTTTCTTTATAATACCCCAACAAATTATCATATTCATTAACGGCGTTTTTGAAATCACGCTTTCTTTCGTAAATATTTGCCAACTTATAAATACTGAAATCTATAAAATCATTATTTCTTTTGGAATTAATTGCTTTTTTAAGATAGTAGATTGCTTCTTCAAGTTTATTTTCATAAGAATATGCCGCTCCAATTAAGTAGAAAGCCGAACCTTCAAATTCGCTGTGGGGATATTCTTCCAATAAATATAAAAGTTTTTTACGTGCCGTTACATATTCCGATAAATCGAAATACACCGCTCCAAGTCTGAACAGAGCCAACGGACGGATTGAAGAATAAACATGTTTATTTATGAACCGGGAAAACAGGTTTATAGCTCCGTCATATTGTTTTAATGCAAGCAAACATTCAGCCGCAAAATATTCCGATGCCGAATATACTTCATCATCCAAATCGTCAATTTTACCCACCGAAATGAATTGTTCGTACGCTTTCGAATAATCTGCGCCGGTAAAAGAACTAACGGCGGCAAAAAAGAGATTGATATCTTTTCCTTGCGCAAAAGTTGAGACCTGAATTAGAAAAATCAGAAAAAATATTTTCAGCAAGTAATTTTTCAAAAGCTTAATTGATAAATTAGTAATAAAATAAACACGCTTAACAATCCGGAAGTTATGTTAACCAGATCGTTATTAAACCACTTTTTCCCTTTGACTAGAAATGTTTTTTCACCGCAGTGAATTTTTTTTTCCGTTGTTAATCCGCAAATTTTACATTTATATTTAGCTTGAACGGCTGCGCCTAAAAAACTATCGGCAACACTTCCTGAAAATCCCACTAAAGTAATTAATATTAGCAAAGAAAGATTTCCGACCCAAAAAGCGCTTGATAACACAACAATAACGGAACCAATAAAAGCCGCAACAAATCCGGTGAGGGACACACCACCCGATTCACCTTGCACACACGTTCTTAAAGTTAGAATATTATACGTTTTTCTTTTCTTCATTGTTCCTATTTCCGTAGCCCAAGTATCCGAAGCCATGGCAGCTAAATAAACAACATACGATAAATACCAAACAGCGGATTTTGTGCAATAATCTAAAAATATAAACACCACTGCAATACCGCCGTTTGAAAGAACTTGAATATAATTTCTGCTACCGGGTTTTTCCAATAACCCGGATATTTCCAATTTAGTATCCGTTTTTTTTATTGACAACATGCTGGCCGGAATAAAAAATGTTAACACCGGAACGCTCCATTTAAGCAACCCGAATCCGAATATTATAACAGCAAGTAAAAAAGTCGCAACGGCTCCGTCAAAAGTCAAAAATTTCAATTTATATGAAAAGAACGCAACCGCTAACGCTAAAACAGCGCCTGTTAATACATTTAATAGCAATATTTGCATCTAACAAAGTTAAAAAACGGTAACTTATATGATATTATAATATACACAATTACTTAGATAAGTTAAAACAAAATATTTAGTTATCAATATAACTTTTTATATTACAATATGTTACCCAAAACAAAATCTGTAAAAAATGCAGTTGATAAGTATTATTTCATAAGTGTTTGACGTTTTTTTGGTTAGATTAGATTATTGAAGAAATAAAAAAGCCCTCAAATTGAGGGCTTATTTTAAATGAGATAAAACTTAATTCATATATTTCATTTCGTGTTTGCTTCTATCTTTATAAAGTTTGTCTTTTGCAGCTATTGCAAAGTTTTGTTTTGCATGGGTTTTATCCTTCATTCCTTTATATGCTAAACCTTTATAAAAATAGGGAGCGCCTTTGGGAACTCTTGATTTCCGGGGTCTGTATTTAATTGCGTTATTGGCAGCTTTAAGAGCTTCTTCGTATTTACCCAATGTTATATAAACGTCGGCAAGTTCCAAATAAGCCGCATCATAATTATAATTTTCAATAGCTTTTGTCAAATATTCAACAGCCTTTTTGTAATTTCCGTTTTTTGATTCCTTAACACCCAGTTTGGTATAAGCCAATCCCATAAATTTTTTGGCTTTTTCTTTATATTTTTTCTTTTTTGTTTTTTCACCGAATTTCTTAAAATTTTCAGCGGCTTTTAAGTATTCGCCCATTGCATAATAAGTTGTTCCCAATCCATTATATGCGGGTACAAAATCGGGATCCAATTTTATACACTCGGTAAAATCGGCTTCGGCTTCTTTAAATTTACGAAGTTTTTTATATGCCAAACCCTCTTGATATAAAATAGGGGCATCGCGTTCAATAGCCAGTGCTTTTTTATAGCTTTCAATTGCACCGTTATAATTACCCGATTTATATTGTTTATTGCCTTGGTTATATAATTTAGCGGCTTCAGGATTCATTTGAGCTTTTTGAGCAAATAATACCGCAGACGATAGTAGAAGAACCGAGAAGAAGAATACAGATATTTTTTTCATTCTTATGTCCTTTATGTTTATTGTAAATTGTGCGGAAGACGGGACTTGAACCCGTACGCCCTTGCGGGCACTACCCCCTCAAAGTAGCGTGTATACCAATTTCACCACTTCCGCAAATCGAACTTCAAAAATAATTCTATTGTCTAAAAAAATCAACTGTTTTGTTCGAATTTGCGTTTGTTGAGGTATCTTCAGTTTTTTTACAATGAAGATTATAATAAGTTTCACAAAAATTCAAGACTATTTTTTAGTATAAAAGATTTGTTTTTATTTTAACCGGTTCTATTTCAATTCATTATTTTCTGTTTTTCATTAAACGTTTTCTTCTGTTTAAAAAGAAATCTCTTATCTCTTTCCTGAACTTAAATTCAAATACAACAAGCTTGGCAATTTGCTTTGGACTAAGAATATCGGTAAGACTATTAATAAAGTTTACTTTATTGTCGACCAATTTTTTGTCTAATAGGTTAATCTTTCTTACCATTTTTTTATAATAATTATCACTTTGTTTTTCTCCCGTTTCAAAATTGTTTAACAATTCCAACAATAAACTATCCTTTTTGTCGGCTAATTGCTTTTGTTCGTCCAGATGCTTTTTTCTTCTGGTAAAAAATCTAACAGACGTATTTTCATCAAGGTTTAAGGTTTCCAACAATTTAATTTTTTCCAATTCCATAAACCGTTCCATTCCCCTTTTACCGTGCATAAATTGCCGCGGCATTTGTTGGGCATTTAGTAATCCTATTGTCAAAAGAAAAAACGGGAAAGCAAATAATTTAATTTTCATTTTTTACCTTAATATTTTTGTTGAACTAATTGATTTGTACATCGATTTAAATTCATCCTCGCTCAGTTTATCCATAATTTGAAATAAGTCGGTATTATCTAAATTGATTGCGGAAGCTTGCAGATTTATATCGTTTATCGATGATATTTGATCAGTATATAGTTGTGTTAATAAATTCTTTGTCTTAAAATCATTTTCCAAATCGTAGGTAAGTAATTTGCCGGCAAGAGATTCATTGAGCGTACTATCCGGGTAAAGCATAGTTTCAATTTCGTTAACCGTAATAAAGTTTACTTTATTATCTTGTTTATTAAACTTATTAATTAATAAAATTGAAGTAATTAATATTGCTAAAATTAAAGTTATAGCATAGGCGGTTTGGGGTTTTAGTTTACTTTTCGAAGGTTCTTCCAACCGGTTTCTGACTTTGGGGATTAAATTTATAAAGTAAGATTCATCAAAAATATTTTCGTTTTCTAATTCGAGACATTTTAATTTTCCGGTAATTTTTTCATATTCTTTTCTTAAATTTTCCGATTTTTCAATTTCATTTAAAAATTGTTCGCTTTCAGTCTTGTTCATTAGACCGGATAAATATTTCAATATTTTATCTTTATTTTTCATCATCAATATTCTTTAGTACTTTTTTTAACGCCAAATGATAACTTGCTTTTAAGCTTCCGATGCTCTTACCGGTAATTTTTGCTATTTCATCAAACGACAATTGATCGAATCTTCTGAATATAAAAACTTCCCGCTGCCGCGGAGGAAGTTTTTTTAACACATTATTAAGCTCTTCCAACTTCTCTTTATCTTCAATATTTTTTACAATATCAATTTTATAGTTTAAATTTTTAAATTCATCTTTATCCAGCGAAAAAATTTTTTTCAATTTTTTCTTTTTTATATAATTTATACTTCTGGTGGATGTAATCCTGAATATCCATGTATATAGACCGGAATCGAACTTAAATGTATTTAATTTTTTGTAAAGAACAATTAAAACCTCTTGAGTAATTTCGTCGGCATCCATATGGTTACCCAGCATTCTTCTTGCATGCCAGTATATTTTTTTCTTATACCTGTTTACAAGTTCGTTAAAAGCAGATTCGTCTCCTTTTAAAAAATCCTTAACAAGTATGAAATCATTTTTTTCTGTCATATAATAAATATCGTTTCAAGTTATTTGACAAATAAAGCGCGTTTCAGGTTTAATTCTCAATACGGTTAAACCTTTTGGAAAAACAGCTTGTCAAAAAAACAAAACTAAAACATTCTTGCAATAAAAGAGGAGTAAAATCATGAAAAAGATCTCAATTTTAGTCGCTGCTATTTTAATTAGTTTTCTCAGCTCCGGTTTAGTAAAGGCTCAAATGGGAATGGGTAAAATGCATCCCGGTTTTAACAGGGCACAATTCATCAAACAATTAAATTTAAGCGATAACCAATTACAACAATTCAACAAGTATCAATTCGATTCGCAAAACGAAGCTATCGATTTAAGAGCGCAAATTCAGAAAAAAAGATTAAAAATTAAAAACATGATGCAAACCGGCGATATCAATAGTAAAGAGTTATTGAATTTAACCAATCAAATTAGCGACATTCAAGCAAAATTGAAAGAATCCAAAGTTAGAACTTGGTTAAATATTTATAAAATATTAAATAAGGAACAACAAAAGCTTTGGGTACAGCATTTCAGAATGATGGGAAACAAAATGAGAGAAGGTTTCAGAAACCATTTTATGGGAAAAAAAGGTTTTAATGGGATGAGAAAATTCAGAAATTTTCCGCCGATGCCCGACGGTGATTAATAATCAGTTGAATTAAAAGGAGAGATTATTCAGATAGTCTCTCCGCTTTATTTCGATTTTAATTTTTCTATTGCTTTCATATATCGTAAATAACCTTTAGGCAAACTGTTTCTTCTTTGCCTTATTTTCATTTCGGCTACGCGGTCGGTTCTAAACGGTTCGCCGTCTTTATCTACAAAAAAATTAGTAATTAACGCAAATATTTCGTCGTAACTTTTTATGTTCATAAATTCCATATCGTAAAGTTGATCAAAAAAATAAATTAATTCGGATTGCGAACCTTTCCAAACAATTTTTTTCTGTTTTTCCTTTAATTCTCTTATACTTGTTACATTTTCTTCTGTTGATTCTTTACGGATTTCACTTTTGGGTTTTATCTCGTCCATTTTCAACTCGGTGTTTTTTGAATTAATTTTATTTTTATTTACGCTGTCATTCACGTTCGTTGTATTTTCCGGTTTTTTCATAGTCGTTTTTTCACGTTTTTCTTTATATAAATTTATTTCGGCATCAATTATTCTAATTAGTTTTCTATATTCTACAACTTCTTTTCTAATTTCCCTTCTCAAGATTTCCTCTCCGGGAAACCGTGTTTCGTTTACGCTGGCGTTAAAATAGCTCAGTTTTTTCTTCAAAAATTCTTTTAGTTCGGGACAATTATCTTCAATAAACAAATTATCCGCAGCATATTTTCTTAATGCCAAAAATTTTCTTCTAGAAAAACATTGTATCACCCGGTTTATTTCAATTTTTACATTATACAAATAACTTATTTTTTCTTCGGGTGTTTTTAATAAATCAACAGAAAATCTTATTTTGTATAAATTAAATGCGCCGAATTTAAATTGTCCCATTCCTTCCCGACTTAATTATCCGTTACTTAAATCAAAAAATTGAAGAACAGAATATCCCAATTCAATTATCGCAATTATTTTTTCTATCTTTAGTGATATTTATAAAGGACGGGTAAAAAAAATCCCGCCAAAAGCGGGATTTAAGAACGGAGCGGTAAATTTATTTTAATGTTTTCTGATAATTTATTTCAAAAGTAACATTTTTCGTGTTTGGACGAAAGATCCGGCTCTTAATTGATAATAATAAACTCCGCTGGAAAGACTATTTGCATCAAAATTTACCGTGTAATTTCCAGCTTGCTGTTTAGTGTTTACCAAACCGGCAACTTCATTTCCCAATACATCATAAACTTTTAATTGAACTAAATAACTATTGGAACCTTTGGGAATGGAATAGCTTATTGAAGTAGTGGGATTAAAAGGATTGGGATAGTTCTGTTCCAAATTAAATTTTGAAGGTAAAGACTCGCCTTTTGAATTATTGCTTGTAATCAAGCTTTTACCACCCACAATTTTAGAAAAATGCGATAAATAAACGCAAAGTTTATTTGGGTTGCCGGGAACAATTTCCCACGTTAGTCCGTCTGTGTAAAAGTCGCCGCCTAAAAAGTAAGCAAACCCAACCGCACTCGGATCGATGCCTAATTGTTTCAGAAAATCCAAAAATTGCTGCGTCATGGGAATGCATAGTTTGGCTTTTTTGTCGTTTTTGAAATAATAAAATTCATCCGGATTATGAACTCCGGATTTAGAACCCACGACTTCAATGCCCAGGAAAAGGAAGAACGGGTTATTTCCGCCGCTCGGATCTACAAATCTATCTGAATTATTGCAATCCAATTGTTCTAAATTTATATTCAACATAACATCTTCGTCCAAAGCTCCTTCTTCAATTCCCAGCTCAGTACCAATTAAAGCATCGTATAAAACCTGCCAATTAGAAAGATAATCTGGTAACCCGAAAGGTGTCATCTTAAAGGATTCTCCTTCGTTAAACGAACCGCTTGCAGCTACAACCGGTTGATTTAAGCAAGGTGATTTAACAGTGAATTTATAATGAATCAGATGCTTGGTTGTAACGGAATTCGGATTTTTACCGTTAGATTTTGGTGAAGCAAACGCCGAACCCACTATAAATATAAACCCCAGTAAAAGTAAATATTTTTTTTTCATCTTGACTCCCATTTTTTGAAAACAGTATTTGTTTATTTGTAAAGAAAATATCAGGATAATTAAACTTTTAACAAAGAATTTCCGGGATGAGCTATCAAATTAAAAGCTGAATTATATTAATTATAAATTATAAAAATTTTTCAAAATTTCAACTAAAATTTCGATCAAATACAAAATTTTTTATTCAATAAAGACATTTTTTTAAAATCGACTTAAAGATTTCGCTTAAATATCTAATTATTTTACTTTATAATTTACGAAGTGATAATTTTCCGGAAAGTACCACCGGATTTAAGGAATTGAAATTTTGGAATTTACAAATCGCCTTGAATTGGTCTTAATACTATTTCTTCCGGAACGGCGGAGCTATTCATATTATAAATCAAATAAATCAGTTTTGCAATATCTCCGGGTAACATCATTCTATCGCCGGATTTTTTTAACATATCCCGCGGCCAAATTCCGGTTTTTGTTGCGCCTGGTAAAACATTAACAATTTTAACGTTATATTCTCTAATTTCTTCCCGCAACACTTTCATGTAAGCTAACAATCCCGCTTTAGCAGCGGAATAAACACTGCTGCGTACAAAAACTTTTTCTGCCGCAACAGATAATATGTTAATTATTGTACCTTCTTTTCTTCTTCTCATTCCTTTTAATACCAGTTGCGAAATATTTATTGGAGCAATTAAGTTTGTTCGTACAACTTTTTCAACCGTATTGGAATTATCTTTGGAAGCGAGCGAAAACGAAGTTATACCGGCGTTGTTAATTAAACATTCAATACGGTAGTGCTTTGATATTTCAGAATATTTTGCTTTTGATCCAGTAAAATCGGTAACGTCCAGTTTATGCGGAATAAAATACTTGCCTTGTTTTCCTAATTCTTTTTTAATTTCATTCAACAAATTTAATCTACGGGCAGAGCCTAAAACATAAACGTTATTTTTTGCAAATTCAGCAACCAAAGCTTTTCCGATTCCGGAACTTGCACCGGTAATCCAAACAATATTATTTTTTTTTCTCATTAAATTCTTTTATGTGAAATTAAATCGAGGAATTCGCTTCTGGTTCTTTCATCTTCTTTAAATACGCCATGAACTGCGCTAGTAATTGAATATGAATTTTGTTTCTCAACGCCGCGCATCATCATACACATGTGATAACCTTCTGCTACAACAGCAACACCGGTAGGATTAAGGTATTTGTCAATTGTATCGGCAATTTGCTGGGTCATTCTTTCTTGAATTTGAAGCCGGCGCGCAAACACGTCAACAATTCTAGGTATCTTGCTTAATCCTACAACTTTACCGTTAGGAATATAAGCTACATGAACTTTGCCGTAAAAAGGGATTAAATGATGCTCGCACAGACTGTAAAAATCGATATCTTTAACGATTACCATTTCATCATATTTTTCGTCAAAAATTGCCCCGTTTAGAATTTTATCTATATTTTTATGATAACCTTGTGTTAAAAATTCGTATGCTTTTGCAACGCGTTTGGGAGTTTTAACCAAACCTTGCCTTTCGGGATTTTCTCCCATTTCTACTAAAATCGATTCAACATTTTTTTGAACTATATTTAAATTCATTTAATTTATCCTTTATATTCAAAATAATTATTTTCCGTTTCGTATAATTTTACGGAATAAAGTTTACCGGTTGGAATTTTATCTGCTATTTGATTCCAAAAAGCAACGGCAATATTTTCTGCAGTGGGAATTACCCCTTGCATAAAATCAACATCAAAATTAAGATGTTTATGATCTACTTTTTCAATTATGTATTTACGTATTATCCATTTCAACATCTTCGTGTCAATTACATAACCCGTATCGGGATCAATCTCCCCGGCAACAGTTACTTCAAGGATGTAATTATGTCCGTGACCGTGCGGATTATTACATTTACCGAAAATCTCATTATTTTTCTCATCGGACCAACTTTCATTGTGCAACCGGTGGGAAGCGCTGAAAGTTTCCCTTCTTGTAACAAGCATCATTCTACTCAACCTTTTAATACTTTCAAAACTTCGTCAACATGTCCCTTTACCTTAACTTTAGGAAATATCTTCATGATGCGTCCTTTCTCGTCAATAACAATGGTGGTTCTTTCCACGCCCATATATTTTCTTCCGTACATACTTTTCTCTTTCCAAACGCCGTATCTTTCCAGAACTTTTTTGCTTTCGTCGCTAAGTAAAAGGAACGGTAAATTATATTTTCCGATAAACTTTTTATGCCTGTCTGGCGAATCGGGGCTAACGCCAATAATAACTGCATCCGATTTCTCAAAATCGGGAAATGCATCGCGAAAATCACATGCTTCTTTTGTACAACCGGGTGTCATATCTTTCGGATAAAAATAAAGTACCACTTTGTTACCGAGGAAATCTTTAAGCGAATACATTTTACCGGTCACGTCGGGCAACGTGAACGCAGGAGCCTTTTTACCTTCTTCTAACAAGCTGCCTCCAAATTGTTATTTTAAATTTTAGTTATTTGACATATTAAACGGTTTAGAGAAGAAAGCGGATTTTGAAATTAATCCAGTTTTCTTCCTAATCTTACAGTAACTTGAAATTCGACTTCTGCTTCGGATACAATTCTTCCGCGTTGCTCAACAACTTCGAACCACGATACGCGCTTTTCTTTATTTGCCTCAAGAACAACGGATTTAACAGCGTCGGATATACTATTGTTAGATATTCCAACACGATCTATAATTTCATACGTTTTTGACATGTTTACTCCTGTTAAAAGATTATTGGTTTAGTGATATTTAAATTTAACAGAATAAAATTTAACAAAAAACTTTTTTATAAAATTTTAATTCTCTTATCCGGCTCTATATCCAAAATAATTTTTTGATTCTTCTTAATAGATTGTTTAGATTTATATAAAAAATAAAAGGCTATAAAATTGGACAAAAATATAGCTCACGAAAAATTTAAGTCCTTTTTAAAAAAAGGAAAACATCGCGTAACTTCGGAGCGGTTTGAAGTATTAGATTTTGCATTGGATTTCAAAGGGCACTTTGGAGCCGATGATCTTTACATTTTAATGAAAAATAAAAAATCCAATATCTCAAGAGCTACCGTTTATAATACATTGGAACTGCTTGCACAATGTGATTTATTAGCCAAAAGAAATTTCGGCGATGGTAAAACAAGATACGAATCGAGTTTTAACAGAAAAAATCACGATCATTTAATCTGTATTAATTGCGGCGAGATAAAGGAATTTACTAATCCGAGAGTTCAGGAAATTGTGAATGAAATTTGCGACGAATTAGGATTCGAAATTTCCGGTTATTCTTTTAATATTTTCGGAAAATGTAAAGATCCCGAAAATTGCAAATATTTTAAACATAATAAACCCTCTAAAAAATAAACATTACCGAAAGTTGACTTATGGCAAAAAAATTTATTCAAAAGTATCCATTGGTTTGGAAAAAGGACGATTTATTCATTAAGATTTATTGTTCAATACCAAATATTGCAACGGGAATAATATTAACGACAAATAACTCTACTTTTATTATCGATCCGGGCGACGGTATATTAAGAGATTTAAACAGGGATAAATCAGCCGAAGAAATCTTAAAAATTTCCGATATTTTTATCAGTCACGGTCATCATGATCATGTTGGCGGAGTATGGTCTCTTTTAACCTACCTTTCCGTAATGCGGAAAAAAACGGCGCTAAACATTTTTTATCCCGAAGGATGTGTGGAAATTGAAAGTATATACAATGCGTTTCAAAAAGTATATTCGCATGAATTAACATATAAAATCAATTTACATCCGATTAATAGCAGCCGGACTTTTACCAGGAAATCTGTAAAAGTCAAACCGTTCAAAGTTAACCACAGGGAGTTTGCAGAGAATAATAAAACGGTGGAAGTTCCGTCAATTGGATTTAAATTTACTTATAACAATAAATCCATTTGTTACGGTGGCGACACTGCTTACAGCGAGAACTTAGTTAAAATGGCAAAGGGTTCCGATTTGGCTATAATTGAAGCGGGAGCTGAAAATGCAGAATTTACAGATCTGCATATGACGCGGGATCAAGCAAAAGCAATTGGGAATACGGCAAAAAAATATTTTTTGGTTCACGTTCCGGAATAATTATTTTGACGCGGATAAATTACCGCCGTAAGAAGTTGAATCAAATTTAATAGTTTCTAACCGGTTAAATAAACTATCTTTCAGAGCAATAAATTTATTCATATTTTCTTTTTTTACAGGCCGGCTAGGCGGAAAATTTTGTGTGAGATAATTTACCAATCTTCCATTTTTCCAGAACCGGAAATCCAAATGAGGTCCCGTGGCTAAACCTGTCCGTCCTACATATCCTATTACTTGCCCTTGATGAACTTTTACTCCCGGTTTAATTCCCTTTCCGTAACGGGAAAGGTGAAGATATCCGGAAGAGTAAACACTGTTATGCTTGATTTTAACAAATCTTCCCGCTTGACCCTTATACTTGGCTTGAACTACAATACCGTCGCCAACGGCTTGAACCGGCGTTCCGACAGCCGCGGCGTAATCAATTCCCAAATGCGGACGGTAAATTCTAAGTATGGGATGAAATCTATGATATGAAAACCTTGAACTGATTCTTCTGTATTTTAACGGCGCTTTTAAGAATGCCTTCTGTAAACTATTGCCCGATTCATCAAAATATTCTTTTTTACCGTCTTCGGAAAACCGGAAAGCAAAATATTTATTTTTAATATGATCGAACTCTGCTGCTAATATATCACCTACTCCAACAAAATTATTGCCTACGAATTTTCTTTCATAAATAACTTTGAAACGGTCGCCTTTTTGAATAGTGTAAAAATCAATTTGCCAGGCAAACACATCGGCAAGTTTTATTGCCAATGCCGGACTTAATTTTTGTTGACTGAGCGTTAAATAAAGAGAAGAATTTATTACGCCGCTATCCTCATTGGTTTTAACAATAACTTTTTTACTGCCTGCAGTAATATCAAGCGAATCGCCCAAATAAAATTTTACGAAATCAACGGGATTTTTCTCATAAATTAAATATTCTATTGTTTGCATCGAATCGGGTTTTAAATAAACCAAATATTTTTTGTTAGCTTGAATTTTTCTTACATCGAATATTTTTTTAGACCGTGCGGCAATCTCATCAATTTTTTTATAAGGAACATTATAAGACAAAAGAATATCGGCAAGCGTTTCGTTCTTTTTTACTTTAGCTTCTATCCTTTTCAACGAATCCGTATTCAAACCGTATTCGTCAATATTATTTTTAACCGGTTGGGAGTTGTTTTTAGATTCTTGTATTTGGTTATCGGAACTGCATCCGAAATAAACCGGTAAGCTAAGCAGCAATAAAATTAAAATACATGGTATCCGCAGCAAAGTAACATTTTTAATATTCAACTTTTAATTTCTAATTTCTAATTTCTAATTTCTTAAACTGTTAATTTATTTATTATATCAACACTAGTTATTCCGTCGGCTTCTGCATTAAAGCTAGGAATAATTCTATGCCTTAAAACGGGAATCAAAGAACTTTTTACGTCGTCAATATTGGGCGTAAAGCGACCATCCATAATTGCTTTTGTTTTTGCCGATAAAATCAGATATTGCGAGGCTCTTGGTCCCGCGCCCCAATTCACCCAATCCTTTATGAAACCAAGTCCACCGTTATCAACCGGACGTGTGGATTTAACAATTTTAACTGCATATTCAATCACATTTTCAGCCACAGGAACTCTTCTAACCAAGTTTTGAAACTCGATAAGTTTATCCGCATCAATAATTTTTTCTAATTTACCGGCAGCATCCGCAGTAGTTGTACGTATAATTTCTATTTCCTCTTCGTACGAGGGATAATCGAGCCAGAGATTAAACATAAATCTGTCCAATTGAGCTTCGGGTAACGGATAAGTGCCTTCTTGTTCAATAGGATTTTGAGTGGCAAGCACAAAAAACGGTTCCTTAAGCATAAACGATTCGCCTGCGGCAGTTACATTATGTTCTTGCATCGCTTCCAAAAGCGCTGACTGCGTTTTAGGCGGAGTTCTGTTAATTTCATCGGCAAGAACGATATTGGCAAAGATAGGACCTTTTATAAATCTAAACGATCTTTTTTTACTTATTTGGTCTTCTTCTATTATTTCGGTTCCCGTAATATCGCTCGGCATTAAATCGGGTGTGAACTGAATTCTGCTGAACGAAAGGTCTAAAACTTCGGCAAGAGTTTTAATCAGTAAAGTTTTGGCAAGACCCGGAACGCCCACAAGCAAACAATGCCCGCGCGCAAGCAGACTTATAAGTAAATTATCAATAATTTCATTTTGCCCGATAATTACTTTAGCAATTTCTTTTTTAACGCTTGAAATTAGATGAGTTAGTTCTTCAACTAACTTAACATCATCTGGATTTTGAATTTGATCAGTCAATAATATTTCCTAAGCTCTAATTTCCCAATAAATTTTATTTTTTAATTCGCTAATCCAATTTTTAAACAGTTTTTCTTTCTTTTTAAATTCGGCAAGTTTTTTAATTTCGTCGTAATCCGTTTTCAAAGAAGGTTTATGAGCCGGAATATGTTTTAACAATTTTACAATATGAAAACCGTATTCATTTTGAGTTAAATTTAATCTTTTGGGAAAACTAATTTCGCCGACTTTCAATTTGTAAATTAAATCCAACAGAGGTTTGTCCAACTGCCCGGCTTCAAAGGTTCCTAACAAACCGCCGAGCGGAGCCGTTTGTTTATCGTCGCTATATTTTTTAGCATAATATTCGAATGTATTTTTTCCGGCAAGGATGCTATCCCGCAAATCCGTTAAAAGCTCAATAGCTTTAAGATCCGCTTCGGAATCCGTTTTAGGTTTGATTAAAATATGTCTAACGTGAATTGCTTCGCCCCTTCTTTCCAAAAGTTGAATAATATGATAACCAACCGGCGATTCCACAACGCCCGATATTTCGTTTTTCTTAAGCGCAAAAGCAGCAGCTTCAAATTCGGGATAAAAAACTCCCCGTTTCACAAATCCCAAGTCGCCGCCTTCTATTGCGCTGCCGGGATCGTCAGAATACTTTTTAGCCAATTTGGCAAAGTCAGCGCCATTTTTTAACGAATCCAATAAAGCTTCGGCAAATTTTTTAGCTTTCTTCTTCAATCTTTCGCTGGATTTTGGATTAATGAAAATATGGGCGATGGTAAATTTCTCGGGAATTTCTCCTAATGAATCTTTCTTCTCTTCGAAAAATTTTTCTACTTCATGGCGGGAAATATCGACTTTGCCGAATTTTTTAGCTTTTAATTTATCGGACATTAAATTTTTCTTCGTATCGTCTCTTAATTCCCTTTTAATTTTTTCAATGCTCATTCCGTATGCTTTTTCCAACTTATCTTTCGATCCATACTGTTGGATGTAATAGTTAATAAGATTTTCAATTTGCGCTTGAACTTCATCATCGGTAACCTCAATTGAATCTAATTCTGCTTCCGTATAAACCAACTTATCTTCAACTAATTTATTAAGAATTTGTTTTCTTAATTTTTTATCGGGTTTTATTCCTCTTTGAGCTGCAAACAATTCGGTTTGAAAATCCAATTCCGATTTCAAAATTATTTCATCTCCAACTACGGCTATTATTTTATCCAATACTTCTTGCGCAAATAAAATTTGGCCGGTTAACAAAAATATTATAAATAGAATTTTTTTCATTATTAATCTCTTGTTATGTGAACTTGAAATTCTTCGTAAAGTTTAGATATGTAATTTTTAATAATTTGTTTTGTACGAATAATCTTTAATCTCTCTTCAACTTGATCTGTTATATACGTTAGTTTAGGCACGTCGCCTTTATTAAATTTATTAATTAATTGAACAACGGTAAAGTTTCCCGGTTCCGTTTCTATTACCAAACTAATTGTATTTTTTCTTAATTGTTCTACAATTCTCAATAAACTTTTCGGTTGAATTTCATTTTTATAGACCAATTTTTTTTCGGAATGACCGGAAACGGATTTAAACTCCGATAAATGTTTTAGATTATCCTTCCAACCGGAAGATAATAATAACTGCCTGAATTTAATTGCTTCGTTTTCGTCTCCAAAGTTTATAACATTCAATACGTAAGCGTCAAACGGTAATGAAAATTCATCTTTGTGATTATAATAATATTTCCTTAAGTCAGTGGGAGTAATAACTATATTACTATCTTTTACAACTTTTTGCAACAAAAACGCAGAAGCAAGCTCTTTTTTGGATTGGGTAACAATGTTGTTGTAAAGCGAATCTTTTGTAATTTTACTTTTTACTGACTTTTGATACAACACTTCGGTTTGAATCCATTGTCTAATAAATTCCTCTTTAAATTTATTCTGAAATCTTTCAGAACCGAGAGCCGTTTCCAATTCCCTTTCCGTTAAAACTTCATTACCAACCCTTGCTATTTCTTTAGATACAGGCGCTTTTTCCTTACATGAAACAATAATCAAAGAAAAAACAAATATAATTAATTTACGATGCATCCTTTTTGTATGCTAATTTTAATTTGTCGTAATAATAAATAGGATTATAAATCCCTTTTAGTCTTGTTATATATTCGTTTTCCAACCGTTTACTTTCTTCTTCTTGAAATGCGCTGGAAACTTCCGCTTTTGCTTCTTCAAACGTTTTAAGGCGTTCGGAAATCTTTTTATTCAGTTTAACAATAGACCAACCGCCGGAATGTTTAAAAGGTTTGGAAAATTCGCCGGGAACTTCAAGAGCGGCAGCTTGTTTCGATAATTCGCTTCTTGTAACTTCCATTACCGGGAAATGCCCGGCTTTCTTTTTGAAACCTTTCCTTTCGGTGTATTTGGCGGCAAGAGAATCGAAATTTGCGCCGTTTTTCAATTCTTTATAATATTTATTTATCAATGAATCGCTTCTGCTATATATTTCGCTCAGGTCAACTTTTTCGGGCATAACATATTGTTTTTTATGCGCTAAATAATAATTGTAAACCCCGGCACTGTCTACTTTTAATTTATTCCAAACTTCCTCTTGTTGTAATTTAAAAATATAAAGACCTTCTTTATAATCCTTCATCAACTTTGCAAAGACAGGATCTTCGGATTCCAAACTTTCAACTTTTTTCTCAATTAGCAGCTGTCCCGCATATTTGTTAATAGCGTTTAATAAATTTTGTTTCGTAATTATTTTATTAGTGTAAACTTTATCGCCTTTAATAAATTTAAATAAGCTGTCACATATCACATTATTATTTCCCGCGTAAGAAAATATCACGTAATCTTTTACTAAATTACTGAAAGTGTGATTATAATAATCTTTAAATTTAGCGGAATCAGCCGCATCGACAATTTTATCAACCGATGAATTATTAACCGCGTAATTAAATTTAGTTTTTAACGTATCAACCAAATGTTTATAATCCGATTGATACCTTGCTCTTTTATAAAGTTTTTTTAAACTTTCTTTATCTTTTTCAAAAGTAGGATAAGGTTCAATATCGGTTAATTTTATCAAGTGATAGCCGAATTTAGTTCTAACAATACCGGAGACCTCTCCTTTTTTAAGATTAAAAGCAGCTTCGTCAAAGGGTCGTACCATTCTTCTTCTACCGAAGAAACCTAAATCGCCGCCTCTTTTAGCGCTGCCCGGGTCTTCCGAATATTCTTTTGCAAGTTCGGCAAAATCAGCGCCGTTATTCAATTTCTTTTGAATTTCTTTTATTTTAGCTAAAGCCTCGTCAGGTTTGCGGTTTTTATCTTTGCTTTTAAAACTAATCATTATATGGCTAACTCTTATTCGCGGTTTTCTTTTTCTTCTTTCGGTAACTTTAATAATATGAAAGCCGTATCTGGTTTGAACAACATGGGGATAAACCGAACCAACTTTTGTATTGTAAGCCGCGTCTACAAATTCGGGGGGCAATTCGCCTGCTGTAAAATAATATAAGTCTCCGCCTTTAGATTTTGAATAGTTATCATCCGAATATTTTTTAACAAGGTCTTCAAATTTTTCGCCCTTTTTAATTTTATTCAACACCATTTCAGCTTCTTTGCGCGCCTGTTCTTTGGAGACCGTATCGGCCTTAATCATTATATGTTTCGCTCTGAGTTCTTCCTTTCTGCGTTGGTATAAAACTTTTATGCCTTTATCAACCAGTTCTTTTTCGAGATAATAAGAAACGCCAATTTTTTTCCGGTAGTCATTAAGTTCATTGGTTATAGATGTATCTTTATCGAAGCCTCTAACTTTGGCATCGCGAAGTTTCATTTTAAAGTTTACAAGAAGATCTAAAAATTTTTTATAATCGGAAAGCGAATCTTTTTCTGCTTTTTCCAAACTGCCAACATTTTTAGCGTACTCTTTTTCAAATTCTCCCATAGTAATATTAGAGTCGTCATATTTGGCTACAATTATTTTTGAGTGTTCGGGGGTACAAGAATAAAATAAAGATAGAACAACAACCGAAACGATTAAACTCAAACGAACTTTCATTAATTAACCTCCTAATTCATTAAAACTTAACTTCGAAGTTTACCGATAGATACAGTTAAAATCAAGGTTTGAAATAAGCAGGAGTTTTATTAAGAATAATTTAAAGTAATTACAAGTTAAAATAATTTTAGTATAAGGAAATAAACCCAAGTTATTTTTTTTCAACGGGATATGTATTCCTTTCCCAAAAATATCCGTTAACAAATCCTTGAATTCTTTTATTATTTTCGGCTAACTGAAGGCGTTTTTCGGCAATGCATGCAAATTTTTTATCAATCTCAATACCCACATATTTTCTGTGCAATTTTTTTGATACAACAGCAGTTGTACCCGAGCCTAAAAACGGATCAAAAACTATATCGTTTTTGTTACTGCTGGCTAAAATTATTTTAGCAATCAATTTCTCTGGTTTTTGAGTCGGGTGTTCGGTATTTTCGGGCATCGACCAAAACGGAACGGAAATATCGGTCCAAATGTTGGAAGGATGAGTTAGTCTGTATTTACCGTTATTTTGTTTTACCCAATCTTTCGGTTCCCCGTTATCTTTATACGGTGCAAGAACCTTTCTTTTTAATTTCACGTCATTCGTATTAAATGTATAAGTTTTACTAACGGTACAAAACCAAATATCTTCGGAGTTATTTTTCCAATTATATCTTGCGCCTCTACCTTTATCCCTTTCCCAGGTAATTCTGTTCCTAACCTTAAAATATTTACTCAGCACCAGATGAACCGAAGTTGAAGAATGCCAATCGCTGCAAAAATAAACCGAAGCGGTCGGTTTTAATATTTTTATAAGCTTTTTTAGAAAACTATCCACCCAGTCTGCATATTTATCAATAGATTTTTTATTAAATATTAAACTATTAAAATATTTAGTCATATTATACGGCGGATCGATAATTAAAAGGTCAACAAATTTTTCGGGAAGAAAATTAAGAACGTCGAAAAGATTTTGGTTTATTATTTTATTAAGTATTTCCGGCGGTTTTACATTATGGGATAAGGTTAATAAATTTTTCTCGAATTTCCTTTTTTCTTCTTCGGTTAAACGAACAGTTTTATTTCTGGTTGTATTATTTTTCATTGACTATTTTAATAACGGTATAAAATTGATATGAACAAATCACTTAACTTTCGAACCCGGTTCAGCATCTTTATTTGCTTCAACAATTTTTAATACTCCATTTTTGTCTTCGGAAGCTAAAATCATTCCTTTCGATTCCAAACCGAACAATTTAGCAGGTTTCAAATTTGCAACAACTATAATTTTTTTACCGGGCAAATTTTCGGGCAAATAAAATTTTGCTATTCCGGCAATAACCTGCCTTGTTTCCGTTCCCAAATCAATTTTCAGTTTTAATAACTTTTCGCTTTTTGAAACTTTTTCGGCTTCAATAATTTTTGCAACTCGTAAATCAATTTTTGAAAACTCATCGTAAGTTATTTCTTTTGTTCCATCCTGCCCGGCTGTGTTTTCAATATTTGATAATTTGTTTATTTGTTTGTCTATTATTTTATCATCAATCTTGGTAAATAGTATTTCCGGTTTATTCAAATCATGACCGGGTTTCAAATTAACTTTTCCGGCATCAAACCAGTTTACCGGTTTTGCGTTAAGCATGTTAAATATTTTTTTTGATGAAAAAGGAATTACGGGCATAAATATTTCGGCAAGTGTAAAAACCGTTTGCAGACTAATATTAATTGTAGTTCCACATTTACCTTTATCACTTTTTACCGTTTTCCATGGTTCGGAATCGTTAAAATATTTATTAGCCGCTCTTGCCAAGTTCATCATTTCCAAAGTTGCATCTTTAAGTTTAAATTTTTCAATTAAATCCGAAACATTATACGGGATGCCTTCAACTAAATTTAACATCTCTTGATCAATTTTACTCAACTTTCCAATTTCCGGAACCTCGCCGTCAAAATATTTATGGGCAAAAGTAAAAGTTCGATTAATAAAATTTCCGAGTATATCGGCAAGTTCGTTATTATTACGCGCTTGAAATTCTTTCCAGTAAAAATCGGTGTCTTTGTTTTCCGGTAAGTTACTAGCTAATGTATATCTAAGCGGATCGGCAGGAAATAGTTTAAGGAAATCTACAACATCAATTCCCCATCCTCTTGATTTGGAAAATTTTTTCCCTTCAAAATTCAAGAATTCGTTAGCCGGTACATTTTGCGGATAAACATATTTCGAATCGTTACCGTCATTCCAGGCTTTTAGCATTGCAGGGAAAATGATAGTATGAAAAACAATATTATCTTTACCGATAAATGCGATATATTTTGTTTCCGGATCTTGCCAATAGTCTTTCCAAAGTTCGGGTTTATTCAATTGTTCGGAAAGTTTTTTGGTTGCGGAAATATATCCCAGCACTGCTTCGAACCAGACATAAAGCACTTTTCCATCGCTGTTGGGAAGCGGAACTTTTACTCCCCAATCCAAATCGCGTGTAACCGCTCTGTCTTTTAACCCGTCTTTAAACCAGCTTCTGCATTGCTGAACAACATTATCTTTCCAATTATATTTTTTATTATGTTCCTCAACATATTTTTCAAGCCACGGTTGAAATTCACCCAGCGGGAAATACCAATGCGATGTTTCTTTAAGCACAGGCGTGCTGCCGGAAACTTTACTTTTCGGATTAATTAATTCCGTCGGCTCGTAAAGTGCGCCGCAATTTTCGCATTCGTCGCTTCTTGCTTCTTCATATCCGCACTTGGGACAAGTCCCTTCAACATAGCGGTCCGGCAAAAACATTTTGGCTTTTTCGTCATAAAATTGAAGAGTCTTTTTCTCTTTAAGGATTCCTTGATCATAAAAACTTTTGAAAAACTCCTGCGCTGTTTCATGGTGAATGGGAAGACTTGTTCTGGAATAAATATCAAAATCCATCCCGAAATCTTCGAAAGCTTTTTTATTTATATTATGGAATCTGTCTATTACTTCTTTCGGAGAAATTTTTTCTTTGTCGGCTGTAATGGTAATAGGCACGCCGTGTTCATCGGAACCGCATACGTAAATGATATCGTCTCCTTTTAATCTTTTGTATCTAACATAAATATCCGCGGGCAAATATGCGCCGCTTAAATGCCCCAAATGAATAGGACCATTTGCGTAAGGTAATGCTGAAGTTACGAGTACTTTTTCTTTTTTCAATATTTTCACCGGAAATTAAATTTTAGAAAAATTAAATATAGTAATATCCTTATCATTTCGCGAAAAATTATTATCGTTTATAAAAGTCGGGATAATTATATATTTAAAGATTAATATAGAAAATGGTATAGTAATGTTACAAATTAATTCAAATTTATTTTATTTGAGCTCATAACCGGTAAATGATTACGGTGTTTTACAACTATGTAATAACTGCCCGGCGTAACATTTAGCGAAATAGTTTTTGTTGTATCGTCATTCCTAATCAAATTTCCATCATTACGCAAGAGTACGCTTTTTGAAGTTAGAGCGCTTCCGTTTGCCGATTGCCTAAGTTGGATTAAAACCCAGTCAACAACATCGTTAGGAATACTTTCCACATTTCTTACATTTTCCGGATAAGGAGAAGTTAAAGGGATAACACCGCTAAGATTTGCATTCATTAAATTAGTAGAAGGGTTATAAGGACCTTCTAAAAATATTTTTAAGGACAGAAGTACGGGTAAAGAAGTAATTTTGGTAACAGGTTCGTTATTAGCAATTTGCAATGCGGCATGAACTATGTTCCAACTTTGAAGATTTATTTCATCCAATGTTTGATTACCCACATCCCAGCTCAAACTATCCTCATTAATAAATTGGGAAAGTTTCAGGTTATCAACATCGCTTCCAATCAATACTTCAGGATGATAAGAAAAAAATATTACGTTTCCCGCACCATAATTAAATTTAATTACAGTCGGATCATTTTCTCCTATTCGCGCCGCGGGAACAGTTCCTTTGGGAGCGACGGCAGTCGCCCAAATTTCATAGTTATCGGGAATAGAAGAGAAGTTAGTAAAAACAGGACCCCCGTAATAAAAAAACCGCGTTGTATCCGGTAATCCGATTAAATTCATTGTTGGATTGGAAGTATTTATATTTGCAATTTGAAAGCTCGCCGTATCGCCGTTATTCCAAGGTGTCCAACCGAAGGGACCTTTAGCATAACCTTTTAAAAGATTCAAATTATAATCATACGGGAAATAGTCACTTTCATTATAATAGGTTCCGCCGCCGCCGGTAGCGGTTTGAGCCCAATCCGTTGTGTCCGAAGCCCAATACGCACCGGCACAAAAGCCCACATAATTACCACCGCTGCTAATAAAATTTCTTATATTATTTTCTCCGGCGGGAGTTACCGCTATTTCCCGGTTTAATGCCCAGCCGCCCGGAGAAATTAGAGCTTTATATCTTCTATTAGTTCCGCTTCCAAGCTCACCGTTATTAATATCATTATGATCAATAACTTTATAAGACCAGTTATAATTAAAGAAAAGCGCTTTTAAGGCTGTAACTTCTTCTTCCCAAACTCCGTCATCTTCATAACTCGGATCGTACAGGGCAAAATCCGCAACGTAATTCTGCGAAAATGCAAGTCTGCAAAATAAAATTAAAAACAAAATAATGTTATGTCGTTTAATTAGTTTAATTGTTTCGCTCCACCTGTTCCGTAAAACTTATCGCTCCCTGTTGTAAAATCGTACAAAGTTGAAGTTGAAGTATTGAGCGCAATTTTATTTGCACTCATAATTGTCAAATGATTTCTGTGTTTTACTACAATATAATAATTTCCGGACGTAGCATCCAATTTAATTTCTGTTGTTAATCCGTCGTCGTCAACAATTCTACCGTCCTTCCGCAGTAATGCGCTGCGCGAAGCCACAGCCGTACCGTTCGGCGTAGTTCTAAGTTCAACCAAAACCCAGTCAACAATGCCGGCAGGCATACTGCTAATGGTTTTTTTATTTTCGGGATACGGTGAAGTTAAAGGAATTTTGGTATTCAAATCGGTATTCATCTCGCCCAAGGAAGCATTGTAAGCGCCTTCAAGATAAATTTTTACTTGCACCAAAACCGATGGAATTTGATTCATAGCAGCAAGCGCGTCAATAGTTCCCCAACCGTATAAATTATCCGGAGCAGCGGAATGGTCTGCCGTATTACGTAAAATTGTTCTGATTTGAATTGGCGTTAGTGAATAATCTTTTTCAAGCATAAGAGCGGGAACGCCGGCTGCAAGAGGGCATGAAGCCGATGTACCGCTGAAACTTCTGTAACTTGTATTCGAACTGTTTGAAGCCGCATAAGTACCGTCTCCCATTGCCATTAAATCAGGTTTAATTCTACCGTCAAAAGTAGGTCCAACGCTGCTGAAACTTGCTCTAACTTTGCTTGAATTAACCGCTCCAATTGCAACCACGCTGTCACCGTCCGCCGGAGCATTTAAGGTGTTGTGAGAAGAATTATACCCGTTATTGCCAGCCGAGTTAAAGACAACGATCCCTTTTTTAACCGATAGATCGGCAGCAATAGTGATAGTTGCCGTATTCCCGTCCATGTCCTGATAAGTATACGAAGGATAACCCGTATCGAAAGTCAGATAACCGAGCGAAGTTGAAAAAACATCGGCTCCAATACTATCCGCCCATTCAGAAGCTGCAACCCAATTATCTTCCTCGACCGGAGTTTCCGAAGCTGTGTTTTCAGTTTTTGCCAATAAATAATCGGCGCCGAAAGCCGTGCCAATTATTTGTCCTTCTTTAAATCCTCCGATAAGTGATAAAGTACTTGTGCCGTGGGACCCTTCGCCTTGGCCTGATCCGTTTTCTACATCCGGATCGTTATTGACAAAATCCCACGCTGCAATAATGTTTATATTTTTCAGAGCTTCATGATTCAAATGATCAAACCCGGCATCCATTAAACAAATTAAAATTCCTTTACCCGAATAACCTTGATCGTGAACCGCTACTGTATTAATAACTTGGTTCTGAGTTAAGGAACTTCCATAGTTATAAGTGTGAGCGGCTGTTGAAGTTAATGCCGAAATTTGTCCGGTATTCTGCTTTTTAACAGGTTGCGGTATTTTTCTTTTTTTGTATTTTTTTACTTCGGTAATTTTTTTTATAATCCTTAAGTTTTCCAATTTATTCAAATCAGATTTTGTAACGTAACAACTGACCGCGTTCAACCATTTTGATTTATGTTTAATTTTTATACCCAGTTTTCTTAATTTTTTAACATAGTCAGAATTAACAGGTATATCCGTAAAATCAATAAGATGGTTTTGGGGCAGGACTTTAGCTCTTCTCTTTAACGACCGTTCCGAAACAACCGAATTTGGTTGATTAAAATACTTTTCTAAATTTTTCCCTTTATTATTAAAATACACCCAAACTAAAACTTTTTCATTAATTTGAATTTTTTGAAGTTTATTAATTAGATTTTGAGATAATTTTATATTCGAATTTTGCGGAAAAATGGTAACACAACTAAATAAAAATAAGATGATGAATGTATTAAGTTTTTTCACAAGTTTCCTTTCCAATTATAATTAAAAATTTATTTTATGTTTTCTCCAAACAACATATTGTGATACATATCACAAATTATTTGTTGTTAAAGTCTTGAAGAATTACAAATATAATAATAATTGCCGGAGTGTGAATAGTAAAAGTTTATTTTTCATTTTGTACTATTATTTTCAACGCATATATAAGACATAATTTATGTTTTATAAATGATTGATAATTTTTTATATAAAATAGTGGCACGAACTTAATCACAGTTGTGCCACTCTTATCTGAAAGATTTTACTTATTGCGATACCCGGAATTACTTTAGAAGCAACATTTTCTTTGTTTGGATAAAATTATCACTAAACAAAGTATAGAAATAAATTCCGGAGGTTAAATTCTTTGCATCAAAGTTAGCGTTGTAGTTTCCGGGACTCATTCTTTTATTTACCAAAGTCGCAACTTCTTCTCCCAATACATTGAATACCTTTAAGACAACATGCGCATTTCGCGGAACTGTAAATTTAATATTTGTTGAAGGATTAAATGGATTGGGATAATTTTGATTTAGATCAAATGCAGTCGGCATTATACTTAATTCACGTGATATTGATGTTTCAATACTGCCAACTAAAAGTAATAAATTATTTGTGCTGTTAACTTGATCCGACGCTACAATATCAACAACACCATCTTCATTAATATCTTCGGCAGCAATTCCATATACACGCACTGCTCGATTTGTGATATCTTTTATACTTTCAAAAGAACCATCCGAGTTCAAAGCTAAACGCAGCGGGAAAATACCTGCCGATCCACTACCGAAAATAATATCAAGATCATCATCTTTATCAACATCCACAAGTTTAAGCACATCGGTACTTTCCTCAAGAACTGCTATAGTTGAATCGGAGAAATTGGCTTGGCCATTATTTAATAAGACCGCTATATCCCTCTTGGCACTTCCCACGCTTGTACCTTTATCAAATCCAACTATAATATCCAATGTATTGTTACCATCCCAATCACCAATATCGAGCGCTGAACTTTTTTGACCGGTAACGAGGGTAGAACGTGAAAATACTTCAGCTCCATTATTTAAATATAAAACGACGGTGTTGTTAGTATCCAAAGTTGTAACAACAATATCCAAATCTCCGTCATTATCCATATCCCCAATTTTAATCTTTTGAGGTTCATTTAGATTGGGATCTACAACCTTTGGGGTGAACAGACCCGAACCATTATTCATATACCATAGAATTTTGTTTTCTCCATAGGCACACACTGCAATGTCAAGGTTGTTATCAGAATTAATATCCGAAACATCACAACCCAATGGATTATTTAGGCTTTCATCAACAACAAATCGCTTCCAACCCGGACCGTTTTTCTTATACCAAAAGAGACTGCTGTCTTCGTAAGCAGTTGCAATCACATCAGTAAACCCATCATCATCAAGGTCTCCAAGCGCTAAATCCGCAGGGAAAGAAATGTTGTCATCAATTCGATTTTCAATAAATGAAGTTTTACCCCGATTTTCATACCATACGATCTCATCTTCTTCGGTTTTCACGCCATTATCACCGGCAGTTACAACTATATCCAAATCACCGTCGTTGTCAATGTCTGTAATTTGAGTAAATCTAACAGCTTCAATTTCACTATACAAATAATGCCGATAAAGGTTCCCTCCTATATTTTCGAACCAAGATAAATCACCATCAACATTACCGTTTTCCGGAAAGACAATATCCATGTCTCCATCTCCGTCAATATCTCCTACAGACATTTGACCTGGTCCCCGGTTATCCCAATTAAGTTCAAGAAATTCTTTTCTAAATACCATATTAGATTCTTGGTAAAGTATAGACAGATAATCATCACCTACATTTTGTCTAATCACATCGTTTAATCCGTTTCCATCAAAATCGGCAACAACAATATCGCCCCCTAAATCAATCCCATCTATATCAATAAGTACTGAATTAAAATTATTTGAACCATCAAGAAAATATAATCCACCAAACCCGACACCGCTAAACGTTAATATATCTTTAACACCGTCATTATTTAAATCAGCTATCGCTAGTCCGTTAGCAACATTTGAGTATTGCCCATTATTGACGAATAACGTTTTAACAGAATCAAATAAACCGCTTCCATTATTATATAAAATTTTAAAACCGTTTAATCCTCCCCCTCCAAAAACTATGTCAACATCGCCATCGTTATCAATATCATCAACTTCAACTAAAGTTACTTGAATTACCGTATCGGTAATCTCTTGTTTACTAAAATTAAGGTTTCCATCATTCCAATATATACTTACAGTAGGTCTGTTGAACCCCACGGACACTATATCAATATTACCATCTTTATTAAAGTCAGCAATCGCAGATTGATCGGTTCTAATGCTGTCTTCTATTAAAATTTTATTGTAATTGCCATTATTCTGTTTTTGAAATAATGTTAAAGCACCGGAATTAATACTAACATACCTATCCGATACAACGTAGTCTAAATCACCATCATTATCGAAATCACCCAAATCAATATCTACAGGGAAGTTTAAATCTTCAAATAAAGTGTGTTTAGGGTATTGCCCGGTTCCATCATTTTCCAACCATTCTACGGAAGACGGTAATTTATCATTAGTTGAATTTCTACGGGTTATGATTATATCCAAGTCTCCATCACTATCATAATCTTGGAGAAGTGATGCAGTTGTATAAAGAGGTGTTTTGTTTACTAATTGGATCTGATATTTTTGCGCGTAAAACTTATTTTTAAAGAAAAATAAAATTAATAAGGTTAAACAGAACAAAAATTTATTGAAAGGTCTCATGATTTCTCCTGAATTTAATTGGTTAGTTTAAACCGGAGTTTGGCCTAACAAATTTCACAAGCCAGTCAGAAAGTTTATTTAGAATACGATATAATATCTTAATATAACAAATAAATTAATTTATTTTTGTAAAAAATTTTTTGTTAATTTTTAAGAAGTGACAAAGTCCATACCACGCTACTCATTTATGATTTTGCTTTATATTATTTGGCCTGCTACTGCAGTAATAATTATAGTTACCGGCTATAAAATAATAAAGTGTGTTGTATGTTGCACTGTTTTAACGGTACAACACATTAACACATTAAGGTAAGATGGTTTCCGTGTTGCTAATTTCCGGAATAATCTCAAAGGATACAAAATTAGCGCCAGCCGGTGTAATTTATATACGGGGTGTAAATTATTTCAGCAACAACATCTTATGCATTTGCGAAAGGCTGCCGGCAGTTAGTTTGTAAAAATATATTCCGCTCGGAAGACCGGAAGCATCGAAATGAATTTCATAATTCCCGGGGAATTGTTGTTTATTAACCAAAGTTGTTACTTCGCTTCCTAAAATATCATAAACTTTAAGAGTAATAAAAACCCCCTTTGTATTCCCCCCTTTAGCAAAGGGGGAATTAAGGCGGGTTGGTAATGTATATTTTATTGTTGTTGTCGGATTAAACGGGTTCGGGTAATTCTGGGCTAACCGGAATTCATTTGATATTTCCGGGGTTAATTCGTTCACACCAACGGGTGTTGATTGACCTACTCTGATTCCGTTACCGAAACTGGTTACCCAAACTTCCTCAGAATCAGAAGGATTGAAGAATACACGCATAGGATGTTTGAAAGGATATGAGTCAACAGAAGAAAATTCCGGACTTGCAACATTTAAGTTTTGCGTTTTCCAAAGTCCTTCATCATAGGTGGTAACAAACATTTCATTATGGTTATTTGGATTTATAGTGCAAGATTCAACTCTGAATAAGTCCAAAATATTCGTCCATGTTAAACCTCTATCCGTTGTTTTATATAATCCACCCAGATCATTCGGCGGACCGCCCCAACCGCTGTTAACACATGCATACCAAGTGTTTTGCGTATTATCGTTGATATCTATAACTATTTCTTTCGTCCAATATTTCATATCATCG
>JALSTI010000059.1 GCA_026983795.1 Melioribacteraceae bacterium
GAAAGAAGGATGAGCTTGAATGAAGTCTTGACCTAATTCTAGGAAATACTTGTATGAATACTTCTTAGTGTAAAAACTTCCGATAAGAAACCCGCAACCTGTAAGTAACCAAAGCAAGCCACCGAATATGTCGGGGCTGCTCTTAACCAGATTTAGTATACCAAAGCCTAAATAAATTAAACCAAGTATTGCAAAATAGTACGGCTGATATTTCGATCTTTTATCGTACGGAAGAGATAAATTTATTTTAAATGATTCCACTTATTCACCCAATTTACTTTTCACCCAATTCTCTAATCCGCCGGCAACTATAAGTTCTTGAGCTGCCGTTCCCAATTGATTGAAGTGATACTCTTTCCCTTCCAAAGCAATTGTTGAAGAAGTAAAATCTATAACTGCTTTAAAGCCGGGTTTAATCGATAATTTATCAGTCCCGAGTTTGGCTTTCAGATCATCAACCAGTTCCGGAACCTCAAGCACCAAAAACCCGTTATTTATGGCATTCCTTTTGTACGTTGCGCTTGCCGAACCGGCAATAACGAGTTGAATTCCCCTGTATTTTAGAGCTGTTGCAGCTTGCTCGCGCGAACTTCCGGTTCCGAAGTTGTAACCGCTGACGAGAATATCTTTTTCTTTTACCATATATTTGAATTCGGGATCATAATTTTCCATCACAACATTTGCTTGATCTTTGGGAGTGAATTCATCGATGTAAGTATATTTACCCGGATAAATTCCGTCGGTATTTAAATTATCGGCAGGGCAAAATATAATTTCGCCTTCCGTTTGAGCAGGGAATCCTTCGATTATTTCAACCTGTGATTTTTCTTTTTGCGGTTTAGGATTTTCATTCACTTTACCTTTCACGTTATGCTCAGCCGAATCAAAATCGAAATCAATTTTGCCGGCAATTGCCGAAGCGGTAACAACTGCGGGAGAAGCCAAATAAGCTTGAGCATTGGGCGAACCCATTCTGCCTTTGAAATTCCGGTTAGTTGCCGAAATACCCACTTCACCGTCTTCCAATAATCCGGCTCCCAATCCGATGCAAGGACCGCATCCCGGCGGTAATGGTTTTGCACCTGCTTCCAATAAAGATTGCCAATAGCCGAGTTTTTCGGCTTGTTCTTGAACTTCGCTTGAAGCGGCGGCAATGTAAAATTCAACTCCTCCGGCAACTTTTTTACCTTTGATTATGGAAGCGGCTTCGGCAATATCTTCTAAGCGGCTGTTAACGCAAGAAACAAGATAAGCTTTATCGATTTTTATATCTTGCTTTTTAATTTCGGAAACCGGAGTCATTACTTTAACTGTATTCGGGCCTGAAACGAAAGGCTCGATTGAGCTTAAATCAATTATTAGTTCTTTCGAGTAATAAGCATCATCGTCGGGCTTTAAATCCGGAATCTCTTCAATTAACTTTTCCAAATGGTTTTGGTTTAATCTGGGATGCTCACCGTTTCCGTCGGCATCGGAAGGAACCCCGGCTAATCCACGTTGCTTAATAAATTCAATACGATTCTTAATCCAATCGATAGTTATTTCATCGATAGGGAAGAGTCCGACGAGAGCGCCCCATTCGGTAGTCATATTTGCAATTGTTAATCTTTGCTCGAGTGAAAGGCTTTCAATTCCGTTACCTGTAAATTCAATTGCATGATTAAGCACTTCATCGTTGTTAAAATAACCGCAGAGCGCAATTATAACATCTTTACCGGTAACGCCTTTTCTTAATTTGCCGGCCAACTCAACTTTGGCGACCGGTGGAATTTGCCACCAGGTTTTGCCGGTTGCCCAAATTGCCGCAGCATCAGTTCTTACAACGGGAGTTCCCAAACATCCGATGCCGCCGTACATATTTGAATGGCTATCGGAAGCAACAACAAAAGTTCCCGGCCAGGCATAACCTTCTTCAATCATAATCTGGTGACCGATCCCTCTTCCGGCAGGATAAAAATCGCATCCCATCTCTTTCGAGAATCTTTCTATCTTTAAATATTTTGCACGGTTTTTTTCGCTTTTGTCTTGAATATTATGGTCGAGTGTATGAACGACTTGTCTTGGATTAGCAAATTTAGTCGCTCCGATATTTTTAAATTTAGGAATAACCGCGCCGGTATTATCGTGCGTCATTACGTAAGCAGGCTCTACGAATATTATATCACCGCTTTGCACTAATTGACCGGGTTGTAAATCAACCGCAAATTTCTGAGTTATTTTTTCAACTAAGTTTTGAGACATTGAAACTCCGTAAAGACTATAAACTAAAAACGTTTAGATATTTATTAATTTGATAGATCATTTTGTTTAAGTTGAAATTAAATTTTATGTTTAATACTCTGCCTGCTGCATTAACATTTTTCGCTTTTAATTAAAAGTTATTGTATAAACTTTTTCGATAAAAAATCTTTTCAATGTTTAAGTCCGCTTATTTTATTTTAAAGTTTTCCCGTTCTGGAACGGCTCAAAGCTAACAAAATCAGCATGATGAACAATTATTGATTCAACCGTTCGTTTTCCTAAATCACCTTCTTTGGAATGTGTGCCGATTATATGCTGAACTTCCGGAGGTAAACCGAATCTGTCCGCAATAGCAATTCCGCTGAACGGATGTCTGACCAATTTACCGGCTTTGCTTGTAGTTAACTTCCCGTCAATTATTTCATATTCCAAAAGTTTTCCTACATCAATAAGAACAGCTCCGGCAATTAAGATATCCATATTGATATCCATTTTAAAGTTCTCCATCATAATTTCAGCCATCTTAACAGCAAGTTGTACGGCGGTTCTTTTATGATTCATAAACGAAATATGTTCCTCATCTATTAAAAGGGAAAAGGGAATTGTTTCCAAGTCGCCGGGACTCAAAACACTTTTTTCAATTGCGTATTCCCAGCATTGATAGACCTTTTCGCGCAGGTCTTCATTTTTAATCCATTCAATTTCCGGCCAAATTTTTTTCAGATTTTCTCTCATAAGTTTCTCCAAATTAAAGTAAGACAAAAAACGTTAAACGTTAGACGTTAGACGCTAGAAGAAAAAATGTTATATATTTCAATCAAACTTTTTCATTAAGTTTGTTAACATTGCAAAAATGTGGTTTAATAAATCATCAAATTCAGATAATTCTTCATTAGATGAATAACCAATTTCTAAACAAGCTTCAATCTGTGTATCTAATTCAACTAAGGAAGAACGGGTAATTTCAATGAACCTTTGCTTTTCTTTTTTAGTTGTTCTGGATAATCCTTCGGCAATGTTGGATGCTATAGAAATGGCAGAACGTCTCATTTGAGAAATTAGGTTAAACTTTTCATCGGAAGGTAAATTATTTGTAAAAATATAAACTTTTTTAATTAGAAGCATACTTTGCTTCCAAACATCTAAATTTTTATGAGATAGTTTTAACATTTTTTTCCCTTCCTTTATAAATGATTTTTTAAAAAAGTTTTTCGTCCGGCATTTTACTCTTATTTCTTAAAGCTTTTTAATTACTGCTTCTGTCATTTCGTAAGTTGTGCAAGCACCTTTTTCAAATACATCCGGACCGCCACGTAGTTTCATCATATCGTAAGTACGGACTTTCCCTTCTTTTATCACTTCTGCAATTGCATTTCTAATTTTATTTGCTTTTCCGGTTTCGCCGAGATGATCAAGCATCATACAAGCGCTTAAAAACATTGCAATAGGATTTACAATCGGAGGATCCAATTTTTCGTATTTAGGCGCAGAACCGTGAGTTGGTTCGAACACTGCAACTTCGTTACCGATATTTGCACTGCAAGCAAAACCGAGTCCGCCTACAAGTCCCGCAAAACCGTCGCTTACAATATCGCCGAACATATTTTCGGATACAATCACTCCATAGTTTTCAGGATTTTTGGTAAGCCACATCATTTGCGCGTCAATATTTGTTTCCCACAAATCGATATGGGGATATTCTTTAGCAACTTTTCTGGCTTCTTCAACCATCATTCCGGAAGTTTCCCTCAGTACATTCGGTTTTTCGCAAACGGTAACCGATTTATAACCGAATTTATCAGCATATTCGAATGCCTCTTTTGTGATTCTGTGGCAAGCGTTTCTAGTTACAATTCTTGTAGATATTGCCAAATCTTCGTTAGGAACGTTTGCAAATTTTTTCATTTTCGGATGAGTATCAAAGGCTTCCCGTACTTCAGCCGGTGGATTCGTCCATTCAACCCCGGAATATAAACCCTCCGTATTTTGTCTGAATATCACCGTATTAATATGAGGTTCTTCATATCCGGTCAATGTTTTTCTGATAAAATTAAGCGGATTTCCTTCAAATGATTGGCACGGGCGGATACAAACATCAAGATTAAAATGTTGACGAAGACCAACAATAGGACTAAAATACACATATCCTTCTTCACGAAGCGCAGGGTCCAATTCCCTGGCTGCAGCGTCTTTTGGTTTGCTCGTTATAGCGCCGAACAGTGCAATTTTATGTTTTTCCAAAAGGTCAATTGTTCTTTGTGGCAGCGCATTTCCTTCCTTCTGCCAAAATTCCCAACCAATGTCTCCATGAACGTATTCGGCTTCAAATCCTACTGCATTCAATAGTTTGATTGCTTCGGGTAAAACTATTTTTCCTATTCCGTCTCCGGGTAATTTAACTATGGTTCTCATTATTGTCCTTAAGTAATTTAATAAAGATTGTGTGATTAAAATTAGATAGAGTTATCGATTTTAGCAAGAATAAATGAGTTAAAATTTTATTTTTACTCAGTATTAATCACAATTTAACATCTAATTGTGCACTTATTCTGTTATCAAAATTGACGGGAATTTCGGAATTTCCCGAGCCTAACGATTTTTCTCCGGGTTTATAAAGTTCGGAGTATTTAACGGACAGCTCAAGCGTATTTAAAAAACGGTAATGAAACAGAATATACCACTTCATTCCTCTTCCAAAAAGAGCGGGATTAAAAATTACACCCCGTAAATCTTTTTCGAATTCATAAATCCGGGATTCATAAGAATCGGTATCGAATAACAAAAATCTGCCGGAAAGAAATAAATTATTGTTCAACGCAAAATTTATATCCTGTAACATAAGAAATCCTTTTTCAGAATGTTTATCTGTTTTGAAAACATTGAACTCAAATCTTGTTTTGAGGTTTAAATTTTTTGTAACGGAAGTTAAAATTTCCGATCGAAATGAGCTTTTGCTTGAAGATGAAATTATATTAGATCCTTTTTCTTGATTGTCCCGGGTTTCCGTTTTAATTTTGACGTGAATTTTTGCCAGCCCAATCCGGTTAGAAAAATAATCGATTAAAAAATCTTTACCGCCGCTTGGGAAAAAGATTTTACCTTTCCCGGCAGGAAATTTATATTGATCGAAGTATAAATTAAAAATACCGAACTTTGTAATCCATTTTATACCGGTGTAAAATCCTAGTTCGTTTTGTGTTTTTCCCGATTCCGAAAATCCGGCGGATTTGAGATTATAAAAATTTGAAGGGTAATTTCTGAAAGATAAAACGAAGGAAAATTTTTTGTTCAACATTAATTCCAAATTACTTATTCCTGCAAATGAAAGACCGTTGTATGCTAACTCGCCGTTTACTAAAAAATTAAAAACAAAAAGATTATAACTAATAGAATAAAACGAAAAAGTATCTCCGCGTAAGTAATTATTGCTTGTTAAACTGAGTGTGTTATCAAAATCGGTTCTGTAATACAAAAATCCGAGTGAAAAAATATCCGGAATATTCAAAGAAATTATCGAGCCAAAAATTTTTTCTCCCGTTGAATTATGTTTCCTCAGCTCGTTTTCCGTCCGGTGATATCCGTCAATTGGCAAAGATTTTACAAAATGTGTAACGGAATCAATACCTGCGTCAATTTTATGGTATGAATAAAAAGCGGTAATATTAAAATTATTAAAATTGACAGTGCCTGAAATTCCCCTTAAATATTGGTTTTCATCCACGCTTGTATATTCAATTAACGTCCTTGGTCTTTTTATAACTGTATTTACGGCTTCGGCGCTTTTTGAAAAAGAGTAAGGACTCCATAAAACCAAACCTTGACCAAATTCCACAAGGTAATCTCCGATGATTAACTTTTTCAAGTATCCGATATTGTTTAACGAAAGATGAGCCGAAGTAAAATCGTTAATTGACCTTTCCCCAGGATCTTTATCAATCAAAATGCCTGCTTTGTAATTATTGTGATAGTAAAGTTTTAATCGTGAATAATATTTAGGTTTGGTTCCAATAAATTTATTCTCGGTAAATCCTTTGGGTGTTTGGATAATTGAAGTGGTTCTTGATCTTAATTTTAACTTAAAATATTTACTTGATTTATTTAAACCGCGATTTTTATTAATGCTTGTAACGGTTAAAAAATGTTTTGAGTTATCTATATTCCTTTTCGATACATCTTTAAGTTGATCCAATTGGGAAAGTGAATCAAAGCGTCCGAGTTTATTTCGTAGAGAGATTATTTTTTCCGCAGTAGAATAATCTAAAAAGGGTATAACAATTAAATCAGCTACAGAGGCTTTATTAATATTTACCGGATTGTCTAATAAGTATTCAAAAAGAGAATAAATCTGGGATGATTCAACATTCTGCATTGAATTTTCTATATACGAATCAATTAATCTGTTTATTAATGCATTGGAATCGGTTTGAGGAAATACGGAAGAGTATAAAAGAAAAATAATCAATATTAATTTTTTCATCTTATAAACTCAAAAAACAAAAACTTTAAAATTTATTTAATCTTATACTTAAACCGAATTGATGCGAAAATCCGAGATTTTGATTTTCATTGAAGGAATAATCAACTTGCAAAAAAGAATAATTCAATCCGATGCCGCCCGAAAAACTTGTCGGATAGTTATTAACGCCGGCGCGTATAGCAATAAATTTTACCGGTAAATATTCAATACCGCCTCTTACGGAAACCGGAAACATCAATTCCTTTTCAATACTGATATTCAAGTTAAGGTTTTTTAGCAGGTAATAACCCAAACCTGTTTTATAGATAACCGGAATTTGATTTTTTTCTTTACCGTAAGACGAACGTAAAAGATTTTCGATAGCAAAACCCAATTTCAGTTTGTCCGTTAAATCTACTTGCCCGCCAAGAATAATGTTAATTGCATTCCCTCTCCCGTAATTTTTAATAGTTAACGTCTGGTAGATAGCGGTTATTCCCAAGTAAAAATAGTTGTAAAAACTTTTACTTGCGGAGAATGCTATTTTGTTTTCCCTGTAAAGATTAAATCCGTAAGTTGTAAATGCCACGGCAAACGATGCGAAAGAAAACGGTTCAACATAAGCTGCGGAAGCATTTGCCAGTTCTTTTAATCCGAACGGTGAAGGAGAATAATAAAGACCAAGTTCTCTGGTTTGCGAACGGGATAATCCCGCAGGATTGTTAAAAATACAAAATGAATTCCTTTGAGTTGCAATGCCGGAATGTGATAATGCAATTTCACGCGCGCCGGGATTAGATTGTGCGGCAATATTAATAAAAAGCAAAAAGCATAAAACGATAACTAAAGGAAAGGGGAAATTCACCGTATGATGAAATAAAACTTTCATACTTAGAATAATTAATAAAATTAGACTTAAATTTTAATAATCTAATATAAAGAATTATTCTCAAAGTTATTAAAAAAAATATCGAATGCTAACCACCAATCAATAATATTAATATTTTCAACTTTGCCTTCGTAAAAATCCTCGATAATTTTAACGATATATTTTTCGTTATAAAAACCTGCTTTGTTGAAATTTTTTGAATTTATTCTATCGTAAATAAAATCTTTGAGTTGCACAATAAATTTAACCCGACCGGTATCTTTGTATGTCGATCCAAATTTGTTTTTGAGTTTCAGCATAACTGCAGAAGCAACGGGATTTAATTTAAAACTTACGGTGGAATTTCCTTTTGCCAAAGGATAATTCTTTAATCCTGGGTTAACCGAATTAAAATAGTATTTGATTAAATATTTATTACGTCTGAATTTTACCGGAATATTTATCAGTTCGCTTAAAAGGGAATGTTGAGCAAAAGGCATAACGGTTGTCAACATTGAATCGGCATAAGATTGTTCAGGACCGTAAAAATTTACCAACCGTGTTCTTATGGAAAATAAATCCAGCCAATTATCAAAACCCAATTCGTCAATTACTGGCATCGATTCCAGTTGCGAAACTATTTGTTCTTCTATGTTTTCTTTTATTCCCGGTAAAATATCTTCGTTAAATATATTACCGCGGTTTACGGATAAATACGGTACAATCTTGGGTGTATTTCCTTCGGTAATTAATTTTTTCCCGTAAAGAGAAAATTTTCTTAAAAAACCCCGTCTCCAAATTTCACCGAATCCGCCGTCGATTAAAACTTTATTCTTAATTGAAGGGTTTGTATAATTTCCCAAAAGTAAAATTGAAGAAACGGGATTAGTAAAATTGGTGTTGTTTATATATCCTGACATTAAGTCATAAATTTCATTAGCGGCGAAATTATAATTAAGTTGAAAATGTTGGATATTAAAATCATTACAGATTTTGCTTGCAATTACATTATCCGGATGATTCTTATTCCCGAATGTATGCGTGTCAAATTCGATTGACTCTTTGTTGAGTAGTAATGAGAATAAAAATCTGGAATCTAATCCGCCCGATAAACTCAAGGATAATCCTTCGTGCATTTCCGAATGAATCGATGCGATTTTCTGTAATTTATCATAAAAGTAAGAAAAGTTTTCTTTCATGTTTGAATTAAAACTTTGAGGATTAAAATTCCATAATTTTTTAGTAACGGATAAATTTCCGTTTTTAATTTCGGCGGTTGAGCCTGAAACAATTCTTATTGAATTATTTAATAAACTCCCTGTGCTTATTTGATTTATTAAAAACCAACGCGAACAATAAAGTTTATAATTTAATTTTGCTCCGGATATTTTAGATAACAAATCCAATCTTGTACCAAAATAGAAACCCTTTTTATCTTTTACAATGTTGATATCCCTTAAACCAAGTTGATCGGAGTAAAAATTTAATTTGCCGCCATCCCATTTCACAATTACAAAATATCCTTCTATATTATTGAATCCGGCGTGATCATTTTCGATTAAATCAGACCATTCCCGTTTTGTAAGGATTTTATAATTACCGTCTGCCCGCTTAATTCCCGTTCCGGCAACAATCCAAAGAGGGGAGTTTGAAGCTACCGGTTTGATATTGCTGTTTGTTAAAATTGTTTTATTATTACCTCCGTACGCAATAAAAAAATTCTCCCTTTCGTAAAATCCATCGGGTTTAAGATTTAGAACTTTAAATTTTTCTTTAACGGAAGAAACATTAAATCCGGAATAACCCAGAATCCAGCTCATTTTATCCTTTTAATTTAAAGGCGAAGAAATAAAGATGGAACAAAATACCTAAAATTTTATATAAGATAAAAAAAGAAATGTATATTAGTTTTAAGTAAACGTTGAATAAAATCAGGCAATTCTATAATTTGCAAGTATAATTAATACAGGTATTAATAATGAGAAAAATTCTTTTGCTTATTTTGATTTTTCCGGTTGTTTTACTATCACAAGAATTAAACGCAACAGTTAATGTTAATTACGAACAACTTCCCACGGCTTCAAAAGACAAGTTACAAGGATTTGCCGAAGCAATCCAAAATTATTTGAATCAGAATAAATTTACCGAAAGCGATTGGGAAGGGGATAAAATTGATTGCACTTTTAATATTTTCTTTGTTTCATCGGGCGGCGAGTTGAATTATGCGGCTCAAGTTGTTGTTACAAGTCAACGACCCATTTACCGTTCTCATCGTCATTCTTTGATGTTAAGAATTCAAGATCCAAGCTGGAAATTTCAATATGAAAAAAATCAAATTTTATATTTTGATCCGACTGTTTTTAATCCTTTAACAAGTTTCCTTGACTTTTATGCTTATGTAATATTGGGTTTCGACGGTGATTCATTCGACCGTTTAGGCGGATCGGATTATTTTACAAGAGCGTACGATATTGCAGTTTTGGGTTCCAACAGTAACGCTTCAAAAGGTTGGCAATTCAGCAGCGGTTCTTATAGCAGAAGGGCTTTAGTTGAAGATTTACGCAATTCACAATTCGAAAAGTTTAGAGAAGATTATTTCGATTATCATTATAACGGTCTTGATGAATATTTTTCAAATAAAAAGAAAGCTCAAGCAAATATTGCCAAATTGGTTGAGGATTTATACAAGGTGCGGGATCAGATTGACAGGCGCAGTGTGTTGATGAAAGTATTTTTCAATGCGAAACATGCAGAAATAGCGGAGTATTTAAAAGATTATCCGGATAAATCGATTTTCGAAAAATTAAAATTGATAGATCCGCCGCATATTTCAACATACGATAAGCTATTATACGGCGGAAAGTGAAATCGGATTAATATCTATTAATTTGAAAGAAAAAAATTGAATTACGAAATAGGTTTTTGATAGACGCGGTATTTTTTATAAATCGAGCCGTTCATTGCTTTAGCGCCGCGTTTCATCATTTCGTTATCTTCCAAAATCCAACTGGCTTCACCTAATTTAATTCCTATTTTTTCAGCCCGTTTGGTAATTTCATAATAAAACACAGCATCCAATCCTCTTTTCTGATATTCCGGAATTATTCCCAATGTAATAATTCTTGCCCATTTTATTTTTCTGCGCTGGGTATAAATTTTTATAAAATTAAATGGGAATAAATGTCCGTTCATGTCTTTGAAAAGCTGGTTGAAATCCAACATAACAAGCGCAAATCCAACCGGTTTATTATCAATTTCACCGAACAAAACAATCGAAGGTTCTACCAACGGTTTAAGGTCGTTTGCAAGCAGCTCAATTTCTTCGTCGGTCATTGGAATAAATCCCCAATTAGGTGCCCACGCTTTGTTATAAACGTATTTTACTACTTCAAGCTCTTCCTTAAATTTTTTCATGTTTATTTGTCTGATTTTTAATCCCGACCTTTTTTGAGCAATTTGAGCTACTCTTATCAATTTTTCGGATTTAAGAAGTTTCTCGTTTTCTATTTTGTAAGCGTATAAATCTTTAATTTTCTTCAGGCCGTAGTTATCCAGTAAATCCATATAGTAAGGCGGATTGTATGTCATCATTATTCTGGGTGAATCGTCAAATCCTTCAATTAGCAGAGCGTATTCGTCGTTAGAAGACGGATTTGCCGGACCTCTCATAGCGTCCAAACCGCGTTCTTTGAGCCAATTTTCAGCTGCGCTTAACAATTTATTTGCTACTTCCTGATCGTTTACCGATTCGAAAAATCCGAAAAATCCGATATTCTCATTATGCACTTCGTTGTGAGCATCATTTTTAATTGCAGCTATTCTACCCACAAGCTCGCCGTTTTTTTCCGCCAGGAACATTTCCATATCGGCCCGTTTAAAGAACGGATTTTTTTCTTTATTAAGGATCTGCTTTTTCTCGATAAATAAAGGCGGAACCCAGTACGGGTCGCCTTTATAAATTTTCCACGGGAATTTTAGAAACTGTTTGAATTCTTTTTTAGATTTTACAGGTTTAATAAGAATATCGTTCATTTTAATTCCAACATTAAATTAGTTTTAATTCTTTGCCAACTTTAATAAAAGTGTCTATAACAAAATCCAAATGTTCTTTTTCGTGAGTAGCCATGTAACTGGTTCGCATCATTTGTCTGCCATGCGGAACGCCGGGCGGAACAAATACATTCACAAAAATACCGGCGTCGTAAAGTTCACGCCACATTGTAAGAGCAATGTTATCGTCCCCAACAATTACCGGTACAATTCCGGTTCTGCCTTCCAACACGTTAAATCCGGCATCTCTCAAACCGGTACGGACATAATTAGCGTTATAAACTAATTTTTCAACTCTCTCGGGTTCTTTTTCCAGAATATCGAGAGCAGCCATAGCGGCGGCAACCGACGGGGGAGTTGGCGAAGCGCTAAAAATTAAAGCCGGAGCAAAATGTTTAATGTAATCAATTACTTTTGCGTCACCGGCAACAAATCCGCCTAAAGATGCAAATGTTTTGCTGAAAGTTCCCATGGTTAAATCGACTTCATCGGTTAAGTCGAATTCGCTTGCGGTTCCTCTTCCGCCTTTTCCAATTACGCCGACGGCATGCGCATCATCAATTAATAATTTTGCGTTATTTGCTTTTGCCAATTCAACTAATCTGGGTAAGTCCACAATTTCACCGCCGGTGCTGAATACCCCGTCGCTTACAATTAATTTGGCGGCGTCTTTCGGAATTTTGTTCAAAACTCTTTCAAGATCGTTCATATCGTTATGACGATATCTTAAAAGCTCAACGGTAGCGCCGCGGGCAATTAAATTACCGGCAACAATACAAGCGTGGTTATCTTTATCGGAAATGATATACTCGCCGCGGTGAACAAGAGTAGGGATAATTCCTTGAGCGGTTTGAAAACCCGTACTAAATAATAATACGGCTTCTTTACCCAGAAACTTGGCCAATTTTTCTTCCAATTCAATATGTAAATCTAAAGTACCGGTTAAATATCTGGAACCTGAACAGCCGGTGCCATATTTTTTGATGGCTTTAATTGCGGCTTCTTTAACGCGCGGATCGGCTGTTAAACCGAGATAATTATTAGATCCCGCCATTATTACTTTTCTGCCCTCAATTGATACTACAGGTCCCTCGTTTTCTTCAATTGCACGAAAATAAGGGTAAACACCTTGAGCTTTTACATCATCCGCCCTGGTGAAATCGTAACACTTTTGAAATAGGTCCAACATTTTCCTCCTTCATGTAAATAAAAACTTTTAGTATGTTTGAAGAGTAAATTCCAAATCAAAAATGTAAACTATAATCTTATTTTCATAAAATCAATTAAAATTACCAAATAAGGGAAATATGGATAACAATAAAATTGCGGTTGTAACAGGCGGAACCGGATTTGTGGGCAGTCATTTGGTTGACTTGCTACTGAAAAAAAACTTTACGGTTAAATGTATAGTTAGAAAAACAAGTAATTTAAGATGGCTTAAAAATAAAAATGTAGAAATTTATGACTCGGGTTTATTCGATAAAGAAAGGTTAAAAGAAATTTTGAAGGATGCCGATTATCTTTATCATATTGCGGGAGTTGTAAAAGCAAAAAACAAAGACGGATATTTTAAGGGGAATGTGGAAACTACCAGAAACTTATTGGAAGTGCTTTCCGAAGTTAATCCCAACATTAAAAGAGTAATTATAATGAGCAGTTTAACCGCTTGCGGTCCGGCTAAAAAAAACCGCCCGTGTAAAGAAGAAGATGAACCGCATCCTATAACAACTTACGGAAGAAGTAAATTAGCGCAGGAAAATCTGGCAAAGGAATTTATGAGTAAACTTCCTATTACTATTACTCGGGCTCCCGCCGTTTACGGCGAAAGAGATACTGAAATTTATTTGGTGTTTAAAACATACAAAGCCGGTTTAATGACTTTAATCGGATTCGATAAAAAAGAAATCAGTTTAATCCATGTTGTGGATTTGGTAAGAGGAATTTATATGGCCAGTTTATCGGATACGGCAGAAGGACAAATTTATTTCATAAGTTCCGAAAAGTTTTACGATTGGGACTCGGTTGGAAATATAATAGGAGACGTACTTAATAAAAAAGCCGTTAAAATCAGATTGCCGCATTTTTCAGTTTACGGAATTGCAGCTATAGCTCAGTTTTTTGCAATGTTCAGCAGCAAACCCGCCACATTTAATTTGGAAAAAGCAAAAGATTTCGTACAAAAATATTGGACTTGCGATACATCAAAGGCTAAAAGGGATTTCGGTTTTCAGTCGGAAATTTCTATTGAAGAAGGAATTAAACGAACAATAGAATGGTATAAAAAAGAAAAGTGGTTGTGAGGTATTCGTTTTTTCGAATATAGTAAATGAGATTTACATTGTTTGGAATCGGAGTTACCGAAATTATCGATTGCGTAGTCCATGTCCGTTCTTTTAACCAAATCTTTTACTAATTCGCATTCGAAGTTCTTACCTTGATCCATAAATAGATAAACGTTTTTAACATCGGTAATATTTAGAGTTGTAATTTGATCGATATGCCAGTGTACTTTCTTTTTCTTCTTAATATGTCTGCTTACTCTGCTGTATAAATTCTTCTGCGCGCTTCCCACATAATAATAATAGCCGCTTGGCATTTCCCGGTTTTTGAATATCTTTGAACTTAAATAGAAAGGATGATTTGCCTTAATCTCAAGTATATAAATCCCTTTATCGGAATTAGTTATTTTTCGCACCTTCTTTAATCCATGTTTTTATTCCGTCAATTTGATTTTGAGTTAACGGAGTAACCGGAGCGTCAATCGGAGGCATAAGTTTAGCGCCGTTTCCTTCTATTGCCCAAACCAAAATACTGTTATCCGGCTGACCCGGAAAAACGATTGAAGCATTTGCCGTTGCATTTGTCCAAGTTGTTAAGCTTAAACCTCCTGCTCTGGATTGATCATTATGGCAGCCGCTGTTTGTACATTTAATATTAAATAAAGGTTGAATGTATTGCGAATAGCTAACATTTGACGGGGGAATAACAATATTATCTATTTTTTGGTTTGTCACCGTATCGTCGCAGCTAAATGTGAAAACAACTATAAAAATTAAGAATAATAAAATAATTTTTGCTTGTAAGTTCATATCAAAATGTACTTTTTCAATTTATTAAAAATGATTATTTTGTTAACCGGTAATCTACAAATTGATTTTATTCTTGGAAAGGTAAATTTATATTCCGGAATAACTAAAAAAAATTAAGTATATATTTTTTTAATTATTATATGGAAGTCTTTATTATGAAAAAAAGTATTTATTTAACGCTTCTTTTTCTTACGTTCGGTTTTGTCTCACTTTTAGCGCAGAATAATCTTTTGCAGTCCGGTCCAATGGTAGGACACTCGGCAATGCGGGAAGTAGGTTTGTGGGTTCAAACAACAAAAGCCGCAAAAGTTAAGATTGTTTATTGGAATGTTAATTCACCTGATAAAAAACATGAAACCGATGAAGTTTTAACAAACAAGCATGATGCTTACACCGCTCATCTCCTGGCGGATGAAGTGGAACCCGGCAATAAATACAAATATGAAGTAGTAATTAACGGAAAAGTTGTAAAGCGACCTTATCCTACGGAATTTCAGACACAAACTTTGTGGCAGTGGAGAACCGATCCGCCTAATTTTTCTTTTGCTTTCGGAAGCGGCGCTTTTATAAATGAAAAAAAATACGATAGAGCCGGAAGACCTTACGGCGGTGATTATGAAATTTACGAAACAATCGCAAAGAAACACCCGGACTTTATGGTTTGGGGAGGCGATAATGTTTATTTGAGGGAAGCGGACTACGATTCCAGAACCGGAATATTGAAAAGAATGACGCACGATAGATCAACTCCCGAAATGCAAGCTTTGTTCGGATCAACGCATAACTATGCAATTTGGGACGATCACGATTTTGGTCCCGATAACAGCGACAGAAGTTATTGGGGAAAGGAATTAACTCTGGAAGCATTTAAATTATTTTGGGATAATCCATCGTACGGAATTAACGGTAAACCCGGTACAACAACTTTTTTTGAGTGGGGAGACGTTGATTTCTATTTGCTCGATAACAGATATTACAGAAGTCCCGACAAAAGAAAATTTAATAAGCGAGTAATGTTAGGCGATGAGCAAATTCAATGGTTGATTGATGCAATGAAATTCAGTAAAGCACCATTTAAATTTGTTGTTACCGGCGGACAAGTACTTTCGCCCATAGCCGATTTTGAAAATTATGCAACATACCCCGAAGAAAGAGCAAAATTATTGAAATTGATAGAGGAAGAAAATATAAACGGAGTTATATTTTTAACCGGCGACAGGCATTTTACGGAAATCTCCAAAATGAAAAGAAGGGGAACGTATCCTTTGTACGATTTTACTATTTCCCCTTTTACATCGGGAGCAAATACCCATAAACCCGAGCCGAATTTTTACAGAGTTCCCGGAACTCACGTAATGGTAAGAAATTTTGCTATTTTTAGCCTAAGTGGTCCAAGAAAAAACAGAACGTTAAAAGTTACCGATTACGATAAAGACGGTAAAGTACTTTGGGAATATTCAATTAATGCTAACGATTTGAGATAAATTGCAATGTTGACAATTAATTTATTGTTAATTAGTTTTGTCAACCTAATTTTTAGTATTTGCAATAGTTGTAATTTCTATTTTAGATGAATTTTGAATTTTGTTTGGGGCTATAGCTCAGCTGGGAGAGCGTCTGACTGGCAGTCAGAAGGTCAGGGGTTCGAGCCCCCTTAGCTCCACTTCTTAATATAACTGGAAAGCTTTGTAATTTTTAATATTACAAGGCTTTTTGGTTTTAAATAATAGTTATACCCAAAAAACTTAGAACATGGGCAGAGTTTACATTCCTCTTGGGCAAATAAAGCTAACAACTTTAATATTTACGATTGATTTTAATAAGCATATGTAATTGAATTTAATTCTACAAATCTAAATAGATTAGACTTTAATAAAATATCCATCCATTTTTTCTCTTGCCCGACCGGGGTTTTTAATAAACCGGATTGATATTTATTCGGTATATGTATCAAGTGGAAGTGCGACTTCAATAAAGTCCAATCCTTTATTTCATCTTTACTAAAGCTATTTATCCAAAATTCAGCAATAATTCTTGATTCAGCACTTTTATAAAAAACATTGACTTTGTTAGGTTTAATATAATTTTTAGCTTCCAAAGCGGATCTTATTGCTTCTAAACTATCATGCGGAAAATTTGAATAGTATTGTAAAAAAGTAATTTCTTTAATAGAGATATTTTTAAATGAATAAATGTAATTTGCAAAATTTGTGAGGGATACGCTATCTCTTAGCCCAAATACCACATCACCTTTAACATAATCATTTGGATGATTTATTGGTCCGATAATATTTGAATTATTGAAATTTGAACAACCGGAAATTATTGTGACAAATATTAAAAATAAAATGATTTTCATAATAACCCCCAAATTATTATTTTAATTAGTTAGCAACAGTGTAACAACCAGGTTGTTATAATAAAGTTAAAATTAAATTTAATAAATTACACTTTAATTTACATTAAAAATTTATATTACTTATAATGCAAAACAAAGGGGACTAACAGGTAGGAAAAATTATAGTCATTAACGGATTAAACGCATTAAGATGTTTTTAATAAGCGTGAATTTCTTTAAAGATGATTGACCTAGTTTTTAAATCTTGGAAATCAAATCGGATGAAGTCGGTTTGATGGTCGTGTGTCTGTTCATTTTCGAAAATATGAAATAAGAATATGCTGTTAAAGGAACCGGTTTATATAACATTTAAAAAAATTTTGCGTCTTCAACAAAATAACGGGAACGCACAATGAGAATTCCAATGGGGAAAAAGAATTAACTTTTTGGTCTGTTGATTTTCTTGTTGGAAATTCATTTGCAGTTCACACTGCTTTGCATGCCTTTTTATATGCTTATCATTTCCGGTTATCAGATTTATCGAAACTGCTACCTTGATGATAAATTCTCTTGTTTTTGGGAAGGTAATATTTAGTATAACAGATTATCTAGTTATGCAATAAAAACTACATTAGACGGTTTGGTTAATGACTTCCTTCTTGACGTTTCTTATAGCAGCCATTATGTTCAAGGAATTTTATAAATTCCCGAACTTTGATAGTGTAGATTTTATTCATACCGGAACAGGCAAAGTTACATCTTTACTAATTGATTTAATGAATTTCGGAGAAACGGCTTTTGTTCTTGAACCAGCTGGCTTTATTCCTGAAAAGGATCTTTTTACATGCCGGGGTTTAAAATTCGTTTTTCTTAGTGTCCAGCCAAGATCTAAAAGAGCTTCCAATAATTTACCTTCCTCTACCAAATCCCCGATGTATAATTTGAAGGTTTCATCGAAATCTTTTAGTGCATTTTTTTGCGTTTTACCGTAACCGGAGATTTGAAACGCAGGCGAATAAATGATGTAATAATCACCTTCTTTTATTACATCTAATTTAAGTTTTACTTCAATCTGGTGCGGCATATTAAACAATCCTCCTTATAAGCAAACTAAGTATTATAATAAAAAAATGAACAATATTTGTAGTAGCAAGTACAGAAAAACACTTGTATCATTAGCATACATATTTATTTATGTTAAAGATTTCCTTAAAAAGTACTTTATAAAACCTAAAAGAATATTAAGTATATTTATACAAAATTACTTTTTTACAAGTTCTGAAATTTGAGAGAGACTTTCTTGCAATTTTCTCAGCTCCCGTTCTAGTTTATCAATTTTAAAAGATTCAAGCGATTCGGATCCACTTAAAAGCCAATTAATATCACAACCAAGCCTTAAAAGTTTAATTAATATTCTCGAACCGGGTTCTCGTTTACCGCTAATATATTGCTGAAGTTGTTGTGGGGAAATATCCATTGCATCGGCTAATTTTTTTAATGTTCCGTATTTCCTTTTCGCAAAAATTCTTATTCTTCCGCCTATTCCAATACGTAATTTTTCATCATGGAACAAATCGTAATTTTCATCGTATTTATGATTGAATAAATCCTGATCGTATTGATAAGAACTAATTATATTTTTAATTAGCTTATATAAATCATCGTCAATTTTTTTACTTTCATTAAGAATATAGGATAATGTTTGAGGTTTCATACCCAATTGATGAGCAAGCCAATTTTGCCT
>JALSTI010000060.1 GCA_026983795.1 Melioribacteraceae bacterium
GGTTGGCAGGGTTGAAAAGTTTGCAGGTTGGCAGGTTTGAAAAGTTTGCAAGTTAGCAGGTTTGAAAATTAATAGATTTGTTTTGAGCGGTAATGATAGTCAGCTTATATAATTGATTATGATTTCAGCTAAGAAAAGTGAACGGGAATAATGCGGATTCATAAAATTTCAACGGATTCAATATTAATTAATTTCACTTTCCGTTTTTAGAAAGATAATCTATTCCTTTTTGAACAATTTCCCAATGCCCTTCTTGAACTTCACTGTTTAATAATCCTTCCTCCATCATTTTTACGCTTTCTTGATATAAACTATCCTGCCATCTTTCAACGCCGTCATCGTTTATAATATCAAAATCCGATTTTTTCATTTTATTCTTCATATCTTTTTTAATAAAACCGAGCACTTCGTCAATTGGTGCGCTTCCTCCTAAATAAATTAATCCTTTTAGCAACGAAATTCTATATTGAAACGGATCGGTAAAATCATTGTTTCCGGTTTCTTCATTTTCCTCTTCATCCTTTTGCACATTCTCGTTTTCATCAACTGCCACAGGGCTGTTTTCTTCCTCATTTATTTCAATATTACCGTTTCCGTCAATAGATTCTATAATTGACTTGGCTTCTATAAGTTTTTTAACCACTTTTTCGAAGGGAAGAATTTCATTTATCATTTTTTGTGCATTTACAATGCTCCCGTTTAATATTTCATCCGAACTTCTCTTTTTTAGTTGATCCACATAAACGTTTATTTTATTAAATACGTTGGTAAATGCATCATGTATTTCGTTGGGGTTAAGTTGTATATTCTCGGGCATAATGGCAAACTTCCTTATAATTAAAATTTATGCAGTAAGATTTTATTTAATTCGGGAATTTCTCCGTTTTATTATCGAAAAGTTGATTAAAATATTAATACTAAAACAGTAAGTTAATTTTAATGCTCGAACAATCCGGTTTAAATTGAAGGTGTAAGATTTTTCATTTTTTGCTCTAAATGGGAAATTGATTTAATATTTATTAGATTTAAATAATAATTCTTTTTCAATCCTAATTAAATAAAGGATAAACAGTGTTTCAGATCATTATAATAGGCGCCGGACCGGCAGGCATTAGTATGGGAGTTGAAGCCAGAAATTTCGGTGTAAGCGAAGAAAGAATTTTAATTTTAGAAAAAGCGCATGAACATTCTTTTACTATAAAAAAATATTATCCCGAAACTAAATTGGTTACCGCAAATTACAAAGGCTTTACTCCAACTTGCACGGGAGTGATGTGTCTTACCGATTCTTCCAAACACGAAACTATCAGTTACCTCGATAAAGCTATAGAGGACCATAAATTGAATGTAAATTATAATGAAACTGTTTACAAAATTGATAAAAACAACAGCACGCAAACTTTTACAGTTTACACCGATAAAAACACGTATCAAACCGTTGTGGTTGCAATAGCAGTAGGTATTTTAGGTAAACCCAATAAACCCGATTATAAATTACCTGCATCGTTAAAAAATAAAATTTTATTCGATATTACATCTTTTGAAATAAAAAACTCTAAAGTCTTAGTCGTGGGCGGCGGAGATTCTGCTTCGGAATATTGCCAATTCTTAGTGGAAGAAAACAACAATGTTACACTCAGCTACAGACGGTCGGAATTTAACAGAATGAACGATATCAATAAAGAAAGTCTGCTAACTTTGGCGAATGACAACAAAGTCAGATTATTGTTAAATAGCAATATCAAAGAAATTATTGATTACGACGGAAAACCGGAAGTGATTTTTGAAGAAACCAATTATAATAACGAAACTTTTGATTATATTGTTTATGCGTTAGGCGGATCAACTCCAGAAAATTTTTTAAAAATGATTGGCATTGAATTTAACGGTCCTAATCCCGTTTTAACCGAAGGATACGAAACTAATATTCCCGGATTATTTTTAATAGGAGATTTAAGCGCAGGCAAAAAAGGCGGTTCTATTATTTGGGCTTTCAATTCGGCAAATACCGCAATGAGGAAAATTTGCGAGAACTACTTATTATGCGAAAGAAAATGAAGCAAGTTAAGTTTGTTTGGATTAAAAACATTTTACGTTAGGCGGAATTCCAATTTTATTTGATTGAACAAATACAATGCTAACGGAAGAGACATATAACGAAATAGTGGAACAGAAATTACCCTTTTTGGACACAACAAACCAGCGGGTAAAAGCTAAAGTAATGCAATACGGAGCGGTTTCAAATTTGCCAAAAGGTTCATTGATTTTTGACGAAGGTTCGGCTTGTACAAACTTGGCTATTGTACTTTCCGGCAGAGTTAGGGTTTTTAAATTGGGAGAATCAGGCAGGGAAATAACAATCTATAGAATTGACAAAGGGGAAAGTTGCATTCTAACAATTTCATCAATACTAAGCGACTTAAAATTTCCTGCAACGGCCGTAGTAGAAGAAGATTTGACAGCACTGCTGCTCCCTTCCGGTATTTTTAAAGAATTGGTAGACGCCGATGAAAAATGGAGAAATTATACATTTAGATTGGTTAACCAACGTTTAGCAAATGTAATAACAGTTGTAGAAGAAGTTGCTTTTAGAAGAATGGATGAACGGATTGCAGAGTTTCTTTTTTCAAATATTAAAGAAGGAAAAACCGAACTTACAATAACGCATAAACAAATAGCAGACGAATTGGGAACTCACCGCGAAGTTGTTAGTAGAATCCTAAAAGAATTTGAAAAAGACGGTATAATAAACCTTTCAAGAAATAAAATTAGTATTATTAATAAAAAAGAATTGTTAAATTTCTTAAAATGATAGATATGTAACATTATCACTGAAGAAAATTATTATAATTCATATTTTGTGATGTCTCAAAAAAATAAAAGGAGTTGAAAAATGAAAAAGAATGTAGGAAAGGCAGATAAAGTGATCCGAATAATTCTTGGATTAGTTATTGTTGTTCTCGGTTTTGTTTATTCTTCGTGGTGGGGATTAATAGGATTAATTCCTTTAGGAACAGCATTCATGGGATTTTGCCCTTTATATGCACCATTTAAAATTTCCACTAATAAATCCACCGAATAATTATTTATAAATAAAATTGTCACTGCTTTGAAGAATCCAAGCAAGGCAGTGACATTCCTATTTTTTTATCGCATAATTACAAATCCGAACGCCCCGTTAAATAATCTATCGGGTAATAAACGTCTTAACATCAACATTCCCATTGACCCAACCGGATATCTTAATTTCCAACTATTACTGGAGGCGGCATTATAAATGGTTTTTGCCACTCGTTCGGGAGTTGCGCCTTTTTTACCAAAATAGTTCATCATATTAAATGCTTTTTTGAATTTTGTACTATAAACACCGCCGTCTTCCGAAGTGAATTTCATGGAACTGTCGTAAAAATTGGTTCTAATCGGACCCGGTTCAATAATTTTTACTTTGATATTAAATTCTTTTAATTCATGCTGTATGGATTCTGAAAATCCCTCAACCGCCCATTTTGTGCCGTGATACAAACCATAAAAAGGAAATGTAATTCTTCCTCCCACAGATGCAACATTTACAATAGAACCTCCGCCATTTGACCGGAAGTGAGGAATTATTTCACGCGTAACATCCATCAATCCGAAAACGTTTGTATGAAATTGATCTTTAACTTTTTCACTATCGGATTCCTCGAAAGGTCCGACCAAAGCAAAACCGGCATTGTTAACAATTGCGTCTATTTTTCCGAATTTACTAATTGACTTTTGAATGGCCGTTTGTATTGAGTTCAAATCTTTTACATCCAAATGTAATTTTAAAATATCATTAACTTTATTAAGTTCGGTATTTCTTGTTTCAGGATTCCGCATAGTTGCAACAACATTCCAACCCTTTTTATGCATGTATAATGCCGTAGCCAAACCAATACCGCTTGAGGAACCGGTTATTAATACTGTTTTATTCATAAATTAATCCTTTTTCTAAAATTGTTATTTTAACTCTACATCTATTATTTGCTTCTATAAAAATCCGGATATCTTTACTGACTGCCCCAATAATAAATTTTCTTGAAGTTTTCCGGTTATTTATTTATAAGATACAATATTTAAAATGGATTAAGAGTCTTTTAATTTACAAATTATAAAATTATTAATCTTCCCTTTTACCTCGCCGGGAAAATATCGAAGCGGATTGTAAAAACGACTGAAATAATAATTGTTTTAAAAGTAAAATTCGGAAACCGGAAATGTGTTTTGGTTTTTCCAAGGTTTATATTAAATTTTATAAAATATGTGACCCGAATAAAGAAGCGCTAATTAAACGTTTATACGGGAATAACAACTTTATTCCAATTGAGAAGCCAATAAATAATTCAAATTTATTTATGTGAAATTAATTTAATTACTACACAAATATTAGACGGAAAAATAAAATTAGTAAAATTGATGATAGATTTTATATGATATTTCCCCGTCATTCCAATTAAATGGAAAAAACAGATTTACTGCACAACGAGACTTTTTCCGTAATTTTTATACCAGTCGGAATTTCTTACTGTTTCAACATAATCTTTATCGCTGTGTAAAATATGTCCTATTATCCAACTTGAAAGAAAGCTGATTAACTCTACGGAAATTTCTTCTTTCCCTTGGTAACATCTATTTTTCATTTTCATCATTTTAGCTACAAACATTGTATGCTGTTTTCTATGGTGTTCCAAATCTTTATAACCGGCTTTTTCCATTATATCTTCTTCCGTTGAAAAGTGAGTTTTTGTATAGTCAATCAATTCCATAAAAACCGGTCTAAGTACTTCTTCAAAAGAGTCGTTTTTAAGAGCATCGTGAAGATTGTTTATAATTTGTACTAATTTTTTGTGTTGAATATCAATTTGATCAATACCAACACTCATTTTGTTATTCCATTCGATTAAGGGCATTTTAAACTCCGGTTTTATTTTATGAATTTAAGGAACTAAAATTTTACGAGTACTTCATTATCGGAAAACCGGAAAAGTAGTTTATCAAATAAGGTAAAATTGTTGTTTTTTTTTAAATCGCTTCGGTTATTTAAAATGATACGTATATTAAAAAGTAACCGGATATTTCATTCATAATATGCTTTCCCTTTTCACAAATAAAATTAATAATTTTCAAGGCGGTCTTATGAAGTTTGGATATGTTTATTTTTAGGAATACTTATTTGGAATTAGCTTCCATAAACTTACGGCTATATCTTTTTATTAAATATCTTCTCATTTTATGCAAGGGGTAATTTTCTTTATCGAATACATAGTGAAGGCTGATTCCATCTAACATGGCTCCAAGCAATTTACTCTCAGCGGCGGGGTTGCTAACTCCTATTTGTTTAAATATTTTTTCGAATGTTTTAAATGCTTCCGATAAAAAATTACCGAAAAGTTTACTTGCGGTATTATGTAATTCAGGCCGGAACGCAAAATTAATATAAAGTCTCCAGAACTTTTCGTCCTTTTCAATATTTTTAAAAGTAAGGTTAATTATTAATTTCAATTTTTCATAAGGATCTTCAACTTTATTCATCTCTGCCATCATTCCGCCAATTTGTTCTTCCATTAGTTTGAACACGGCTATCATCAAATCTTCTTTACTATTGAAATAATTGTAAGCTAATCCTTTGGAAACACCGGCCGCACTTGCAATATCACTGATTGATGTGCCTGTAAATCCTTTTCTTGCAAATAATTCCAATGCGCTATATAAAATAGTAAGTTTTGTTCTGTTCCGGATTTCTTCGAATTGTTCTTTCGTTCTCGGCATTTTTTTTGATTGATTAAATGTTCAGTCATAAATATATCTAATTTCGTCAAATTTTCAAAACGAAAGTACTTCATAAAAATTTATTTTTTACTTGACAAACAATTTTAAAAATATTACGTTTTGACTGAACGTTTAGTCAATTATAAAAGGATCGAAGATGAAATTACTACAGATTTTGTATTTCATTTTAATTACTTCTTCAATTCAACCCCAATCGGCAGCTGATATTATCGATAAAGCCGAAAATGCAATTAAGGGAAAATCGGCTTACGGAATTGTTGAAATGGTTGTAAAAACACCGGATTATACGCGAAAATTGAAAATGAAAAGTTGGTGGGTCGGGAATGAGAAAGCCTTAATCGTAATCCTTTCCCCAAGAAAAGAGAAAGGAAACAAAACATTAAAAATTGGTAATGAGATGTGGAACTATTTGAAAAATACGGAGACTACAATAAAAATTCCCCCTTCAATGATGTTACAATCCTGGAATGGTTCGGATTTTACCAACGATGATCTTGTGCGCGAATCTAATATAAAACGGGATTATTACTTAAAAATAATCGGAAAGGAACCTATAGATAGTATTGAATGTTGGAAAATAGAATGTATTCCTCATAAAGATGCTCCCGTTGTGTGGGGAAAATTATATTATTGGGTTAGAATAAAAGATTTCCTTCCGGCTTTAGTTCAATATTACGATGAAAAAGGGAAATTAATAAGAACATTGAAATTTTCGAACGTTAAAAAAGTCGGGAATAGAAAAATCCCAACTTCTTGGAAAATGATAAGCCAAATTCATCCTGGTCATTCTACTGAACTAAAAATATTAAAAATGGAATTTGATATTCATATTAGTGACAGAAAATTTTCCTTCAGAGAATTAGAGCGGGGAAATTAGATTGAAACTTTTATTAAAGTTAGCATGGAGAAATATCTGGAGGAACAAAAGACGTTCTTTTTTAACTTTAATTGCAATATCATTTGCAACAATGGCTACCGTGGCAACAAGAGGAATTCAACTTGGCACTTACGCCGTTAATATTAAATATGCAGTTCAAATGTTTAACGGTTATTTGCAAATACAAAAAAAAGGATATCAAGAAAACCCTACTCTAAACAAATCATTTAAATTGACACCCGGAGAGGAAAATATTTTAAAATCAAATTCCAAAATAATAGGATATGCACCTCGCGTTTATGCCGACGGATTAATAGGATTTAACGAAAATACACAAGGCGCAATGATATTCGGTATAGATCCCGCTGCTGAACGGAGAACTTCTAAAATATTAACCAAACTGAAAGCGGGTAAATTTTTTAATTCCGATACTACCGACGAAATTGTTCTCGCATATAAATTAATGGACAACCTCAAAGTTAATATAGGCGATACTGTGGTTGTTCTTGCACAAGGTTACGACGGAACCTTGGGAAATTTGAAGTTTGTAGTCACCGGCAAATTGAAATTCGGTTCCTCCGATATCGATGCTATGGGCGCGTTTATTGGTCTTTCAACGGCGCAAGATTTACTTTCGATGTACAAAAAGATTAACAGTATTGCAATTAACCTAAAAAGCCTGGACGATATAAAAGATGTTAAGTCGGATTTAACCCGGCAGCTGCCGGATACGAGTCTTGCCGTGTTGGATTGGGAAGAACTTATGCCTGATTTTAAACAATCAATCGATCTCGATAACGTTAGCGGAAAATTAATGCTTTTGATTTTGGTAATAATTGTTGCCTTCGGTATTCTTAATACTGTTTTAATGTCTGTCACCGAAAGATTTAATGAGTTTGGAGTTACTCTTGCAATCGGAATGCCTCAAATTAAACTGGTCTATCTCGTTCTACTCGAAACTTTTTTTATAACAATCATCGGAATTTTGCTGGGAGATTTACTCGGTTATTTCATCAATCTTTACATTATTCACAATCCAATTGAGTTTGCGGGTAATATGGGAAAAATTTATGAGGAATACGGATTTTTACCGAGAATAGAATCGACTTTAGAACCGGATGTTTTTATTAATACGTCATTAATTGTATTTATAATATCAACTTTGGCAACAATTTATCCTTTATACAAAGTATTCAAATTGGAACCTTTGAAAGGTATAAGATATACTTAATCTAAATGGAGTAAATAATGGAACTTTTGGATAGAACATTTGATAAAACGGCAATAAGAAAAAATTACAAACATGTTGCTTGGTTTTATGATTTTTGGAGTTTGTTAACCGAAAACAAAGCTGCAAATCATGTAATTGATTTTTCGGAAATTAAAGACGGCGAATCTATTTTGGAAGTAGCTTGCGGAACCGGAATTATATTTGAGAAAATTGTTAGAAGAAATCCTAACGGTAAAAACATTGGAATAGATTTATCACCCGATATGCTCAAAAGAGCAAAAAAGAAATTACAAAAATTACAAGGTTCAAATTTCCAGTTGAAAGAAGGAGATGCCCGGCACCTTGATTTTGTTGATAATTCCTTCGATTTGGTGATTAATAATTTTATGCTGGATTTAATACCCGCCGGTTTATTCGATAAAATAGCCGGAGAATTTTTCAGAGTTTTAAAGCCTGGCGGCAGATTGATTATTTCTACTTTTGCATTCGGTACTAAAAAAGTAAACAAGTTTTGGTTTTGGGTTGCAAAATATTTTCCGGATTTATTAACGGGATGCAGACCTGTTTCTTTCCGGGAAAATTTAATTAATGCAGGATTCAAAATTGAGAAAGACATTCAAATTAGTCAAAATACATTTCCCGCCGAAGTAATAAGAGCCAGGAAATAATTTGAAATTTTCAAAATATTGTTGTTGATCTAAAAAATTAAAGGATTACTAATTTGTTATTTAAACTGGCGTGGAGAAATATTTGGAGGAACAGTAGAAGATCGATAATTGTAATCGGTTCCGTTGTTGTGGGAGTAATTGCGCTTCTGTTAATTGATTCGTTGGATAACGGGTTTTTAAATCAAATGTTGTTTAATCAAATCAGCTCGAACGTTGCGCATATTCAAATACATAAAAAAGGATTCAACAATAACAAAAAATTGCAGTCGTTCGTACCCGGGGCGGAAAAAGTGGATGAAACGCTTGCTAACGAAGCTCACGTAAAACATTTCAGTAAGCGTGTTATAGCTTTCGGATTGCTGAGCAGCGCTTCAAATTCATCGGGAATTTATATTTACGGGGTTAATCCCGGTAAAGAAAAATTCGTTTCTTATATACATCAATTTATTGTTAAAGGAAAATACTTTACCGGCGGTGAAAGGGAAATTGTGATAGGCGAAAAATTAGCCCGGAAATTAAAAGTCTCACTCGGCGATAAAGTCGTTGCGCTTGCAAATACTCCGTCCGGTTCCATAGGCTCGGAGGTGTTTAGAGTTGTTGGTATCTTTAAAACTCCCAATTCGGAATTCGATAAAATTCATATTTACATTCCGATTCGAACTGCACAAAAAATGTTAGATATAGGAAATAATTTTCACGAATACGCAATAATTCTGGATAATTATAAAAATGCAAAGTCTGTTGCGGCGGATCTAAAAAACAAATTAGATGCCGGCTATGAAGTTTTTTCTTATGAAGATATTTTACCGTTATTACTGTTGCAGTTGGACCTTTTCAAGGAAATGATGTTCATTATAAATTTGATTGTTGGACTGGCGCTTATTTTCGGAATTATAAATGCAATGTTAATGTCGGTATTCGAAAGAATCCAGGAAATCGGGGTTTTGATGTCAATAGGCATGAAAAATATAAAAATATTTCTGATGATTGTTTTTGAAGCTATTATTTTAGGTGTATCGGGAACTATTTTAGGAATTATTTTAGGTTATGCTCTAACCCAAACACTCGCTGTTTACGGAATAGACTTAAGCATTTTTTCCGATAGTCTTACATCATTCGGCGTGGGATCGATTATTTATCCCATACTTTCATTGGATAATTTAATTGTAACTTTGTTTATGATTCCTTTTGTTTCCGTTATTGGAGCAATTTATCCGGCAATTAAGGCAATCCGGTTGGAACCCGTTAATGCTATAAGATATATTTAATTGTAAACATTTAATAAAATTTTGAGCTTAAAATGAGTCTTATTAAAACAGAAAATGTTGATAAAATTTACCAAGACAACGGCGTTCCCGTTGAAGCCCTTAAAAATATTAACTTGGAAATTAGCGAAGGAGAATATATGGTAATTGCCGGACCTTCAGGTTCCGGTAAAACAACTTTACTTAACTTACTTGGCGCTTTGGATAAACCGTCATCGGGAAAAATATTTTTCGAAAATTCTGATTACTCAAAATTACGCAGAAAAGAATTATCGAGTTTCAGACTTCATAATCTGGGATTTATTTTTCAAGCATACAATTTAATTCCCGTTCTGACTGCCTTGGAAAATATCGAATTCAGTATGATGCTGTTGGGAATTCCCGAAAAAGTAAGAAAAGAACGTGCAATGAAATTAATGGCGGAATTGGAAATTGACGAACTGGCAAATAAACGGCCCAACGAAATGAGCGGCGGGCAACAACAACGCGTTGCCGTTGCACGTGCAATAGTTAATAATCCCAGAATTGTTCTTGCAGATGAGCCGACCGCCAATCTCGATTCCACTACTGCTAAAAGATTGCTCGACCTTATGCTAAAAATGAACGAACAGAAAAACATTACATTTATTTTTTCTTCGCACGACGATAAAGTAATTGAAAGAGCTAAAAGATTGATTATTCTAAGAGACGGTCAAATACAAAATGACAAAACCAATTAACAAACTTTCGAATTATATTATCCTAATTTTCTTTTTAATTACTAATTTATTAACGGCTCAAATAAAAACGGATTTTGGCGGTTATTTTCAGCTTCTTCCTTCTTACCAAAAAATAAATCGGCAATTGTCCAATTTATTCCGTTCCGATCAATCATTTTTTTTTAATCTTTCACGATTAAGACTAAGACCCGAATTATATTTTGGAGATAATACAAGAATAAGAATTGAATACGAGCTTGATTTGCTTTATTTTAATTCGAAAAATTTGTTCCTGAATTTTAATGAAGATAAAACAAACAGGCAGTTAATAGATTTAACCTGGCAACCGGGAAACGAAGCTCATCTTCTTTTTACTCATTTTATCGATAGATTTTATTTGCGGCAAGATTTTGATTTCGGAAATATCCGGATTGGCAGACAAAGAATTGCTTGGGGAACCGGTAGAATTTGGAACCCAACTGATCTGTTTAATCCTATTAATCCTACTGCTTTTTATAAAATAGAAAAAGACGGCGCCGATGCCGTTTCCGCTACAATCAATTTGGGTGATTTTACCGATGTCAGTCTTGTTTATAACCCGGTAAACAACCTTAACAATCATAATTTTGCCGGCAGATTTAGAACGAATTTTGATGAATTCGATGTTTCCTTAATGGCGGGAAGATTTGACGAAAGAACGGTTTTGGGTTTGGATTTTGCCGGAAATCTGTCCGGCGCCGGAGTTCGCGGCGAAGGAATTTACGAATTTGCAAATTCTATAAGTAATAATGGGTTTCTCAAATTCATTTTGGGAATGGACTATCAATTCACTCCTAAACTGTACGGATTAATAGAATATCATTATAACGGCGAAGGAAAAATTGATAAAAATAAATATGAATATTCCCGTTTGATAAAAGGAGAAATACTGAACTTGAGTAAAAATTACATCGCTATAAGTTTGATGTATCAAATTTCTGCGCTGGTAAATCTTACAGCAACAAATATCAATAATTTAAACGACGGCAGCGGATTTTTAAATGCAACGCTCGTATATTCCGCAGCGGAAAATATTGATTTAACCTCCGGTACAATTCTATTTTGGGGAAGCAATTTAACGGAATATTGGTTTTATCCTTCTTCGGTATATCTCGCCGCCAAATATTATTTCTGAAATCACGGTTTACGCTCGAAAAAATAATCAAAATTTTACTCCGGTGATTTTTTTTTAGAATTTTATTTAAATTTTTCCCGATTGGAGAACATCTTACGCTTTCGCTTGTATAATATTAATAAAGCATAAAGGGGGATGACATGAGATCAACACAATTAAACCTTAATTCAATTCAAAAAGATTGGCCTAATTTTGTTGCATTATTAAAAAAAGGCGAGGAAATAATTTTAACCGAATCAAATAAGCCGGTTGCAAAAATTTCGCCAATTCAATTTCCGAAGAAACCGGGAGCAAAAAGCGACTTCGTAAAAAAATCCGTAAACGATATTTACACAAAAAAACAATTTGAGCTGAACACTGCTAGTGAAATATGGTTGGGCTGAATTTCCGGAAATGTTTTACCGGACTTTACCGCTCCCCTGTTTTACCAGGGTAACGCCTAAAAATATTACTGCTGCCGCAATAAATATTTGAATATTTAACTCTTCGTTCAAAAACAACCATCCGAGAAATAATGCTATTATGGGATTAATATAAGCGTAAGTGGAAACGAAAGAAACAGGTAAATGCGAAATTGCGTAAGTATACGATCCGAATCCCAAAATTGAACCGAAAATTATTAAATACGAAATTGCAAGAATGCTGTTCAAACCGCTTCCGAAATAAAATTTCTCGCCGAGAATAAAACTTAAACCCAACTGAAAAATTCCGGCTATAATCATCTGTACCGAAGCGCTCATTAACGGATGGGTTCCTATTTTATTATATTTTGAATAAATTGTGCCGAGCGACCAAAAAATAACGGCAGACAAAAGCGCCGCAATTCCCGAAAGATTATCCGTTTTAAGCAGCTCTTCTATATTACCGCCGAATATTATTGTTACACCGGTAAACCCTAAAATTACTCCGGTTAAAATTTTTACATTTAGTTTAGGTCCCTTAGGCAATAGAGATTCTATCCCAACAATCCAGAAAGGCAGTGTGGTTATTAATAATGCCGTAAGTCCGCTCGGCATCCACTGTTCGGCAACAACAACAAGACCGTTAGCAAAACCCAGCAGACTTATTCCTACAATTGCAATATTCTTAAGTTCGTTTTTAGGCGGAGGTTTAAATCCTTTTAGTCTGAGAATTGCATAAAACACCGGACCTGCAATTATCCAACGCGAGCCGGCAAATAAAAACGGCGGCATTCCGTTTACCCCAATTCGTATTGCAAGATACGTTGTTCCCCATACTACACAAATTATCATCCAAGCTAAATATGCCCTGGATTTTTCATTTTTTAGCAAATCCATCTATTATTACTCATTTTGCGTAGCGCAATTTACAAATTAATACAGTTCGAAAGGGAAAAACCGAAATTTGAAAAATACCGGGCTTTTGAACAACCAATCCAAAACAAATACTCGTAGCACAGAATATTATTCTGTTCTGCGGTTATAATTTTTAACAATTTAATATATTTTTGTTGCGGTAAAACCGAAAAATGATGCGTTTATCGAATTTAATTATTTTGATATCGACTTTTCCTATTCTTCTCACTTTAAATATAAAATTGATATAATTATGACATTTTGAATTTTAACATCTAAAAGTTAATTTTTTTATTAGGAAGAGGCTATAAAACCTGTTTTAAATTCGGATTAAATGAAAACATCAAAATTAATTTGAATATCTATATGAAAAAATCGTTAAGGAAGATAAAGAGTTAGCTGCCGGTTACTTTTCTTTCTAAATCCGGTTATGTTATTTTTTCCCAACATTTCCGGGAATACATTAAACCGATTTTAAAGAATCCCTTAGTTTACTTTTATCAATAAAAATATTGTAAATTTACCAAGTTGATTATGTTAATTACATACAGATGATACATGAAAAATTTAGTTATCAAAAAAGCCGAAGAAAAAGATGTTGCATTAATTTTAACATTTATCAAAAAGTTAGCCGATTACGAAAAATTATCGCATCAAGTTACGGCAACCGAAGAGTTACTTAGAGAAAATTTATTCGGTAAAAACTCCGTTGCGGAATGTTCCATTGGATATTTCAATGATACACCTGTGGTTTTTGCAATCTATTTTCATAATTTTTCTACTTTTTTAGGTAAAGCAGGTTTATATTTGGAAGACCTTTTTGTTTTGCCTGAATATAGGAATAACGGTTACGGAAAAGAAATGCTTGTATACCTTGCCAAACTGGCCGTAGAAAGAAATTGCGGCAGATTTGAATGGGCGGTTCTGGATTGGAATGAACCGGCGCTTGAATTTTATAAAAAACTCGGCGCCGAAAAATTAGACGACTGGATTATCCACCGGCTATCAGGAGAAAACTTGAAAAAATTATCCGAAAATAAATCTTAATTTACATTATGGATTCTCTTCAACAGTTTTTTGATAAATATCCGTTACTTACTGATTTCTTTAAGTTTTTAGGAATTCTCGCTCTCGCCGTTTTTTCTTACTGGATTACAAAAAAAATCCTTATCAAAGCCGTCTCGAGTATCGTTAAAAGAACTAAAACCCACATTGACGATATTCTGTTAAACGAAAAATTATTGTCCCGCATCTCTTACATCGTTCCCCTGGTTGTAATTTACCAATTCCTTTATTTGGTCCCCGATTTTTCCAAAATGATTGAGAATATACTGGAATCGTTAATTGTATTGGTTTTATTGATTGTATTGAACAACATAATTGATGCGGCAAATGAACTCTATGAAAAATCTAAACTGTATAACCGCAAACCAATAAAAGGCTATTTACAAGTAGTAAAAATTATCATAGATATTCTTGGCGGAATAATTATTATAGGACTTTTAACGGGACAACAACCCTGGACAATCTTAACCGGGGTCGGCGCTTTAACGGCTATTCTTCTTTTAGTCTTTAAAGACACAATTCTGTCGTTTGTTGCAAGTCTGCATATTTCCGCATACGACTTGGTTAGAGTAGGCGATTGGATAGAAGTGCCGAAATTCGGAGCCGACGGCGATGTTCTGGATATTGCTTTACACACAATAAAGGTGCAGAACTTCGATAAAACTATTGTAGTAATTCCTACTTACAAATTAATCGACAGCGGTTTTAAAAATTGGCGGGGAATGCAGCTTGCCGGAGGAAGAAGAATTAAACGCTCGGTTTATATCGATCTTTCAAGTGTTAAGTTTGTTGATGATAAAATGATGGCTAAGTATAAACGTTTTGAACTCCTTAAAGATTACCTCGAAAGAAAAGAAAAAGAAATTGAAGAATATAATAAAGAGCATCACGTTGACTCTTCTTCATTGGTTAACGGTCGCAGACTTACAAACATAGGCACTTTTAGAGCTTACTTGAAAGAATATCTTAAACACAGGGAAGATATTAATAAAGGATTTACGTTTTTGGTTCGTCAATTAACGCCCGGACCAAACGGAATTCCAATTGAGATATACGTTTTTGCCAACACAACATTATGGACTCAGTATGAAGAAATTCAAGCGGATATTTTTGATCATATTTTTGCCGTAATTACCGAATTCGAATTAAGTATATTTCAAAATCCTACGGGTAAAGACTTTCAAGTATTGGGTAAAATAGAAAAATAAACTTTGGGGAGAAACATGGAATTAAAAATTTCCGATACAATAGGACAAGCGCTAAAAGACCTTGGCGTAACGGTGGTTACTAATGTTCCGGGTTATGGAGCAAGCGAGGCGTTTCACAGTTATGCGCAAATTAGTGCAAAACGCGCAACTATTTCATTTAATGAGGAGGTTGCATTTTCAATTGCCCACGGCGCTAGTTTAGTTGGGAAACGATCGGCTGTTATGATTAAATCCCAAGGACTTACTAAAGCAGGCAATGCTGCAGTTGATTCGTTGTATACTTCTATTACTGCGGGTTTCGTCGTTTTTATATTCGAAGACCTTTCCGGAAAACATTCCGATAACATTCTTGAAATTGCACCAATTCTTCGGGGTATGTCTTTCCCGTTTAAAAAAGCGCGAATCGAAAATTTATATGAAGATATTATTAGTTGTTACAGGGAATCCGAACAGCGTAAATTACCTTACGCGCTCTTGATTAATGCCGATAAAATCGATAAAGTAATTTCAGTAAAGCTAAAAAATAATTTGAGTAAAAGTTTTGAATTTAAAAGAAATTTACCGGCGCAAGTTGTTCACCCAATGCTTGCCGATTATCAATACAAAGTTTTTATGGCAAAAAAAACCATGTTGGATTTTAATTCAATCCGTCAACCCGATATACCAAATTATCCTAAAGATTTTCCAACCAGATACAGAGAAGGCGGACAAAAATACGTAAAGCTTTTTGAATCGGTAAAAACATTAAAAGGTGATATTGTAACCGGCGATACAAGCGTTTCCAGCTGTTTTGCTTTTCCGCCGTATAATTGCATTGATTTGGTAACGCATTTAGGCGGAAGTATTCCTTTGGCAATTGGCGCATTTAAAGCTGGCTTTAAAGACGTTTGGGCTATAACTGGCGATTTCGGATTTTTATCCGCCGGACACATGGGTTTGATAGAAATACTCGAGCGTAATTTACCCCTTAAGGTTATTATCCTTTATAATAAGGAAGCATCCGCTACCGGAGGTCAAACTATTCATAAAAGAATAATGATGCGGGTTCTTGCCGGATATGAAAATTTTATAAAGCATATTTCAAATCCCCAAGACCCTTTTGAAATAAACGAAGTCCTACAAGAGGCTAAAGAAGCCGATGAATTCAGATTAATAATTGCCGATTATTAAATGGAAATAAATATTAATAATATTTTTGAAGTTTCTGAAGAAAAACTGCCGGAGGAATTAATTGAGATTATTGAGCGGAATGAGAATATAAGGATTGAGAGAATTATTTCGGAAGGACAAAGATCGCCGGAAAACTTTTGGTACAATCAGGACAGAAACGAATTTGTAATTTTACTGAAAGGCAGCGCTAAATTAATGTTCGAAAACGGTGAAACCGTTAATTTGAAACCCGGTGACTATTTAATAATTCCAAAACACAAAAAACACCGTGTTGAATATACCTCTGAAATTCAGAAAACTTTTTGGTTGGCTGTTCACTATTAACCGGAGAATATTTTGTTTGATAACACGTTAATACAACCCAATCAACATTGGGCGCTTTTTGCTATTTTATTTTTAGTTGCCGTATTCGGACTTTGGGCAGAAAAAACAAAAATCGGCTCAAAACTTTCTGCAGTGGTCGTTTCAATTCTCGGCACATTTATTTTATCTAATCTCTCTATAATTCCTTCATCGGCACCTTCATACGATATTGTTTGGTCGTACCTTGTACCTCTCGCTATTCCTCTTTTACTATTTAAAGCGGATTTAAAAAGAATAATTAAGGAATCGGGACCGACCCTAATTGCTTACGTATTAGGAGCAATCGGAACGATTTTGGGAACTATAGTCGCTTTCAATCTTATTCCTTTGGGAAAAGAAGGATGGAAACTAGCCGGAATATTTTGTTCAACATATATTGGCGGCTCAATGAATTATGTTGCTAGCGCCGAAGCTTTACAGTTAAAATCGAGTGATTTACTTGCTGCCGGAGTTGCCGCCGATAACCTTATGATGACAATTTATTTTATAATCTTGTTCGCTCTGCCGTCGGTAAAATTTTTAAAACGGCATTTCTCAACAAAACATGACGAAGCAGCGTTAACTATCGATCAAACTGCATTTGAAAATAACCATCAAGCTCAAAAACTTGATATCATGGATATAGGAAAGGCTTTGGCTATCGGACTAACAGTATGCGCAGCCGGTTTTGCTCTTCAGGATTTTATTGCAATTAAAGGAAGCGGAATTCTTATTATTACGCTAATAGTGGTTGTATTAGCAACGGCATTTCCTAAACAAATGTCATCTATTCACGGCGCCGATCAAATTGGTGTTTTGTTAATGCAAGTATTTTTCGCCGCAATAGGTGCAAGCGCAAATATAATTATTGTTATAAAAGTCGGAGCAATTTTATTTGTATTTGCAGCTTTAATTTTATTAATTCACTTGCTTTTTATTTTAACCGCAAGTAAACTCTTTAATATAGATTTGGCTGAAATTGTAATTGCATCAAACGCAAATATGGGCGGACCTACGACCGCCGCCGCAATGGCGGTGGCCAGAAAATGGGAATCGCTTGTTATTCCGGCTATTCTTTGCGGAACGCTCGGTTATGCAACAGCTACTTTTATTGGTGTTGCCGTTGGTTATTGGTTACACTAAATTTGTAATGAATAATATTAAAGTAATTTTTAAATGGGTGAATTCAGAAGATCTAAAAATGCAATAATTGGAGGAGTTTGCGGCGGTATAGCCGAATTGCTTGACTGGGACCCTACTCTTGTTCGTATAGGTTATGTTCTCCTTTCAATTTTGAGCGCTGCGTTTCCCGGCATATTGGTCTACTTAATTCTTTGGCTGGTTATTCCGGGACCCGAAGATTGATTAATATCTAATTATTAAAAATGTTGAAAAAAATCTTTAAGACAGAAAAACCTATTATAGGAATGATTCATACGGATGCTTTGCCCGGAACTCCAAATTATACGGGTAATGTAAAATCAATAATTAAAAAAGCGAAAGAAGAAGCCGGAATTTATAAAAGAGAAGGAATTGATTCGATTATGATTGAAAATATGCATGACGTTCCTTACTTAAAAAATCATGTGGGTCCGGAAATTACATCTTTAATGAGTATAGTCGGTTATGAAATAAAAAATCTGACAGGTTTACCGACGGGAATTCAAATATTAGCCGGTGCAAATATGGAAGCTCTTGCGGCCGCTAACTCTGCCGGACTTGATTTTATTCGCGCTGAGGGATTTG
>JALSTI010000061.1 GCA_026983795.1 Melioribacteraceae bacterium
ATTTTAGCCATTAATTTCCTTTAGTAATTCACGGGCTATAACAATCTTTTGGATTTCGGAAGTTCCCTCATAAATTTCGGTAATTTTTGCATCCCTTAAATATCTTTCCACCAAGTACTCTCTTACGTAACCGTAACCGCCATGAATTTGAATAGCTTCAAGAGCGCAATAAACGGCTGTTTCGGAAGCAAACAACTTAGCCATAGAAGCTTCTTTAATATAATCTTGACCTGCATCTTTCATTGCTGCGGCTTGCAGGGTAAGTAATTTAGCCGCTTCTACCCTTGTAGCCATATCGGACAATTTAAACTGTATAGCTTGGTGGTTAAAAATTTCCGTTCCGAAAGCTTTTCTTTGCAGAGAATATTTTAATGCGGCTTCATAAGCTCCTTCGGCAATACCGACAGCTTGAGAAGCTATTCCGTACCTTCCGCCGTTTAGAGTATTCATAGCAAAATAAAAACCTTTACCTACATCCCAAATAACATTTTTATCGGGTACGCGGCAATTTGTAAAATGAAGCGAACAAGTATCCGAACTTCTGATACCTAATTTATCTTCTTTAACTCCGTGTTCAAAACCCGGAGTGCCTTTTTCCACAACAAAAGCGGTAATACCTTTATGCCTTTTTTCTTTATCCGTTTGAGCCATCACCAAATATACATCGGCATTTTGTCCGTTTGTAATCCAATTTTTTGTACCGTTAATAATCCATTCGTCGCCATCTTTAACAGCCATAGTACTCTGATGTGTAGCGTCGCTACCGGCTTCAGGCTCCGACAAAGCAAAAGCGCCCAGTTTTTCCCCTTGCGCCAAAGGTGTGAGGTAATTTTCCTTAATATAATCCGATCCCCACTTCTCCAAGCCATAATTGACCAGGGAATTATTAACCGACATAATAACTCCAACCGCAGCATCTACTTTGGAAATTTCTATCATAGCTAAAACATAGCTTACAGTATCCATTCCGGCGCCGCCGTATTTTGGATCGACCATCATACCCATAAAACCAAGTTCCCCTAATTTTTTAACTATTTCTTTAGGGAATTCCGCATTTTTATCTCTTTCGATTGTTGAAGGGGCAATTTCCGTTTGTGCAAATTCACGCGCGGTTTGTTGAATCATTAACTGTTCTTCCGTAAAATCAAAGTTCATTTTTTTACTCCGCAATTTTTTGAAGAATTACAATAGTCTAATAATTAAAATTACAAAAAATCTTACATATTATAATGATTTTAATGCTACAGTGATTGTTTATATAAAGCGAAAAAACATTAACCTGCTAAAGATTAATAAGGATTTTGAAAAAATTAAATTGCTTGAATTATCTTAACAAATGATATCAACTGAAGAATGTATAACTTTCGAGCTATAAAATTACAGGTATAATTCTCTATTTTTTATACGGTTTATGAATATTTGCTATATACTTTGTATATTTGCCCGTTATGAAAAACAAGAAAGAAAAATCAACTTTAAAAGGACTTACAATTACGGAATTGCAGCTTCTGTTTAAAGGAATAGGCGAGCCAAAATATAGAGGCGAACAAGTTTTTAATTGGATGTATAATCATTTATCCACAGATTTTAATGAAATGTTGAATCTTTCCAAATCCTTAAGGGAAAAATTAAGTCAACAATTTTCGCTTCAATCATTGGAACTGATTACTGTTCAAAATTCACCTAACACCGGTACAAAAAAATATTTGTTCGAAACTAATGATAATCATAAAATTGAATCCGTTGTTATTCCCGAAAAAGAACGCAACACCTTGTGTATATCAACACAGGTCGGATGTCCGCTCGACTGTAAATTTTGTGCCACCGGATTGATGGGTTACAAAAGAAATTTAACCGCTGCCGAAATAGTTGATCAATATTTACTTGCGGCAAAAGATTACGGAAAAGAAAACATAACAAACATCGTTTACATGGGAATGGGTGAACCGTTACTAAATTTTGATACAACCTTAAAAACATTATCTATTTTTACAAGTGAATTGAACAAAGGATTAAGCAGAAACAGAATTACGGTTTCAACAGCGGGTATACCCGGAAAAATAAAACAATTAGCCGATAGCGGCTTGCGGGTTAAATTGGCTTTGTCTTTACATTCTTGTTTTAATGATATCCGTTCTAAATTGATGCCCGTTAATAATAAATATTCCGTTGAAGAAATTCTGGATGCCATTAAATATTATTCCAGAATTACTAATACTCCTATAGTTTTTGAATATACAATGTTTAATAATTTAAATGACCGGGAAGAAGATATAAAAGCCTTGACTAAATTATGCAAGCAATTATCATGTAAAATAAATGTGATTCCCTTTAACAGTATTGCACATATGAGCCCGGGTGGAATTTCTTCTCTACTTGAGCCGACTCCAATGGATAAAATAGTATATTTTGTCAATCGATTAAGAGAAAATAACATAACGGTAATGATAAGAAAAACGCAAGGGAGCGATATTGCTGCTGCTTGCGGGCAATTAGCCGTTAAATATTAAATTGCGGGGAAATAAAATGAACTCTATGGAACTTTGGCTTACTCCGTTGTTACTATTACCGGGAGTTGCTCTTTTAATCCTTTCCACTTCGGCAAGGTACGAACAAATTCATAATGAAATTCATCATCTTATGCATGAAGACAAAGTTGACGAAGAGATTTTGTCTAATTTATTTATTCGTTCTAAACTATTTAAAAACTCTCTTGTAAACTTGTACTTATGCGTTTCAATATTTGCAACCGCAGGATTATTGGGCGGATTGATAAGCGTATGGACGCCTAATTATCATTGGATTGTAACCTCGCTTTCGGGTTTGGGAATTTTATTTTTTCTAATTTCCGCAATTCTTTTAATTAAGGAATCCAAACTATCGATTGACATTATTGAACTTCACTATAATAATTTAACCGGAAGGAATAATCAAAAATAAATATGAAAAAATTAACCCATGAAGAAATTTCCGAGAACAGATATACATTAGAAACGCTTCACAAAACAAAAAAAATTCCTGTATATGTAATTTTAAGCAGTATACGCAGCGCTTATAACGTTGGATCGATATTCCGGACGTCCGACGGAGCAATGATTGAAAAGTTATATCTTTGCGGTTACACTCCAACACCAAGCAAAAAAGAAGTACTCAAAACCGCTTTGGGTTCACAGGAAAGCGTGGATTGGGAATTTATTGAAGACCCAAAAGAAGTCATAAAGAACCTTAAAGAAAAAGGCGTTACAATTATTGCATTAGAGCAAACCAGTAAAAGCATTCCGTATTATTCTTTAACTAAAAATGTTTTTCCTCTGTGTTTAATAGTAGGCAATGAGATAAGCGGTGTAACGCAAGATTTAATAGATTTATGCGACCTGGCAATAGATATTCCGCAATTTGGAATTAAACAGTCCTTAAACGTAGCCGTAGCATACGGAATAACGGTTTTTGAATTAAGAAAAATATTTGAATATAAATAATTAATTTTTGTAACAAATAAAAAGGAAGAATATGTTTCCCCGAAATGTAAATAAATTTCCAAAAGAAAAAGTTGCCGCCGGTGTAAAAACAACAAAACAGGTTTTAATCTCAACCGGTGAAGCGCCTAATTTTGCGATGCGAAAATTTTCAATAGAACCCGGCGGTTCCATGCCTTTGCACATAAATAAGGTAGAACATGAACAATATGTGTTAAACGGTTCGGCGGAAGTTCGCATCGGGAACGAAAAATTTATAGTAAAAAAAGACGATGTAGTGTTTATTCCCGCGCAAACGCCACACAGTTATAAAACCATAGGAAGCGATGCATTCGAATTTTTATGCGTTGTGCCAAATGAGGAAGACGAAATAACATTATACGAATAGCAAATATTAAATTGAGCTTGAAAAATAATTTTCACCGTTTTCTTTTGTATGAATAAAAAGTAAATTTGCCCGCACCAAATTTATTAACGTGCGCGATGCCCTCCTTTTGGAAAGATTCCCGGCTTTGCAAAGGTCATTCACTGTGATTGTTTCGTGTGTTTCCAAGTAATTTAAAGCTATTTTTTCACTTTTTCCCAATCCGTAATTTTTCAATCCCTTGCCGTTACTTTGTGTTTGCAGAATTTTGATCATCTCTTTGCTTGCAGGAACGCTTTTGTCGTTCACCCTAATATAAACTTGAGCCGTATTCAGGTCCAACCTCCCCCGATAATCTTGTATACGATGCGGTTTGTTTTGCGATTCGGGAATTTTAATAACAACAATTTCCTTATTATTTACATTAATATATTCGGTTTCGAAATCAATTTCGGGTTCGCAGTATTGCTTAGCAGCAATTTTAACCAATTCATTTTCTCCTTTTTCACTTCTTACGCCATAAATCGATTTATTATCGTCAATACCGAATAAAATAATGCCTCCTTTCGTATTGGCAAAGGCAATAAGTTCTTTAGCTATTTTTTCATAGGAAGAAAATCTCTGTTTAAATTCGACGGTAAGATTCTCGCCTTCTTCTATTATTTTAAGTAATTGTCTGCGAGTCATTTTGAAAATTCAGAATAACCTAAAATCTATTTTTTCGGTTTATCTTTAATTTTTGTTTCAGGCGGAATTTTGCTTTTATTCAAACCGGTCTTAACCGAATCTTGAACTTGGGATGCACCGGTTTGTATTTTTTGCGCGGCTAATTTAGTCGAATCTTTTGCAGCTTGTTTTTGCGCTTGTTCTTTCTTATAAAAATATAATTTGGATTTTACTTTATGCGCATATTTAGAATTTTTATACTTAATACTTAAAGAATCATAATACATTTCGGCTGAATCCGGTTTAAATAATTGATTTTCGTAAATCCAGCCTAAAGCGTATAAAGATTTTGCCGCAAAAGTCGATTTAGGATAATCTTTACTTATTTTACTCAATATTTTCACCGCGCTTGTATAATTGGAATCGTCCAACGAATCTTCGGCTTTTTCGTATAAAAGTTCCGCTGCGTTTGTTTGAGATTGCACTTCGGGCAGTTTCAATATTTTTGCAACTTCATTAACTATTTCGTTACCCTTATAATTTTCGTAAATATTTTGAAGTATGCTGTCGGCTTTAAGAGTATCCCCTTTAAGCAAATAATAATTCCCGATAGCATATAAAATTTGCGGCTTTTCCGAGCTATTAGGGTTGTACCGAAGCGACTGGTTATAATAATAATAAGCCGAATCAGGCACATTTAACTCGGTGAAAAATATGTTTGCCAGTTCATATTCCGTATTACTTATTATCGATTTTAAGGAATCTTCGGAGACCGTTGGCCGCTTGGGTTTTACCGGTTTTTTCTTCTTCAAAAAGTTAGAGTTTTTTTTCTTGAAGCCCACATTTTGGACGACTTCTTCTTTGGTTGTTACTTTTTTATTATCCGTAAAATTAGTGCTATCCTTTTTAATTAAATCTTCGTACGCCAAAGAATCTCTTATAAAATTATTATCGTCTTGCAAATAACTTAAAAGTTTAAAAGTATGCTTAAGCTTATTAGAAAGTTTTGTATACTTCACCAATCTTTGTGTTTCCTTAAGCGCCTCGTCTTTATATTCGTTTGGCGCTTTGGAAGAGATAGCTTTTTTGAAATAGGTTACGGCGCTGTCATAATCGTGATAATTATCAACCAGAACCTTACCGATTAAAAAACTTGCAATGCCGCTGCTTTCTTTACCTTTGTAAAGTGTATCGATTCTGGTATACTCGGCTAATGCGTCCTCAACATTTCCCTTTTCATAATAAATTTTACCGATCTCCAATTCAATTGTATCCCAGTAATCATTAAACTTGTTTTCGTTCTTCAATGAATCAAGTAAATTCATACTTTCTTCATACTTACCGAGGTCTTTATATATTTTTGCAATTGCCAATTTGCTGTTAAATTCAGTAGTAAAATCCGGCGAAAAATTTTCGACCTTTGCAAACGCATTTGCCGCTTCTTTCAAATTTTGTAATTTAAGATTCAATTCGCCAAGTTGATAGGCAGCTTTTGCATTCAGAATATCATCGTTCGAAACTTTTAAAAGTTGGTTACATTTATCAATAGCCTCGGGGTATTTTTCGCGGTAGGTATAAAAACTGATTTCGGCTACCATAGCTTTTTCCAAAATGTCTTCGTCATCGGCAGCTTGTTCAATTAAATTATTTAAAACTTCAATACCCTTATCAAATTCGCGCAATTGTAAATAAGATTTACCAATCCACAATTTATCTTCCAAAGCAAGATTCTCATCGTTTAACGCATCCAACTCTTGGAATTTTCTTAACGCTTTCGAAAAATCCCCTTGGAAATAAAACGCTTTACCTGTCATTAGTAAAGCATCGTCAAAATAAGAAGATTCCCTGTTAAATTGTAAAATGTTGGAAGTTTTTTCAATTAGTTTTTTCAGTTTGTTTTTTAAAGAGCCGGAAATTTTTTTCTGTTTAAACTGGAAAATATCCGGATTGTTTTTAGTTACTTCTTCTTGAATTTCCTGAAATAATTTGTTTGCATTATAATAACGGTTGAAGTAAGTGGTAAAGTTAGTCCACACTCCGCAGCTGGTAAGAAATAAAAAACTTAATAAAAGTAAAATATATTTTAATGTATTTGTTTTCATAATTCATTGAAGTTACAATGCTTCAATTCCGGATTCGTCGGTTCTGATACGGATTGCATCTTCCACATTGTAAATAAATATTTTACCGTCGCCTACTTGTCCGGTTTTTGCCGTACGAAGAATAGCATCAACAATTTTTTCTGTCAAAATATCGTCTACAACGACTTCTATTTTCAATTTAGGGACAAATTCGATTTCATACTCACTTCCCCTGTAAGTTTCTTTATGCCCTTTTTGTCTGCCGTATCCCCTGACTTCGGTAATAGTTAGTCCTTTAATACCTTCTTCCAAAAGGGCTTCCTTAACGTCGTCAAGTTTGAAAGGACGAATTATAGCTTCAATCTTCTTCATTAAAACCTCGGTTAAATAAATGATGAACTAAAGATTTTTACCGTGACAATGTTTATATTTTTTACCGCTGCCGCAAGGGCAAGGATCATTCCTTCCTATTTTTTCCCCTACTTTAATGGGTTGTTGTTTTCCTCTTTGACTGGCTTCATCGTTTTGCTTATTTCCTTTCATACCCATACCAACCGAATCAGCTTTAATGGTTCTTAAACTTCTCGGTTTACGTACTTTTTTCTCCTGAACTTCTGCCGGGGCTTGCGGGAAGAATTTAAAGCAGAATGAAACGACATCATTTCTGATATCTTCCAAAAGCGTAACAAACAGTTTATATGCTTCGGCTTTGTATTCAATAAGCGGATCTTTTTGACCGTAAGCTCTAAGACCAATACCTTCTTTGAGGTCATCCATATCCCTCAGATGTTCTTTCCACTTTTCATCGATAACGCTTAACATTGCATAACGTTCCAATCGCGCCATTAACTCCGAGCCGAGCATTTCTTCTTTTTTAGAATAAAAATCAACTGCGGCGTTATAAATTTTTTCTTTTATTCCTTCTCTGCCAAGGGTTTCAAATTCTTCCGGATCAAGTTTAACATCGACCAAAAGATGGTTTAATATTTTATCGTGAATTTGCTCGGCTTCAACATTTTCGTAATGCTCGTCTAAAACATCGTCTATATATTCATCAAGAAATTCGAATATTTCAAATTTTAATCTTTCGCCTTCCAAACTTCTTTTTCTTCTTGCATAAATAACTTCACGCTGTTGGTTCATAACATCGTCGTATTCCAACAATCTTTTTCTGATTGCGAAGTTATTTTCTTCAACCTTTTTTTGCGCCCTTTCCACAGATTTGGTAATCATCGGATGTTGAAGAGATTCTCCTTCTTCAATACCAATTTTACTCATTATATTCGTTACTCTATCGCCACCGAAAAGGCGCATTAAATCATCTTCCAACGAAATGAAGAACTTGGAAGTTCCCGGGTCGCCTTGTCTTCCGGCTCTACCGCGTAACTGCCTGTCAATTCTTCTTGATTCATGCCGTTCCGTACCTAAAATATAAAGACCGCCTTTTTCCACAACGCCGGGACCTAATTTAATATCGGTACCACGACCAGCCATGTTTGTAGCAATAGTAACGGCCCCGGGTTGACCGGCAAAAGCTACAATTTCCGCTTCACGTTGATGATGCTTAGCGTTAAGTACATTGTGAGCAATTCCTTGCCGTTTAAGCATTCTGCTTATTGTTTCCGAAGACTCCACGCTGGTAGTACCGACCAGCACCGGTCTTCTTTCCTCTTTAAGTTTTTTAATCTGGTTAATAACTGCATTAAGTTTTTCGCGTTTGGTTCTATAAATTGCATCGTCTTCATCAATTCTGGCAACCGGTTTATTTGTAGGAACCACAATTACTTCAAGATTATAAATTTCGTCGAATTCACCTTCTTCGGTTTCGGCGGTACCGGTCATACCCGCTAATTTTTTATAAAGTCTAAAATAATTTTGAAGTGTAATGGTTGCCAGTGTTTGCGTATCTTTTTCTACCTTAACGTTTTCTTTAGCCTCTATTGCTTGATGCAAACCGTCGGAATAACGCCTTCCGGGTAAAATTCTTCCGGTAAATTCATCAACAATAGCAATTTTGCCGTCTTCGGTAACCACATATTCGTCGTCTTTCTCAAATAAAGTATAAGCTTTAAGCAGCTGATTAATTGTATGAATTCTGTCGCTTCGTTCGCTATACAGATGGTAAAGTTCATCTTTCTTTTTCAGTTTTTCCTCTTCGGAAAGGCCGGGATTATTTTCTATTTCGCTAATTTCCGTACCAAGATCGGGCAGAACAAAAAACTCTTTACCTTCCGGCGAACCTTTTGCAAGTTCTTCCCTTCCTTTATCAGTTAAATTGATTGAGTTGTTCTTCTCATCTATTGCAAAGTAGAGTTCCTCGTCAATTTCCGGCATTCTTTTTTCTTTTTCTTTTAAGAATTCCAACTCCGTTGCCGTAAGCAGCTTTTTATTTTCGGGTTCGCTTAAAAGTTTATTCAATTTTTTATTTTTCGGAAAACCCCTGAAAGCGCGAAGTAAATTAATTCCCGCTCTGTCTCTGTCCCCTTTTTCATTGGATTTCAAAAGTTCTTCGGCTTCTTGCACAATACTAGCAACCAAGCTGGCTTGTTTACGGAATAATCTTTCCACAGCCGGTTTCATCTCGTCGAATTTGTGTTCGGAAGCTTCAACCGGACCGGAGATAATTAAAGGGGTTCTTGCTTCGTCAATTAAAACCGAATCAACCTCGTCCACAATTGCATAGTTATGTTCCCGCTGCACTACTTGGTCGGTTGAAATTGCCATATTATCTCTTAAATAGTCAAATCCGAATTCATTATTCGTTCCGTAAGTAACATCGCACGCATACATTTTTTTTCTTTGTTCGCTATCCATCGTATTGGTAATACAGCCAACGGTCAATCCATGAAACTTATAAATTTCACCCATCCATTCGCTATCTCTTTTTGCCAAATAATCGTTAACCGTTACAAGATGCACTCCGCGTCCTGTTAATGCATTTAAGTAAATGGGCAATGTAGCGACCAATGTTTTACCTTCACCGGTAGCCATTTCGGCAATTTTACCTTGATGCAGAACTATTCCGCCCAACAGCTGAACATCATAAGGAACCATATCCCATGTTACTTTATTTCCCGCAGCCTCCCAAGTTTTACCTAGTAAAGCTTTACAAGTAGCTTTAATAACCGCAAAAGCTTCGGGTAAAAGTTCATCAAGAATTTCCTCGTATTTTGCGTCTAATTTTTCATTCAACTCTTCAATTTCGGAATGCAGCCCTTCGTAATTTTCTTCGGCATCATCCGATTTTAATTGTTCTTTGAGGTTTTCAATTTTCTCGCGCAGATCCTTTGTTTCGTTTTCAATTTTTGCTTTAAATTCCTCGGTTTTTGCTTTTAATTCCTCTTCCGAAAGATTTTTTATTTTATTTTCATATATTTCGTTAATCTGGTCAACAATAGGCCAAAGTTCTTTAAGGGCTTTCTCATTTTTATCGCCAAAAACCTTTTTTAATAATCCTTGCAGCATCAATTTCTCCTTTATTTTATCAGACCAAAATTAAACATTGCCTATCTGAAAAGCAATTAAGCGGCGGTCGTCAAAATTTTTTACCGCTTAGTTTGTATTTATTATATCATTCTTATAAAATCGCAACTTTAAATTGTTTCAAATTTATACAAATTACAATGTATTTTCTTTAGACCTTTAATTTATTTTTTTGAATACTACTTTCTTTTTATCTTTACTTTCAAACAATTCGAGAAATGAGAAATAATCCTAACACATATTTATTTTCAGAAAGTTTTGCAGCAACCCTTGTTGAATTGACTGAGGGATTTTTATCTCCGGAGGAAATTGATTTATTAATAGAAACTTTCCAAGCGGAAACGGAAAAGGTTTATTTTACTCAATCTTCGGAAAATAATTTAATCAGGATATTAAACTCTCTTTACGACCGCGTTTCATTTTTACAAGATTGTATAAAATATCCTCATCATGTTGAAATACTTACATCAATTTGTGCAAACAGTAACTACTTAACCGATATTGTTGTAAGGAATCCCGAATTTTTATATGAAATATTCGATCCGCAATTTCTTTCAATCCCTTTATCGGAAAATAAGCTGCAAATACAAATTTCAAACGGATTAAAAAACTTTAGAACCACTAAGGCGAAAATCAATTTTCTTAAAAACACAAAAAAAAGAATACTCTTAAAAACCGCCGTTTCCGATTTGTTACACATGAACGGTTTGAACACGGTAATTAACGATTTGTCGGTTTTAGCAAAAACCATAATTTCAAACCTGTTTCAACTATGTTACAACGAAGTACTAAAAAAATACGGCATTGAAAATATTAAAAGGAAATTCTGTTTAATTACATTAGGTAAAATGGGCGGCGGCGAATTAAATTACAGCTCGGATATCGATTTAATTTTGATATTTGATAAAAATACCGTTATTAAAAAAATAAACAGAGCATATTTTGAAATTCTTGACGAAGCCACACAGTTATTCATTAATACCGCAAGCGAATTTACAGATCGCGGATTTTTATACAGAATTGATTTCAGATTAAGACCCGACGGTAAATTCTCTCCTTTATCAAGAAGTTTAAAAGATACAATACTTTATTATGAATCAAAAGGAGAACATTGGGAACGTCAGATGCTAATCAAAGCAAATTATTTAACCGGCGATGAATCATTGTTTAATAAATTCAAAAATTTCCTCAATCTGTTTATCTATTCCTCCGTTGATTTTTCCGTTTTAACCGAAATAAAGCAGATGAAACGAAAGATAGAATCTAAAATTGATGAGTCGGATGTAAAATTATTTTCCGGCGGAATTAGGGATATAGAATTTTGCGTTCAAGCGCTGCAACTTCTAAACGGCAAAAAAATTAACGGACTTAAAACCGGAAACACTTTAGAAGCAATAAATATTTTAGAAAAAAATAATCTTCTCTCCCGCAAGGAATCAACCGTTTTGAGAGAGTCTTATATTTTTTACAGAAAGATTGAACATTATTTGCAGTTAATGGAAGATAAACAAACCCATTCAATTCCTACTAATAATGAAATTCAATTAAAATTAGCATTCTACCTTGACTTTAACGATATTACGAAATTTAATGCTAAGCTTAACGAAACACGGAATAAAGTAAGACAAATATTCAATTCGATTCTAAACGATTCCCAACTTTCAGGATTTAACGGATTAAGTTTGGATTCAATTCAATTTAAAAACAAAACCGAATGCGAAAAGTATTTGAAATTTTTACGTTCGGGAATTGGTCCGGTTAACCAAAAGCGGTTTGAAAGCCGGACGATAAAGTTATTTTCCGAAATTGAACCTGCTTTGTACGATTATTTAACTAAATCAAAAAATCCGGATAAAGTAATAAACAACTTTGCAAGAATAATTGAAAGGACAAAGTTCCCTTCTCTTTTTTACAGTGAATTCAGAAACAAAAGTTTTTTCAACACATTTTTAACAATTTGCGAATATTCACAAAGAGCAATCGATTTATGGATTGCTGATAAATCTTTGGATGAAATATTTCTATCGAGAAGAATTTTTATAGAAAAATTAGAATCCCATTTTACCGATTTTTCTCTCAAGCAAATCCAATATATTTTATCGGTTCAATTCGCGCTGAAGTTAATCAACCGCGATAGATTATCACTCATATTAAGCGAATTTATTGACTTCCGTATTAAAAATTTACTAAAAAAAGATAAACTGCCGTTCCGTTATTTTATTTGCGGTTTGGGAAGTTACGGAACCAAAGACTTAAATTTTGAATCGGATATCGATCTGATTTTTGTTACATCGCATTACGATAAAAATTATGTGACCATGTTTTTTGTAGACGTTCTGGAAAAACTAAAATCGGAAATTGCTCCGTTTACGGTTGATGTACGACTAAGACCGGAAGGAGCAGGCTCGCCTTTAGTTTGGGAATTGGACGGCTACATTAATTATTATAAAAAAAGAGCCAGAATTTGGGAACTTCAAACAGCCACCAAAATGCGTTTAATAACCGGAGAGAAAGTCCTTTATAAAAAACTATTAAAAGTTATTAATGAAAGAATAACAAAGCAAAACGAAAAAGAAATTGCATCCGGAATTTTAAGTATGTACAAAAATGTTATTAAAGAAAACCGTTCGCAGTTAAAAAATTTCTTAAACATCAAAAAAGGAAGAGGAACATTAGTTACCATAGATTTTTTAATTCAGTTTTTAATACTCAAAAAGAAATACTTTCTGCAAATTATTGATAAAAGATTTACGGAAAAAATTGATTATTTGTCCGGAGGAAACAAGAAATTGTTAAGTCTTAAAGAAAACTATTTATTTTTGAAAAACATAGAAGTGAGCATACAAAATATATTCAATCAAAAAGCCGTTACAGTTCAAAAAGGGAACGAAAAAACGGAGATTTTATCCGCATTCTTAAATTTTGAAAACAGCGCAAGTTTTATAAGTAAAATTAATTCGGTAATTGAAAAAAACAATTTGATATTTAACAAATATTTACATTCGTAAATTAATTAACGAACCGATGAAATTTGACTTCAATAAAATTAAATACGAATACGTAATTGTTCTCTTTATTTTTATAATTTACATTTTAACTTTAGCTCCGTCGGTTGTTCAGATCGATTCCGGAGAACTTGCGACAGTGCAAGCAACCTTGGGAATTGCTCATCCTACAGGTTATCCGTTATTTACATTGTTGGGACACTTATTTTTATTTTTACCTCTACCGTTTTCAACCATAAAAAATCTAAATTTGTTAAATGCAATCTATTGCGCTTTGGCAATATTATTATTTCTTAAAACCGCAAAACTGTTAACTGAAAAATATTGGACGGGAAACAAAAACTTTGCATTTTTAGCGGGAATTGTAACACCGGCTATTTTATTGGCAACGAACAAAACTTTTTGGGAACAAAGCACATCGGTAGAAGTTTATTCGCTTCATTTATTCTTAATTTCACTCACAGTTTATTTTTTAATAAAATCGTATTTCTCTAACAGTTACAAGGATTGGATTGCGGCTTCAGTTATTTTAGCATTCTCTTTTACCAACCATATGTCAACATTATTTTTATTACCGGGTTTTGCAATATTGTTTTTTGCAAATAATAAATTTTCCAAAAACACATTAAAAACACTTGCAAAAATGTTGATTGTTTTCATCTCCGTGTGGTTAATAATTTATTTATACCTGCCGGTTAGAGCTTCCGACAATCCGGTTATGAATTGGGGAAATCCGGTTAATTTCAAAAACTTTTTTCGCCACATCACGGGAAAGCAATACCAGGTATGGTTTTTCTCATCCGCCGAAGTAGCTAAGACTCAATTTAGCAGATATTTAAGTTCATTGCCGTCGGAATTTAATATTTTAGCATTGCTAACCGCAGTATGCGGAATGATTGCAAGTTACAAAATAAGCAGGGTTTTGTTTTTCTTTTTCATTACTAATTTTTTATTCACAATTTTATATTCCATAAACTATAGCATACATGATATTGATACGTATTTTTTGCTTTCGTATATTTCAATTGCATTTTTTATCCTATTCGGTTTCAACGAATTAATAAACAAATTTTCTAAAGCGCCGCTTGCCTTTTGGATTTCTTTTTCGCTTGTTATTATCATAATTCAATTCAATCTGAATTACCAAAAAGTAAATAAATCGGATTTGTATACTTTTGAAGATTACACTAAAAATATTTTGGATAACGTGGAAAACAACGCTTTAATCATTTCTTACCAGTGGGATTATTTCGTTTCGCCGTCTTATTATTTCAGGTTTGTAGAAAATCATAAAAAAGGCGTTGCCGTTGTTGATAAAGAACTGTTAAGAAGATCATGGTATTACAATCAATTAAAAAATAATTACCCGGAAATTCTAAGCGGTCTTACTTTTGAAGTCAACCGATTTTTGAAACTTGTAAAACCTTTTGAAGAAGATAAAAAATTTAACGCCGCGGAATTAGACCAAAGCTACCGGCAATTAATCGATCAATTAATTGCGGAAAATATAAAAAAACGACCGGTATATTTGAGTCCCGAGATGGTTGAGAACGAGTTGAGAAACGGAGTTATTAAATTACCGCCCGGATATACAATTGCACCTCATCATTATTTATACAAAATTCTAAAAGCAAATAAATACGATTCCTTACATGCAAATTATACAAATATCAGATTTCCAAAACATCCGGATAGTTACACAACTTTTGTTCATAACATTATCTATTCGATGTTAGCCAACAGAGCTATTTACGAAATGCGGAACGGTAATAATACAGCTGCCGATAGTTATATAAAAAAGATGAAAATGTTCGATCCGCAAAAAAGACTTCCGCCACAATTAATAAACCGTAATTTTTAATTGCTTACTATTTTATCCGTCAAATTATTATTTTTCAAATTCAACTTTTCAATAATTGAGAATATTAAATGGAAAATTTCGATAAAATGTTTCAACCTTTTAAAGAGAAGATGCAAAAAGAAAATTTACCCGGATTAGTAATCGATACATTCCGGTATTATTATTCATTACTTCTAAAAGGTGAATCCGGAACAATTCCCGAGTCAACAATTTCTCCGGTAGATTCACTACCCGATTTGGAAAATTTGGGAAGCGATTATTTCGAAACCGGGAAAGATAATCTGAACAGTACTGTAATTATAAAGCTAAACGGCGGCTTGGGAACAAGCATGGGATTAAATAAAGCAAAATCTTTGTTGGAAGTAAAAAACAAACTAACATTTTTGGATATTATCGCAAAGCAATCGGAAGTTTCAAATGTCCCTTTTATCTTAATGAACAGTTTTAACACCAAAGATGATTCATTAGATTTATTAAAAAAATATACACAAGTAGACGAAAAACTTCCCGTTGATTTTTTACAACACAAAATTCCGAAAATAGATAAAAAAACGTTAAAGCCTGTTGAATGGAATGCAAATCCCAAATTGGAATGGTGTCCGCCCGGTCACGGAGAAATTTATATTGCCATGCACATTTCCGGAATATTGGAATTATTAATCGCTAATAATTACCAATACGCATTTATATCAAACTCTGATAATCTCGGTTCTTTTTTAGATGTAAACTTGCTGGGTTATTTTGTACAAAGCGGATATTCGTTTCTAATGGAAGTTGCCGATAGAACCGAAGCCGACAGAAAAGGAGGTCATTTGGCGAGATTGAAAAACGGTCAATTAATTTTACGCGAATCCGCCCAATGTCCCGACGAGGATTTACCGGAATTCCAAAATATTAATAAACATAAATATTTCAATACAAATAATATTTGGATAGACCTTAAAGCCTTACAAAATGTACTTAAAGAAAAAAAATACAATTTAAAATTGCCAATGATCAGAAACGAAAAAAATGTAGATCCCAGAGATCATTCCTCGCCGAAAGTTTACCAATTGGAAACGGCAATGGGTTCGGCTATTTCGGTATTTAAAGGCGCTAGCGCCATTAGAGTTCCGCGCACAAGGTTTGCTCCGGTTAAAACTACAGATGATCTTTTGGCAGTCAGATCCGACGCTTACATTTTAACCGACGAATTTAAGCTTATTCCGAATCCCGGACGTAAATTGGGAAAACTGTTTATTAATCTTGACAAAAAATATTACAAAAAAGTTGAAGATTTTGAAAACCGTTTCCCCAAAGGAGTTCCTTCATTTTTAGAATGCGAAGAGTTAACGGTAAAAGGAGACGTAAAATTCGGCGGTAATATAAAATTAGCTGGAAAAATTAATTTAGTTAACAATACACACGGTCAAATTAGTATTGCCGATAATGAAAAGATAATCCGGTAAATTAGAGGAAGTTGCTAATCCTCTAAAGATTCCATCAATTCTTTCTTTTTTTCGGGACTAATTTCTTTTCCGGTTTTAAAAGAATGAAGCAACACATCCACTTGCTGAATTAAATCTTTCTTTTGGTATTTCGGCGCAAAGATGGATGCGTCCAGCATATAAATTCTTCCGGTATCTTCATCGTAAAAAGCATAATCTATATAAGGTCCGCCGCCGCTCTGATCGCTGAAACGCCATAAACCTTGTGTCATAATTGCGAACCTACCGTTAAAATTAACCTCCGAACTCATTTTATATGCATCATACAATTCAACGTAAGTAGTGTCATCTGTTGTACGGTAATATTTTTTCGTTATTTTATTTCTTTCGTTTGCAATGGAATCGGGATCTAAAAACGTTGGCGAAGCATTATCTATCCAGTGAATAAAAATCCATCTTTCCATATCAGTATTAACGCCTCTTCTTAACCAAACAAAATTATCTTCATCTTTTTCCATAGATAACTGATAATCTGCCGGCACATAAATTATCCAATTAAACTTTTTAAGAAATCCGGCTTCAATCTTTACTTTTTCCAGTCTGGAATTATATAAGGCTTTAGATAAACGTTTGTTAGATTCGTCGCGGAAAAAATAGAGTAAGTCATCTGCATGCATAAAAATATCCGATCTGAGTTTTTCGATAGTGGGAGCGGTTAGTATCATAACCAATTGATCCCTTGCCCATAAATCATGCCTGTTAATTACATATACGCTGTCTTTTAAAACCATATTTTTTGAAGTTGAATCAAGAACCGTATTCAGATATTTAGATACATTCGATCCGGAATTTAGAGGCGCTAAAATTATTACGTTTTTCATTTTTTTAGCGTCGTTAAACTTTGAGATATTTACACGTTTTAATTTAAATAAATGTTCAGGTTGAGGCGTATATATCACTTTACCAAATGCTTGCTGTAAAGAACTTTCAACTTGCGCATATTCTGCGGAATCGGCAACTACAACAATTTGATCTTCACGACCGATAGCAGGACGTTTTGAACTACATGCGCTTAAAATTAAAATTAGAACCGGAAATAATGTAAATATCTTTTTCATATAATTTATTTTTTGTTGTTTGAATGAATTTTATACAATTTCATTAGAATGATGTTTCAATAAAATTTAATAAGAACCCAGCGCCAAAAAAAGATTTACTTTTGGTAAAAAAATTAAATACAATCCCCACATTGTAAATCCTATAGAAAGCGGAATAGTAAGATTATCATCTGCCCAGCCGTAAGAAATATTTTCCACTATAGCGCCAACTGCAACGGCAAAAAAGCCTATTAAATATTCCGTTAAATTATATTCAATTTTCGGACTTAATAAAACCACAAAACAACCAAACACAAAAAACGCTAAAGTTCCCTCCAAACTTTTGGATAAAAATTTATGTTTACCAAATCTTCTTCCGAACAAAGCGGCCGCAATATCGCTAACAATAAGAACCGCAAAAGAAGTGATAAAAAGAATTTTGGGTAAAAGGATAATACCAACAACCGCGGAAATGAAAACGTAAGTTGCGCCGTTTAAATTTTTTTTTACTGAATCTTTCTCATGTTCCCGCAATAAAAAACCAAAATATTTTTCAACCATTCTATTTAAAAAAGGGATGTAATATCTTCCCACGTCAATAATCAAGGAAACGATAGTAATAGGAATTAAAATTTTTAAGGCGGTACTTTTAGTAATAAAGTAATAAATAACAGGAATAGAAAGCGAGCAGAGATGAATGGCTTTTCTCAGCAGCTCGCTTTTATAATCAATAGTTCCACGATCAATTTGGGTCATTTTGGCTATCTGGATGCTGTTCTTCTGTTCCTCTTTTTTGTTTTTCTTCCATCAATTTTTTTACATGTTCCGGAATTCCGGTTTGAGCTTTACCGGCAAGTTCGTCGCCGTTTTTCTTTACCGGCGGAAGTTCTTCTCCATTCATAATTTTCTTAATTTCTTCCGCATCCAGAATTTCCCGTTCCAACAATTCCTTAGAAAGTTTATGTAATAAATCGATATTTTCCCTTAAGATTCTATCGGCTCTTTCCATTCCTTTAAGCACGATTTTTTTAATTTCATTGTCAATTTCCTGGGCG
>JALSTI010000062.1 GCA_026983795.1 Melioribacteraceae bacterium
CCGCTCCGGTATTTGTTGATTCATTAATACTTCTAAAAAATAATATCAAAATTTTTTCTACTGTTAACGATACGCTCAAATATTCCCTAATTGCCAATGAATCAGGCACCAATACAATGAAGATTTTTGCTTACGATTCTACGTCGGTGGTTGCAACTGACTCGTTTGTTTACGTTGTTAATAAACCAATCCATCACCAAAATTTACCGGACGGTATTGTGGACGGCATTAATTACATTGACGATAATACGGTAACTTTAAGCCTTTTTGCTCCAAACAAACAGTTTGTTTATGTTATAGGCGATTTTAATAATTGGCAAGTTGATACGAATTATTATATGAACCGTACGCCGAATGATTCGACTTATTGGATAACAATTACAGGACTTACTCCTAAACAAGAATATGCTTTTCAATATTTAGTCGACGGCACATTACGAATTGCCGATCCATACACCGAAAAAGTTCTGGACCCTTGGAATGATAAAGATATCAGTCCGCAAATATATCCCGGCTTAAAACCTTATCCGTTTGGCAAAACCACCGAGATTACTTCCGTATTACAAACCGCACAAGATAATTATCAATGGACAGCGCAAGGTTATAAACGTCCCGATAAATCTAATCTTGTAATTTATGAACTATGGTTGGAGGATTTTCTTGTTCAACACGATTTTAATACATTAGCCGATACTTTGGATTACCTTGACAGTCTTGGAGTAAATGCGATTGAGTTGATGCCCGTTAATGAATTTGAAGGGAATGTAAGTTGGGGATACAATCCTTCGTTTTATTTTGCAGTTGATAAAAATTACGGTCCGGGTAACACGTTCAAACATTTTATAGATGAATGCCATAAGAGAAACATTGCCGTGATAATGGATATGGTTCTTAACCATTCGTTCGGGCAGTCCCCTTTTGTCCGTTTATATGCATCCGGTAATTACGGTCCGCCAACATCCGAAAACCCTTGGTACAATGTAACTGCGCCTCATCCGTTTAGCGTGGGTTATGATTTTAATCATGAAAGTCCGTTCACGCAAAAGCTTGTTGACCGCATTAATAAATTCTGGATTACCGAATACAAAGTTGACGGATACCGTTTTGATCTTTCAAAAGGTTTTACACAAAAATATTCCGGAGATGACGTTGGTTTATGGAGTCAGTATGACCAATCCAGAATTAATATATTAGAAAGAATGGCAAGTAAAATTTGGGAAGTGGATTCAAACGCTTATGTTATTCTTGAACATTTCGCGGATAATTCGGAAGAAAAAGTTTTATCAAACTTTGGAATGATGTTGTGGGGAAATCAAAATTCAAGCTATAACGAAGCAACAATGGGATACCACGATAACGGGAAATCAAATTTTTCAGGTGTTTCTTATAAGGTGCGGGGATGGTCTCAGCCGAATTTGGTTGGCTATATGGAAAGTCATGACGAAGAAAGATTGATGTATAAAAATTTAAGATGGGGAAATTCAAATGGAAACTATTCGGTTAAAGATTTGAACATTGCATTAAACAGAATGAAAATGGCTTCGGCATTTTTCTATACTGTTCCGGGACCCAAAATGTTGTGGCAGTTTGGAGAATTAGGCTATGATTATTCAATATTTTATGATCCTAAAACTAATTCAGTGCCGGAACCGTACGGAACCGACTATGCAAAATTAGAGCCAAAACCCATCAGATGGGATTATCTGAATGATTTGGCAAGACTCAACTTATACAAAACAATAAAAGCGCTAATATTTTTAAGAAAAAATTACGGGGTTTTCAGAAGTTCCGGTTTTTCTATGAATGCGGGAAGCGCCGTTAAATCAATACACATTAACGATTCAACAATGAACGTAACCATTGTAGGAAATTTTGGAGTTACAACGGGATCAATAAATCCGGCGTTTCAATCTTCCGGAACGTGGTACGACTATTTCAGCGGCGACAGTATTTCTGTTTCCGATCCGTTTGCGCAAGTTACTTTGCAAGCAGGCGAATTTCATATTTATACAGATGTAAAATTACCAACGCCCGAACAAGGTATTTTAACTGCTGTTGAAGATAATATGGATATTCTTCCATCAAAATTTAATCTTAGTCAAAATTACCCGAACCCGTTTAATCCAACAACAACAATAAAATATACTGTCCCGGTTGCCGTAAAGACGTTGCATGCAACGTCTCAACTAGTGCAATTAAAAATTTATGATGTACTTGGCAGAGAAGTAGTAACATTGGTAAACAAAAAGCAAAACCCCGGATATTACAGGGTTGTTTTTGATGCGAAATATCTATCGAGTGGAATTTATTTTTACAGATTAAAAGCCGGCAGCTTTACGCAAACAAAAAAAATGATCTTACTCCGTTAAGTTTTAGTTAATTGAGATAATATAACGGCAGAAGCCGAAGCGACGTTCAAAGATTCTGCATTTCCTATTCTCGGTATGGTTACGGAATAGTCGGCAATGTTTTTAATATCAATTGACGGACCGAATGCTTCGTTAGAAAAAACAACAACCGTTTTTTCAGGTCTGTTAAATTTAAATATATCTTTTCCGCCCAAATCGGAAGAAATGATTTGATAACCGGATTTTTTTAATTCAGACAGACTTGAATAAAAATCATTATCATCAATAATATTAAGATGAAACAAAGCTCCCATACTTGCTCTAATTGTTTTAGGATTTTCAAGTTCGGCACAATATTGGTTAATTATCACATGTTTAATTCCGAACCAATCACAATTTCTTAATATAGTTCCAAGGTTACCGGGATCGGAAATATTTTCCAAAGCAACAATCAATTTATCCGTTATATCAACTTTTGAAGAGACATTACGATTAATTACAACGGCTGCAATACCTTGCGGAGATTTTGTATCCGAAATTCTTCTGAAATCTTTTTGGTTAATTAAAAATAGTTTATCGCTAATTCCCCATTTTACCAATAATTGTTCGTTTTTCTCAACAAAATCAGTAGTAACAATTACGGTTTGAATTTCAAAGTTACTTTTCAGCGCTTCATCAACAATCCGTTTTCCTTCAACTATAAATTTATTCTCCTTCTTTCTTCCTTTTTTGGTTAACAGAGACGAAAAATATTTAATTTGATTTAACGATAATCTATCCGGTTTGATATTCATAAATCTATACGGTTTTTAAAGGGAATAATAAATTTAAAATTATCAAAATAAATTCATAATTATTGCATTGAAACGGAAAATATATTAGATTTACGCACTTAAAATGCTGGCGTAGCTCAGTTGGTAGAGCAGCTGATTTGTAATCAGCCGGTCGGCGGTTCGAGTCCGTCCGCCAGCTCAAATCAAACCCGGTAGTTTCTCCCGGGTTTTTGCTTTTAACTCTCTCTATATTAGTTCTTTTTTATAAACCGGGTTAACAGAATATTTGTGCCATGCCTATTATCTTTTTTATAACCACACGTTTAAATTACTGAACTATTTTTCTCAAATACATTATTTTTCTGCGAAACTTTTTATTTCAAGATATGCAAAATTCACGTTCAATGCTTTACAGTTTTTAACTATCCGTACATCGTTTGGAAATTTATAAATTATGCATCCTGTAAATTTTAGAACAAGCGGAATTACTCTTCACATTTTGTATCCAGTAAATTACAACCTTAAATTCCTTTCACAATTACTATTCTGAATTTTTGAAACTGGACTTGACCAACAAATATAAATTGGATATATTTCGTTAAATAACGAAATGAGATTTGTAATGTTAAACGAAAAAATAAAATTATTTAAGGCTTTATCCGATCCTAACCGATTAAGAATATTAAAAATGCTCCAACTGAAACCACTTTGCGTTTGCGAGGTTACATCTTTATTAAATCTTGCTACTTCCACCGTGTCTAAACATTTACACATATTGAAAGAAGCCGGTTTTATTACTGAAAAGAAAGATGGTAAATGGGTTTATTATTATATAAATAATAACCCCGCGGATAAAAGAGTGAATAGAATTTTAATGGAATTGGATTTTTGGATTTCGGATAATCAACAAATAATATCGGATATCAATAAAATTGAGGAACTGGACAAGCAACTTGCATGTACGCCTTAATATTTTTCTTATTTCGTTAAATGTGAAATTAAATAATTAATTAACATTCTACATTTTAAAACCAAACCACGAAAGAGAGTATTAAAATGGATGATAAAAATAAATTGAAAGAAATTGTTAAAAACAAATACGGAAAAATTGCCGTTGGTAATAATTCCGGTTGCTGCGGTTCTTCAGGCGATATGGACTATTCGGTATTCAATGATGATTATTCAAAATTGAACGGATATGTTTCCGATGCGGATTTGAACTTGGGCTGTGGAATCCCTACCGAATTTGCAGGCATTAAAAAAGGCAATACGGTTTTGGACTTAGGCTGCGGTGCGGGTAACGATGTTTTTGTTGCAAGACAGCTTGTCGGTGAAACCGGTAAAGTAATCGGGCTTGATTTTACAGAAGAAATGATTACCAAAGCAAAATCCAACAATAACAAATTGGGTTATGACAATGTAGAATTTCACCTTGGGGACATTGAGGAAATGCCGTTTGATCCGGATTCTGTTGATGTTATAATAAGCAATTGTGTATTAAATTTAGTTCCCGACAAGCAAAAAGCATTTGCGGAAATTTACCGGACGCTTAAACCCGGCGGTCACTTCTGCGTATCAGATATTGTAGTAAAAGGTGAAATAAGCGAAGAGTTGAGAGCCTCCGCCGAATTATACGCCGGATGTGTAACGGGAGCAATGAATGAAAATGAATATATCGGCTTAATAAAAGAAAACGGATTTGTAGATGTAGAAATTAGAAAAAGTAAAGAAATCAAAATTCCCGATTCAATGTTAGAAATTGCTCTATCCCGACAAGAAATAGATTCATTTAAAAACAGCTTTAATGGAATTTTCAGCATTACGGTTACAGGAAGGAAAAATTAAAATTATATTGTGTAAGTTTTATACAATTAAATAAATATTATAAGGACTAAAAATGATCGAGGAAAAATTATCCGTCAAAAAAAATTTGCAAGAGCAAGTCTTCACATCTTCGTACAAGCTTGGTATTGCTATAACCGGATCGCCGGAATTTAAAAATTATACCGAAGCAAGAAATAATTTTGTTAAGGACGAAGAGGCAAAAAAATTGCTTCTTACGTATA
>JALSTI010000063.1 GCA_026983795.1 Melioribacteraceae bacterium
CAGCTTGTTCGTAAATTAAACGATCCGGTTTACAACCAAACCAATCCCGAGCAATTAAATATTCAAGTTGATACTCAAAAAAAATTAATGTACAAAAATAAAATATTAAAAAACTACTTTGATTCGGAAGCAGCGCTGGTAAATTTATTTAAAGAACTGAATTTATACATAAGCAGAAAACTTAATTTCGACTTTGCCTCTTTTTCCAAATCACAAAACAGTTGTTGTTCTTAAGGAGGATTTATGAACTCTCAATTAGCAAATATAGCAGACGATTTTGTAAGAAAATTATTTTCGATTCAAGAAGTAATTGAATACAGCGAGGCTTTGGAAAAATACAATAATGATTTAAATCTGAAGTCTAAAATTGGAAGGTACAATAAATTGGTAGAAGAAATACAAAACAATCAAAAAAGCGGAAATGCTTCAACTGAATTGGTAAGGGAATTAAATTCAATTTCAACGGAACTTCAGTTTGATCCTTTGTATAAACTAATAATTGAAAAACAGATAAAACTCAAAACCTTTTTGCAGAAATGCAACGATGAGATAAGTTCGGCCATAGGAATGGACTTTGCCAGACTTGCAACATCTGCCGGTTAATTTCTAATTGTAACTTTAGATAATTCTCTAAAACTTGTCAGGTGTTGGATGGATTGGAAAGAACAATACAAATCGTTTTTATGGATAACGGGATTTTTCTTGTTTGCATATTTTATGCCTCTCGGCAATCCCAATTTTAATGCTGCAATTTACGACGCTCTTGAACTTACAAAATGGTATGCGCAAGAGCATGTATTACTTTGTTTGGTACCGGCTTTTTTTATTGCCGGCACAATTGCGGTTTTTGTTAGTCAAGCTTCGGTTGTAAAATATTTTGGAGCAAAGGCAAAAAAATGGGTGGCGTACCTTGTCGCATCCGTTTCCGGTTCTATACTTGCGGTATGCTCGTGTACTGTACTTCCGCTTTTCACAAGTATTCACAAACGCGGCGCGGGATTGGGTCCGGCTATTACTTTTCTTTACTCGGGCCCGGCAATAAATATTCTGGCAATAATATTAACGGCAAGGATATTGGGTTTTGAACTTGGTGTTGCCAGAGTAATCGGAGCGGTTGTTTTCAGCATTGTAATCGGTTTAATTATGGCTTTTATTTACAGAAAAGAGGAAGCGGAAAAAGCTAAAGCACAATTAGCCATGCCCGATATACCGGAAGAAAGACCAATGTGGCAAACCGCAACACATTTTTTTATTTTGGTTGCAATTTTGGTATTTGCAACATGGGGAAAACCGGATACTAACGAAGGACTTTTTTATTTAATTGCTAAATACAAATGGTTGATTACCGGTGTGTTTGGAATAACTTTATCGTTATCACTAATATTTATTTTAAAATTAAATAAAGTTTGGACTTTATTAGGAACTTTAATTGTTGTTTTATTAGCAATATTTTATAGCGGTAAACCGTTAATTCCATACACTGCGGCAATTGTGGTAATAACTTTGTTGTTAACTTTTGCAAAGGATGAACCTAATCAATGGCTTGGCGAAAGTTGGGATTTGGCAAAGCAAATTTTACCATTACTCGGTGCGGGAGTTTTGGTTGCCGGATTTTTATTAGGCAGACCCGGAGGCGGTCACGGGATAGTTCCTCAAGAATGGATTTCCGTTCTTGTAGGCGGTAATTCGTTGTTCGCTAATTTTTTCGCTTCCATCGTTGCCGCATTTATGTACTTTGCCACTCTTACCGAAGTACCGATTTTACAAGGTTTGATACACGGAGGAATGGGTCAGGGTCCGGCATTGGCTCTTTTATTAGCAGGTCCGGCGCTTTCTTTACCAAATATGCTGGTAATCAGAAAAGTTATAGGAACACAAAAGACCGTTGTTTATGTTACGTTGGTTGTAATTATGGCAACAATTAGCGGAATGGTATTCGGAGCTTTTTATCAATAAGAAAAAAGGACTTTATGAAAATATTAATTCTTTGCACCGGTAACAGCTGCCGAAGTCAAATGGCGGAGGGCTTTTTAAAATCGTTTAATCCGGAGTTGGAAGTTTATTCGGCAGGTACAAATCCGTCAGAAGAAGTGCATCCGAAAGCAATTAAAGTAATGGATGAAGTTGGTATTGATATAAGCGGCGGTTATCCTAAAAACGTAGACCAATTTCTGGATCAATCTTTCGATTATGTTATTACAGTCTGCGATAATGCGAAAGAAACTTGCCCCGTATTTATCGGTAATGTTAAAAAGCAATTGCATATCGGATTTGAAGACCCGGCGGAAGCAACGGGAACGGATGAAGAAATCTTAAACGAATTCAGAAAAATAAGAGATGAAATAAAAAGGGATTTTCTTGAGTTCTATAAAAATAAATTAAGTTGAATTTTATGTTGGCAGCAACATTTTGCCTAACAAATTAATAATGGAGAATTCAATCATGTTGTCAATTAAAGTGGTTGGACCTAATTGCGTTAATTGCAATAAACTTTTTCAAATGTGTAATGAAGTTATAGTAGAAAATAATCTTGATGCAAATATTGAAAAAATAAACAACCCCGATAAGTTCGTTGATTTGGGAGTTTGGATTACTCCGGCACTTATTGTAAACGGTAATATTTTACTGCAAGGCAAACTCCCTACAAAATCAACATTAACACATTGGTTGGAAAAAGGCGGTAGATGAATAGAGTTTCTAAGAAACTAAAACTTCTCGACAGATTTTTAACACTTTGGATATTTCTCGCAATGTTTCTCGGAGTGTTTACGGGATACATTTTTCCTAAAATAACGGATTTCTGGAATCTGTTTCAATCGGGCACAACTAACATTCCAATTGCAATCGGATTAATTCTGATGATGTATCCGCCGCTTGCAAAGGTTAAGTATGAAGAATTGGGAGATGTGTTTAAAAATGTAAAAATCTTAACTCTTTCACTTTTCCAAAATTGGATACTTGGACCCGTATTGATGTTTATTCTTGCCGTTATATTTTTGCATGATTATCCTCAATATATGGCGGGATTAATACTGATAGGTCTGGCACGTTGTATTGCGATGGTTATTGTTTGGAACGATTTAGCAAGTGGAGACAGGGAATATGCAGCCGGACTGGTAGCATTTAATTCGATTTTTCAGGTCGTCTTTTATTCTTTGTTTGCTTACATATTCCTTACAATAATTCCGGAATGGCTTGGGATGAATTCTTTTACAATAAATATCTCAATCGGTCAAATAGCAGAAAGTGTATTAATTTATCTTGGAATTCCGTTTGCGGCAGGATTTTTAACAAGATATTTTCTTATCAAGCAAAAAGGTAAAAATTGGTATGAACGTAAATTTATTCGCAAACTAAGTCCGCTAACGCTATACGCATTGCTCTTCACAATTTTTGTAATGTTCTCGCTCAAAGGGGAAATGATAGTGGCAATTCCTTACGATGTAGTTCTTATTGCAATACCGTTAATTCTATACTTCGTAATAATGTTTTTCGTATCATTTTATATGAGCAGAAAATTCGGTACCGATTATCAGAAAACGGCTACACTTTCATTTACGGCAGCAAGTAATAATTTTGAACTGGCAATTGCTGTTTCGGTTGCTGTGTTTGGAATAAATTCGGGTGAAGCTTTCGCTGCCGTAATAGGTCCGCTGATCGAAGTTCCGGTAATGATTTTGTTGGTTGACGTAGCGTTAAAATTTAGCAAAAAATATTTTACTAACCCGGCTATGGAATAATTTAATTAATAAAAATAGAGGAGATATGAAAATTAAAATATTAGGTACGCACTGCAAAAAATGCGAAACCCTCCACAAGAAAATAAACGAACTAATAGAAAAATATAATATCGATGCGGCTGTTGAATTTATTGATGATATAAATGAAATGCTGAATTACGGAATTATGATGACTCCGGGACTAGTAATAAATGAAGAAGTAAAAAGTTTCGGTATAGTTCCGAAAGAAGCCCAGCTTTTGGAATGGCTGCAGGGTGATTAGTTAATAAAATATAATTTTCAATAATACTTTTGAAAACAAAGAATTTTTACACTAATTCTTTTACATTACACCGGTCGCATTCAAACTGTATAGTAACATGACTTATATCAAATTTATCGTGCATAGTATTTTCAATTTGCGTAAGCATCTCTTCTGTTTTAGAAACTAAAACGTCATCTACTTCCACATGCGCTTCGAAATGAATATCTTTTTCATTAACCCGCCACAAATGGACATGATGAATATTTTTTACTCCGTCAAGTTTCATTATTTCTTTTTCCAACTCGTCAATCGATAAATTTTCGGGTGCCGCCATCATTAATACTTCTGTTGCTTCCTTCACAATTTCATAGCTTTCTTTAATTATATACAATGAAATTAAAACCGTCAAAAGCGGATCAATCCAATATATTTTATAAAGATAAATAAATATTCCACCTATAATTACTCCCAGACTCGAAACCGCATCGCTTAACAAATGCAAATAAGCAGAGCGAATATTTATATTATCTTTCGATCCGGATTTTAGCAAGAGTGTACCGGTCACGTTTGCAATAAGACCAATTGAAGCAACAATTGTCATTAGTCCGCCTTCAACATGTTCGGGATTTGCAAAACGGTTGTAAGCTTCAAAAAACAAATACAAACTAATACCAATTAAAACCGAAGCATTGAAAACGGCAGCCAATATTTCGGCTCTTTTGTAACCGAAAGTAAATTTAGCGTCTTTCGGTCGTTTATTTAATCTTATGGCAATATAGCTGATAATTACGGCTATACCGTCGCTAAAATTATGCAATGCATCGGAAATCAGAGAAAGGCTGCCGGATAATATTCCACCTATAATTTCCGCAATAGTAATAACAAAATTTAAAACTATTGTTACAAGTAATCTCCAACCACTTGTTTCTGCCGAGTGATGATGATGTGAGTGTTCCGGCATTTTCAACCTTTCAGTTTTTTTACAAAATGTTCCATTGCCAACAAATAATAATTTCTATCGACTAATTTTTGTATTTCGGATAACATTTCATTTGCCGTTTTCTCACCTTCTTCAATTATTTCCCGTGCTTTTTTAAACTCCGACCAATCAAGATCACGAACACGGGGATGGATAGTAAGGTCAGAGCTTTCCAATCTTACTTTTGATAAATGAAAAGAAGTGATATCTTCAACCCGGAAAAGAACGTCAAATAAATTTTCCGGTTTATGCTCAACATGAAGGCAACGGGTTACATCCACGCCTAAGACTCTGTCGGCGCCTAATTCCCTCACGCTTTCAACCGGTACGCTTTCGGAAGCACCGCCATCAACTAAAAATTTATTGCCAATTTCAACCGGCGGAAAAATAGCCGGTATGGCGGAACTTGCGCGTACAACCTCGCGAAGCGAACCTTTCGAAAAATTGATTTCTTCACCCGAAATTAAATCGGTTGCAATTGCAGAGAACTTAATATTTAAATCTTTTATATCGATATCCGGAATGAAAGAAAATAATTTACGGGTAACTTCTTCATCAAAATAAGAAAGTTTATCGAGTGATTTAAATAAGTGGTAACGGATTTTTACATACTCGCTGAAACTGTCAAAAAGACTTAAACCCTCATTTACTTTATTTTCTTGCAATAGATCGAAACCTAATTTTCTAAAATCAGTTTTTTCAATTAAGTCCAAAACAATAGATTCAACTTTTTTTGCATCGGCATAATATGCATACAGAGCTCCGATTACCGAGCCCATACTACAGCCGGAAATTGCGTGAACTTTAATGTTATTTTTCTCTAATACTTTAAGTACTCCAATATGCGCCAATCCCCTTGCGCCTCCGCCGCCAAGTGCTAATCCCAATTTAGTCATTTGATACCTTTTTAAAATTTAAGAAATTCATTATTTCATAAGCGTTATCGCCGCGTAAAAAGTCCGCTAATCCTAATAACCCGTTAGTTAAATAACGGGCTTTGAATCCGTTTACCACTAAAAACATTCTGCCCATAATCGCGCGGTCGTAATGCGGACATGCAGTAACAACCAATTTCGACCTATCCAATTCTTCCAATCTTGCGGGAAGTTCGTTCAGCGGAATATTTTTAGTAAACGGGAAATGCCAGGCTTCGTACTCTTCTGTAAATCTAATATCAACAAGTTGAACTTCATCTTTGATCAGTAATTCAAGCAATTCGGGAATTTGAATTTTCATATTTTTTCTTTCTTCGTAATCGAATTTACTTAAATAATCGGCATAATTTATTTTAACAGAATTACTCATTTAATAATTATCCTTTATCTAAATGATTGATAACCGCCAACAACTCCTTTTTTTGAAAGGACAATTTGCCAAATCTGATTTCTGCGGGCTCTGAAAGCGCCGGCGCTTGATAGTAAAAAATATTTCCACATTTTGAAAAACCGCTCGTCGTAATTGCTTTTAATTTTGTCCCAACTCGCAATAAAATTATCATACCAAGCCATCAATGTTTTATCGTAATCCGCACCGAAGTTATGTAAGTCTTCAATTATAAACAAACCTTCTACGGCTTCGCTTAATTGTTTTACGGAAGGGAGCATTCCGTTCGGAAAGATATATTTATGTGTCCATGCGTCGGTGCTTTTAACCGAGGTAATTTCACCGATTGTGTGTAATAAAAATAATCCATCGTCATCCAAACATCTTTCCGCAACTTTGAAATATTGACGATAATTTTTATAACCGACATGTTCAATCATACCAACAGAAACTATTCTGTCGAATTTCCCGTTCAGGTCCCTATAATCTTGAAGTCTAAATTCAACCGGCAATCCTTTGCAAAGTTCCTTGCCAAGTTTTACTTGTTCTTCGGAAACTGTAACGCCAACAACTTCCACGTTATATTTTTCCGCCGCATATTTTCCGAACGCTCCCCATCCGCAACCAATATCCAACACTTTCATTCCGGGTTTTAAGTAAAGTTTTTTACAAATAAGTTCGAGTTTGTTTTCTTGAGCTTCATCGAGTGAGTGGGCGTTTTTCCAATAAGCGCAGCTATAATTCATCCTTTTATCAAGCATGTTCCTAAACAGGTCGTTTCCCAAATCGTAATGTCTTTTTCCCACTTCAAATGCTTTTCTTCTGGCTTGCATATTAATTAGATAAAATCCAGCCAATTGCAGAGCAACTTTATAGTTCCGTTTAACTTTGTATTGTAAATCGGCGCGTAACAATTTGAATATTAATTCATCCAATTTATCGGAATCCCACCAACCGTCCATATAAGTTTCGCCAAGTCCCAATTCAACTTCCGTAATAGCACGTTTATAAAACCGTTCGTCAAAGACTTTTATATCCCACGGGTTATTTCCGTTAATTTGCACGCCGGCTAACGAAACCAATTTTTCGAACAAACTCTTATACCTATTTGTATTCATTGTTTTACCCGAAGTTTAATTTTTATGTAATTCAACTTCTATTTTTTCCGGTTGTTTAGGTAATTGCTTTTCCTTTTTCGGAACTGTTCTTAAGAAATCGCCGTATTGCATCGGTTCTTCAAGTCGGCAAGACCATACTAATTTTTCTTCGCCGTTTTTATCCTTCCAGTAAGTTATATCGGGGCAACCATCACACATACTTTGATCGCCGTTTTCCATAAAGTCAACAGGTTGAATAATCATAATAGATTGCATGTGGACTTTTTTCAATCCTCTTAACGGATTAACTCCCACATATTTCAAATAATTTTTAAATGCTTTTCTAACGGATTTATTAAACGGCCATAAATTCAGAAGTGTTGCTCTTCCCAAGCTTAAAGTTTTAGGAGAAGCATAAGATAAATACCTGTCGTTTTTCCAATGATAGAGCGACATAACCATTTCGATAAATTTGTTATCGAGGTAGCCGAAAATTTTATCTTTAGTACCAATTCTTTCCGTTAATAACCATTTGAAATCGTCGGCTTTTTTAGTTCCGTTAAGGAAGGCGGCAGGTTCAAAGTCGGGAAATCTTTTTCTAATTTCCTTTACAGCATCTTGAGCCATCAAATTGGTTACTTCTTCATTATCGGAATGGTAATGAATTTCATTCCAAATAATTTTTTTATCGCCGGCATAAAAATCAAATGGTAAATCCGGAGTAATATATCTGAAAAGGATAAATACCATCGTATCAACAATATCGATATGATCTTGTGCCCATTGTACCAAGTCAGGAAGATACTGAATAGTATCTGCATAAACGGTTGAATTAAATGAACAGGCAATATCCCCTTCGGCGGCAACCATTTCTGCGTAGTGAAGTCTTAATTCATTCAATTCCAATTCATTTTTTCCAAGCCATTTTTTTTCTCTTCCTCTTCCTTGTTTGCTATCGATATGAAAAGTAAAACCGAAAACACCGGCTTTTTTCAGTTCGTGTAATAATTCCTTTGTTAACGCAATTCCGTTTGTATTAATTATGGGTTTTAGTCCACGGGATTTAATTTCAGCTACAAGCTCTATAATATTAGGATAAAGCAGAGGATCGCCGCCGGCTATTGAAATACAATCGGATTTGCGTTGAGACTGGAAAAAATCGAGTTCGTGTTTTATTTCAGCCAAAGGTTTGTGAGAATTTTTAATATTTTTTCTGTAACATCCAAAGCAATTTAAATTACATTGAGCTGTGGGTTCCAACCACGTAATTCCGTTATCGGCCATATTCCATGGCAATCTGTAGAGTTTGTGCGGATCTACGATCAATTGTTCCATGTGTTTCTCCTATTTTATTTATAAATAACTCAAAGAGTAATTATCGTAAGGAACAGAACCCGCTTGTTAAGCAATTAAAATTTATATATAAACAAAAATATTATTCGATTTGATCCATCCACGGCCACATACGGGCTTCGGGACTTTCCGGAAATTTTTCTATAATTTCCTTCATTGAAGCTTTAAACAATTTACTATCCCAGTTTCTTAAATACTTCGCTTGACCAAGTAGAAGCATCAAGTTCGGAGTTCTAGGATTACCGGAGAATTTACGTATTCCGTCTTCCAAAACGGCTATTCCATCTTTGTATTTTCCTCTGGGCAAGTAATAAGAGACGATAGCGGTTCTTAAAATAATCCTGAAATCTTCAACATTCAGGTAGCCTGCAAAGGAGTAATACAATTTTTCTTTATAATCAACAACATAAAAAGAAGGTGTCCAAATAGCTGAATATTGTGATCTTAATATTCTATTAGAAAGAATATCAAGTTTTACCGGCACAAACCAATCTTGTAATTCATAAATAACATATTCATTCAAATAAGTAACAGAATCCATTTTTTTGCAACCGGAACAGCGTTCCCTTTCAAATTGGATTAAAATTGGTTTGTGCAGTTTGGAGGCAACTTTTTTTGCTTCCTCAAAATCATAAAACCATTTTATCGCTTTAATGTTCTCCACAAATAGTCCGCTTTAATTAGATAAAAAGATTTATATATTCTATAATTTATGAAAATTTTTCAAAATATTGTTCTCTAATTTAAGTTTATTTTATAACTGTAAACTGTTAAAAGTTTTTATTCATATTGTAACCTACCGTTATCATTGCAACGCCATCAAAAATAAGACTAACGCCAACAAACAGACCTACCAACCAAACGGAACTGAAAGGCCAGCCGATTAGGAATACCACTGCCAATGCAATTGATAAGATGGCGTTAAACAGCATCCAGCCCCAACCTTTCAAAGGATAAAATTCCAATGAAAACATAATTCCGGCAAATCCGTCGAATAAAAAATATATTATTAATAAAAGTCCGACCGAAGCAATTCCGGTAACCGGATAAAGTAAAATTAAAATACCGATTGTTAATAAAATTAAAGGTTTAAACCATGCAATCCATTTTGTATTATAACTTTTAAAAATATGATATGCTGAAATAGTTCCTCCTATTACCAGCAACCATCCAATAAAATAAGACAACGTTAATGCGGTAATATCGGGAAGTAAAACACCAATAATACCGGCAATTAACAGAAGACTACCTGCGATTAGCGAATGAGTTTTAAATTGTTTTAACACATCCTCTTCCTGAAAATATTTACGCATATCATTCCTCCATATTTTTAATTTATTCTAAAACTATCAAACAATCTTTGGCATCACCAAAATGAGTTTGGATATAATCGTCGGCTTCATCATCATTTATCCACTGAACACCGTCTAACAAATATCTGAACTTATATTTCTTCCCGCTTGGCAGTTCTACATTAATTTTAAACTCTCCTGTTTTTTTACTTTTTCTCATCTTATGTTTTTTCGGATCCCATTGATTAAAATCGCCGACCAAACTTGCTGTCTTAAACTCCTTCGAAATTTCCAAAGGGATTGAAAATGTAACCTTATATACATTTTTAGTTTTTAAATGTTTCTTTTTAATAGCCATTTTTTCCTCCATTATCAAAACGAATTAAAAAATAAGGAAGCTGACCAAAAGCCAACTTCCTTAAACCCACTTACATCAAATCAAAGAGAACCCAATTAAACAAATCAACAACAAATAAAGAACAAACGCATAAAGTTTAATTAGTGACTATGAACTGGTGTATGAGGTTCTGCGCTTGTTCCCCCCAAAGCACCAAAACCACCAATCATCAATAAAATTCCACAAATTACGGCGTTCCATTCGTTGCCAAGACCAACAACCAAACTGGGAATGAAGGCAGCTATGATTAACCAGAGTCCGACTATACCGGTTAACCATCCTTGCCATGGTTTTTCTTTAACCATAGCGAAACCTGCTATTGCGGCTATTACGCCTACAATGATGTCATCCCACAAATTTCCCGTTGCCGAGAAATTTAAGAATGCTGCTATAAAAAGCCAAATACCAATTATTCCATTCGTCCATGCCTGCCACATAATGAACCTCCCAATTATCTGTTAATAAATTTAATTTTCAATAATTTCAAGAACTCACTTACTGAATATCAAGCTATGTGCCAACTTTTTGCTTCATGCTATCCTATTATATTACAATAAGTTAGCGAAACACGAAACAAAATAATAATTTAAGTGGGAAGGGCTGTTTCGCAGATAAAAAAAAGATATTGGCTTTTTGATTAAAAATTTAAGATGATGTTGTGAAATCATATTTCCCATGGGAAACGGAAAGGATTAAAATTAAAAAGCCGACTAAAAAAGCCGGCTGTAGATAGTGAAACAAATTTTAGGAATTAATTATCCAATCACCGTAAAGGGCATACATTGTTTCCGGTATATCAACATCGGCTTCTAAGGGTTCATAAATAATAGGTTCGCTCAAAGCATTTTTAGGAATGTCAACTTTATAATAAACCACTCCGGCATCTTCTAATAAATTAAAAAGCTCGCGTGCATTTTTTTTATCAATATTATATCGACTTCTTAAAAAATTAATCATGGTGTGCCTGCCTTGGGTTTGTCCTTCTTCCAACTTGTTTCCAAATTCTTCCTTAAGAACTTCCCCTACTTCAGCTAACGAATGCCCCTTGCTTAACTCTCTGCATTCATCCTCAGTAAGATCATCTACAAGAATTTTTGTTTTAGCAATTATTTCGTTCAGCTTTCGCAGCCTGTGTTCCATCTGTTTCTTTTCGGCTTTTATTAAGGGCAACTCTTTTTTGATGTATTGCTTTTCTTCCTCTGATAAAGAATTATTTTTTTTACTTATGTTGGATTCCCATTTAATTAATTTTTCCTCTAATTGTGTCCACATTTTAGTCGCCCCCCTTTTCCTGTTCAGAAATAAATTTTTCTTCTACATCAATTAATGCATCAAGCCGATTAACATAATCACGAATTTTATTCCGCTCATATTCAAGTTCGGTTAATTCTTTAGAAATAAGTTTCCTTTCCTTTTTTAAGTTTAGATCAATAATCTTTTGATTTTTTTCTCCAAACCATTCTGTAAATTTTTCAACGAGTCCCATAATAACCTCCAATTAACCAGTGATAAAATAAGTTATATTTTTTTGCCAATTCATCAAATTCAAAACTTTTTCCAACGAACAAATGAACTACTGTTTCAATAATAGCAACAAAAAATGAAGCTAAAATAAAAATTAACGGGTTGAACATTTCGTAAGAATAATAATCAATCCATAAAAAAATTGACACCGGAATTAAAAAGTATATCAAAAATATTTTAATAATCATCAACGGGTGTATGTGTTTGTTAAAAAATAACAAGATTTCTGTTTTTACTTATTCATAGAAAATCCTATGACAATCATTGTGATTCCATCAAAGAATAAACTAATACCGACAAAAAGTCCTACAAGCCAAACCGAACTAAACGGCCAGCCGATTAAAAATAATCCCGCCAGAATAAAAGAGATAATGCCATTCAGTACCATCCAAATCCATCCGTGATATGGTTTAAATTCCAAACCGAACAATATTTCCGCAAATCCATCCATAAAAAAATATATTACAAGCAACAGTCCAATTGCCGCCACGCCGGTTAAGGGATATAAAAGCAATAAAATACCGATAATAACGAGGATAACCGGCTTAAACCAAGCTATCCATTTTGTATTATAACTTTTTATAGTGTGATAAGCATTTATTGTTCCCCCTATAACCAACAACCATCCGATAAAATAAGAAAGTGTTAACGATGTTATTCCCGGGAAAAATATTCCTACCAACCCTGCTAATAAAAGTAACAAGCCTGCAATTAATGAATGTGTTTTAAATTTTTTTAGTAAACTATCTGTATTAAAAAATTGTTGCATAACTAACCTCTATAATAATTTATATTTTTTGTTTTCTAAAAATAAAAAGGATTCTTCTTTCACTAAAAAGCAGTTCAGCAATAATTACGGCAATATAAAAAACGCCCAGCCAAATAAATCCGTTTTCATTAGTTTGCCAAAGGTAAATTATTAAAACTATCCATGATAATATGCTAAGCGTTAGTCCGGTAAGCGGATAAGTGTACTTTATATCAATTTGTTTATGCAGTTTAATTGCTGAGAAATTTATAAAGATAAAAATTAAAAGAAAAGTAGAACTTGCAAAAGATGATATTAAAGTAAGGTCTGCGATATTTACGAATATCAAAGTTAATATTGATATAACAGTTAAACTTACCCAAGGGATATTTTTAGTGCGCTCTTTAAAAGAAAATATTTTAGGAAGGTCTTTGTCTTGTGCCATAACCATTCCCAATCGCGCAGTACCAAAAAGCGTTGCGTTTATTGCAGAAGCAGTTGAAAGTAAAGCACCTAAGCTTATTAAAACAAACCCCGTTTTACCGAGAAACGGTTTTGCCGCTTCCGCTAAAGCATATTCTTTATATT
>JALSTI010000064.1 GCA_026983795.1 Melioribacteraceae bacterium
ACTTCAAATGTTTATGTCAGAATTGATATGAACGATGCGGCAAACTTCAGTAATTTCTATAATTACACAAACCCGCCGGTATTTGAATTTTATATGGATACCGAAATTGGTGACACAACCGGATTTGATTGGGGTTGGTGGAATAATGCGTATAATTATTATGTCAACCTTGTTGCCGATACTTCCAAGCAGATGCAATTTGCAATTTTATACAAATACCTTGGCGGAAGATTCCCGACTTATGCTGAAGGTGAATTCATGCCGCTCGATACGTTGGCTTTGGGAATTAATGACGAAAACAATGCCGTTGAATTTGCTATACCGAGAGATAAAGTTAATTTTGGTACAGAATTCAGACCTTGGGTTTATTCGGTTGCAGATTTTCAATGGACGGACGGTGCAGACCAACTGCCCACCGAAGGCGGAGATTATATGTTGAAATACGATTTCTGGTATGGCGGTTCCGTTGTTCAGGCGCACGGACAAGAAATAATGTCCGATATCCAAATAGATGGTGATATACTTGATTGGGCAAATATTCCCGCAGCCGATGTGGACGAAATTGCCGAAGAGCTCGGCGACCAACCGACCGGTCCGGAATTTGACCTTAAAGACATTTACGTAACCAGCGATTCAACTAATTTTTATATGAGAATAGACATCGATCCATCTGCAACATTCAGCGGAATTTATACAAACTACGCTAATGAATCTGCTTTTCAGATTATGTTTGATGTTAACTGGGGAGATACAACCGGCTTGGGTTACGGCGGTTTTTGGAGATTACCTGTTGATTACATGATTGACCTTAGCGCAGCATTGAATCCGGACAGTACATCAAATCAAGTGCCGCTTTGGCGGTATGTTGCCGATTGGGCGGGAGCATTTGAAGAATTTGCAGAAGTACCGGGAGCTTATGCAACTTTTGCCAAAAACGATGAAGACAATGTGGTAGAAATTTCCGTTGCGCGTTCTTTTATTAATGCCGGTACCGATATTCGTCCTTGGGTTTATGTTGTTGGAAATGAAGTATGGGATAATGAAGAATATTTTCCGAATCCGATTTGGGAAGGAGCGCCAGGTACGGAAAACGGAGTATATTATTGTTTGAACTATAATTTTATTTCGGGTCCGTCGGTTCATAAGATGGCTGACAAATCGGTTGTAACTTCAATTAAAGATGCACGTAACAGACTAAAAGAAGTGGAAGGTTTCGGTTTGGTGAATAATTATCCTAATCCGTTTAATCCTTCTACCAATATTCATTTTACCGTATCATCCCCTGAGCTTGTGTCAATTGCCGTCTACGATGTGTTGGGAAGAAAAGTTGCAACACTTCTGAATAAAAAGGAATTACAACCTGGGGAACAAAATATACATTGGCAAGGAACGGATGATAACGGAAATCAACTTACATCAGGTGTATATTTATACAAAATTACTTCGGGAGAACGGACAGTTACCAAAAAAATGATGCTGTTGAAATAAAATTAACGGGCATAGACAAAGGTTTATGCCCGTTCTTACTTGATTATTTAATATTTATTAAATATTATTTGAAGGTATTATGATGCTAAGAGCGGTTAAAATATTTTTTTGGAGTTTGCTTCTGGTAATCACTTTGAACGGGTGTATACCCGACAGATTACCACCGGAACCTATTTCGAATAAACGTCCGTCGTTCGTATCTTTCGGTCAGCTGGATAGTTCACATCTTGTAATTCCGGTTGATTATAAAATTGAGATGAGATTCAATTGGGCAATGGATTTGTCAACTTTCCCCGCTAATTTTACGGTTGAAAGCGTAAGCGGTAAAATTTCCGGCAAGTTTTCATACAGCTCCAAAGCCGATACAATAGTGGTTTTTACACCCAACTCTAATTATAATCCGGCGGAATATTATAATATTTCCCTCAGCGGTGCGGTGAGAAATGTAAACGGTATGTCGATGATTTCGCCGAATGAAGAAGATGTACCTATGACCGCTTGGTTCTTTACCGAAGGAGATTATTCAAAAGACGGCTTCCCCCTTGTTTTTGTAAGAGATAAATCTCAAAAGCAAGTAATTTACAGAGTGGGGGAATTAAATAAATACAAGGACAGTTTATACGTTCAAGCTACAAATGAAGATTATCAAACTGCGGCTATTGAATTTTCTCCAATTGGGAAATATTTATATATGGTTAATCTCAAAACAACAACCGGAACAGTGACGGTTATTGATCCGCAATCGTTTAATGTTGTAAACACTATTAATGTAGGACTTGGACCGACAAATATCGGATTTAGCTCCGATAAAGCTTTTGTTACGAATACTTCCGATAAATCATTTACTGTTTTCGACCTTACCACGCTTAATGTTCTTGAAACAGTTTCATTCGATGATGGCTTTAAGCCTAAAGATGTTGTGTTCAGTCAGCTTACCGGTAAATTATATTTCTATTCGAATTCCAAAAAGAAAATTAAAATTGTAAATGCCCAAAACTATTCGGAACAATCGGTTCTCGATTCGGTCTTGACAGATAACAAAGCAATTGATATCGAAATAAGTGCAGACGGCAAATATGTTTTTCTGCCTGAATACAGAACGGATAAGATTGTAATATTTGATACCGGAACAAATAAAGTTTCAAAAATTTTAGAGACCGGGAATCCTTATGTTACGGACGGTGTAATGGGTAAAGATTATTATTATCAAGCGTTCTTCAAAAAGGTAGGGAAGGAAAATGTTGGCGGCATAATGAAAATTAACACTTCAACATTTGATATTGAAGATATTCTGATGTGGGACAAGGATATTGATAAATTGGGGTTAACTTCAGCGAATGAGCTGCTTTATGCTGTGGTGCCGGGAGATACAACCGTTCAAGTAATTGAAACGAAAACGTTGAAGAATATTACCGAAGTTAAATTGAATGGCAGTCTTAAATATTTGGCTGTTAGCAAAAACAATTATTGAGGTTTTTGTTAAAAATTAAAAAGACTAAATACAAGGTATCAAAATGATTAGAAAAATTTTCTTTGTATTAAGTATGCTTGTTTTTGCATTCTCCGTTTTACATGCGCAAACGGGTAAGATAACAGGGAAAGTTACGGATAAAAACACTGGAGAAGCATTACCGGGATGTAATATTATTATAGAGGATTTATTAACCGGTGCGGCAACAAAGGATGACGGAACATTCATAATTTTAAATCTTACTCCTGGTGTGTATAACGTTAAAGCTAAAATGGTAGGCTATAAAACCGAAGTGATTAAAGGTGTTAAGGTTATGTCCAACTTAACTACCAAAATTAATTTCGCTTTACTTCCGGAAGCAGTTCAGGTTGGTGAAGTAACAGTGGTAGAATATAGAACACCGCCAATTCAAAAGGATTTAACGGGTAAGGTGCAGTCGCGAACCGCTGAAGAAATTGAAAGAATTCCTAAAACAAACGTTCAGGATTTAATTACCCAACAAGCGGGTATCGTAAAAAACGTTTTGACAAGGCCGGTAAGCGAATTGGCTTCATTCGGACAATTTGCAACAATTCCATCCGACGGATTGCATTTCCGCGGCGGGCGCGAAAACGAAACCCTTTACCTTTACGACGGTGTGAATGTAGTCGATCAACTTTGGGGCGGCTTTTACGTTGATGAAGTGCCCGAGCTTATTATTAATTCGATGGAAACCTACACAGGAACTTTTTTACCGAAATACGGTGAGGCTATGTCGGGTGTTGTAAATATTTCTCCCAGTAGTCAGATTAATTTGAATCCGAAGTTTGGAATAAAAGGTTTTACTGATAATATTATTTCTAGTCAATCCAATAATACTTATAGTGGTGAAATATATCTTTCAACCGCAATGCCTTTTTACGACAAGCTGGGTATAATGTTTGCCAACCGAACTTATTCATCCGACGGTTATATTTACGGTTATATTTATCCGGATTACGTTAACAGCGAAGGGCGGGATAAATCGGGAACGCCGGAAAAAGTACCCATGCAGTATCTGGATACCGAATTCAACACTGCTAAAGTTATTTGGCATCCGGTAAATTCCCTTAAAATTTCAATAGGCGGTTTTCTTTCGAAATCCAACCGGGGAGTTTATAATCATTATTTCAAATATAATCCGTACGGTACGCCGAGGGTGA
>JALSTI010000065.1 GCA_026983795.1 Melioribacteraceae bacterium
TCCGTTTAATCCTACAACAAATATTAGATTTACATTACCCGAAGCGGGAAATGTAAAATTAGCGGTTTACAATTTATTGGGACAGAAGGTAGCTGATTTGGTTAACCGTAGTATGGAAGCGGGTTTTCATAATATTACATTTAACGGATCAAATTTAACAAGCGGGATTTACATCTACCGGTTAGAAGCGGGTAACAACGTAATGATAAGAAAAATGCAATTGGTGAAGTAAATATTGTTGATTCGTTCAAAATAAAAGTCCGGCTTATGCCGGACTTTTTTATGTTAGGTTTTTGTTAATTTTTAATAAAAATTGATCTGAAGCCAATTCTGTATTTGTAATTATTTAAATATCCTTTAAATTGCTGCTTGAATTTAAACTAATTTTATCAGGGTTGAGAAAATAATGAAATTAAAATTACTGTTTTTGTTCTATACCTTTGCTGCACTTTCTTTAAATGCACAAATGTTAATTACAGGAGTTGTCGACGGTCCCTTGTCCGGTGGAGTTCCTAAAGCAATTGAGTTTTATGTATATCAAGACATTCCGGATTTATCAATCTTCGGTTTTGGAAGCGCAAATAACGGCGGAGGTTCCGACGGACAAGAATTTACTTTTCCCACTGCATCGGCATCTGCGGGAACATTTATTTATGTTGCTTCGGAAAGTACTGGTTTTAATGATTTTTTCGGTTTTAATCCCGATTATACAAGTACCGCTGCCAGTATAAATGGCGATGATGCAATTGAATTATTCCAAAATGGTGCTGTATTCGATGTATTTGGAGATATAAATGTTGATGGGACAGGCCAACCGTGGGAATACACAGATGGCTGGGCATACCGCAATAATCAAACAGGTCCCGACGGCTCAACTTTTGTTTTATCTAATTGGTTTTTTAGCGGACCAAATGCTTTGGATGGGGAGACAAGTAACAGTACGGCTGCAACTCCTTTCCCTATTGGAACCTACAGTTATGGTGCTGCAACAATTCCCGATGCTCCCGTTGCAACTGTTGCAACTAATGTTGCTCACGACAGTTTTACTGCCAATTGGAATGCATCGACCGGTGCAACTACATATTTTCTTGATGTTTCGGAATTATCGGATTTTTCTACATTTGTCACCGGTTATAATAATAAAGATGTGGGGAATGTTACAAGTTCTTCCGTTACGTCCTTAAATTCCAGCACTAATTATTTCTACAGAGTTAGAGCAAGCAATTCTGCCGGTACTTCATCTAATTCTAATGTAATAACTGTTACAACCGCCGCACCTCCGGTAACTACCGTACAATTTAAAAACAGTTCCGGTTCAGTTTTGGAAACGAGTGGAACTTATAATCTCGACGTAACAATTTCATATCCTTCTTCTTCTACGGCTACAACTGCCGATGTTGTATTAATTTCGGGCGATCCGGCTGATATTGACGGTTATACAACTCAAACCGTTACTTTCCCGGCCGGAAGCTCCTCGGACCAAACCGTAGTAATTTCAATTACCAATGACGGAATAACTGAAGGAGACGAAACACTTACATTTGAGCTCCAAAATGTAAACGGTGGAAATTCAGCTACTGTTGGGACGCCTTCGCAATTTGATCTTACAATTATGGAATCGCATGCAGGAAATTATTATGATTCTATAGATACTACTGCTACCGGAGATGAGCTTAAATTTGAACTTCATAACTTAATTAAAGGTCATGTTGAGTATCCCTATTCAAGCAGTGGGACAGATGTTTGGGATATAGTTATGGATGCGGACCAAGATCCAAATAATGCTAATAATGTAATTTTAATTTATACCGGGAGGTCGCAAGCAAAATCATACAATGCAAGTACAAGCGGAAGTGACCCCGATGCATGGAACCGCGAACATGTTTGGGCAAAATCCAGAGGTGATTTTGGAACCGATCCCGGTCCTGGAACGGATGTTCATCATATTAAAGCAGCCGATGCATCCGTAAATAGTTCCAGAAGTAATAAAGATTTTGATAATGGCGGAAACCAAGTCGTAGATGGCTCAACACCAATTGATTGTTACACGGATTCGGATTCGTGGGAACCGAGAGACGAGGTAAAAGGTGATGTTGCACGAATGATTTTTTATATGGATGTTCGTTATGAAGGCGGAAGAGGTGAACCGGATTTATATTTACTTGATACTACTATAGCAAATCCCAATAAAGATCCGGAAATCGGTAAACTATCAACTCTTCTTCAGTGGAACCAGCAAGATCCGCCCGATGCATTTGAACTAAGGCGAAATGATGTTGTCTATTCTTATCAGCAAAATAGAAATCCGTTCATTGATCATCCTGAATGGGTGGACAAAATTTGGGGAACTGCTGCGCCTATCAGTCCTACTATTGCAAATGTATCGAGAAATATTAAAATCCCGGCCGCAAATCAGAATCTAATTATTTCGGCTGATGTTACTGATAACGGCTCGGTAAGTACGGTTTTATTAAAATATACAATTGATGATAATCCGGAACAATCTATTCCAATGTCTCTTACTTCCGGAAATACTTATTCCGGTACAATACCGGAAAGCCAATACAACGACGGAAACTATTTAAGTTACTATGTTTATGCTGAAGATAATGAAGGAAATCCCAAATACGGAACAGTGGATGATTTATTTACCGGCACCACGGATATTTCAACAATTCATTCGGTTATGAGTGACGGAAGGCTTAACTATGATGGAGTCATGGCTCAAATAATGGCTACATCTACAGTTTCTACAGGAACATTTTCGTCTACAAGTTTAGATGTTTTTGTCCAAGATTCAACAGGTGGAATATCAATTTATAAAGCCGGAGATGATACAACATCTGTAACAAGAGACAATAATTATAAAATTATTGGAGTAATTGACCAATTTAATGGAAAGACTGAAATAGTGCCTGAGGTAACTTCTACAGATATAACGGATTTGGGTGCGGGAACAACAATATTACCTCAAACCATGACGATGACTCAACTGTTAAGCAATGCCGAAGGGTATGAAGGCATGCTTGTTAAAATTTATAATGTATCGAAAATCAGCGGTACTTGGGGTGCCGGTGCAAGCCTTACAGTTACGGATGACGGAGGAGCCGATTCGCTGACATTGCATTTGGATAGTAGTTCTGATTTCGGAAATAACCCCGAACCTAGCTGGCCGGTAGATATTGTCGGTATTTTTTCACAGTATGATGATTTTTATCCTTATACTGATAAATATCAGATTTTGCCCCGTAAAATGAACGATTTTTCAAATTCGGTCGCAGTACAAATTAAAATATTTTTACAAGGTCCTTACAACGCAAGTTCGGATAATATGAACACTAATTTAAATAGCGCAATTCCAAAAACTTCTCCGTATTCTGAAGACCCGAGAACTATTCAAAATATTCCGGCTGATATAGTTGACTGGGTTTTAGTCCAGATTAGAACAACGGAAAACGGACCCGCGGTTACATCGCACAGTGCTTTGCTTAATAAAGATGGTAGAATTGTTGCCGACGACGGGACAACGGGCACGATTAGACTTACTGCTGATCCCGGACAATATTATATAGTTGTAAAACATAGGAATCATCTTCCGGTAATGAGTAAAACCAAAGTACAGTTGAATAATTAAAATCGAATTTTATAATTTGCATGCTATTTGTCAAATTGAAGCATATAAGTCCAATTGAAAATTATTAATTTTCTAATCAATAACGTATTCTATGTGTTTTTACATTATAAAACATATATATCATAATTTAATAATTTGACAAATTCATTCTTGACCAGTATATTTTAAATTAATTCTGATTTAATTAAGATGTTATATCTTGACATTATTTATCAACTCAAATTTTTTAATTTCTCTAAAATATACATGGTCATAAATGGAAAGAATTATATATAAGACTTTATTTATTTTACTTTTCCTTTTTACAAATATTTATTTTGCTCAAACCAATTATTACGTTTCAACATCCGGCAGCGATTCAAATCCGGGAACAATTACTCAACCTTGGAAAACAATTCAGCATGCCGCCAATACGGTTTCTGCCGGAGATTATGTTTACGTGCGCGGCGGTCAATATAACGAAAGAGTTACTATTAATGTTTCCGGCACTTCCGGGAATTT
>JALSTI010000066.1 GCA_026983795.1 Melioribacteraceae bacterium
TATATCCGCTCTTAACGTATGCAAAGGAATTCTACCTTCTTTATATTGTTCTGTTCTTGCCATTTCGGCGCCGCCCAATCTACCCGAACACATTACCTTAATACCTTGGGCTCCCATTCTCATAGCCGCCGTAATTGCTTGTTTCATTGCTCTTCTAAATGACATTCTTCCCCGCAACTGAGCTGCAATATTTTCCGCAACCAAATAGGCATCCAATTCCGGTCTTTTAATTTCGTTTATTTGAACTTTTACTTCCTTTTCTGTTAATTTTTTCAATTCTTGTTCAAGCTGGGTTATTTCCTTCCCGCTTTTACCAATTACCACACCAGGGCGCGAAGTGTGAATTGTTAGAATTATATTTTTTGATGTACGGTCTATAATAATTCTGGACACCCCAGCTTTAGTTAATCTTTTTCTGATATAAGAACGTATTCTATGATCTTCTTTTAATTTAGGGGCATAGCTTCTGTTCTCGTACCAATTAGATTCCCAGCCTCTAATTATTCCAACTCTAAAACCTATCGGATTTGTTTTTTGACCCAAGAATTCCTCCTACTCAACTTTTAGTTGATACTACAATAGTTAAATGATTTGATCTTTTTCTGACCCTGTATGCTCTTCCCATCGGAGCGGGTAATAATCTTTTAAGCGTAGGTCCTTGATTTACATAAGCTTCTTTAATAACCAATTCGGATACATCGTGTTTATTTTCTTCATCTTTATTAAATAAGTTTGAGACTGCAGACCTAAGTGTTTTTTCAGCATCCCTGGCTGCATGCTTGGGACTAAAATGAAGAAGTTCAATAGCTTTATCAACAGATTCGCCGCGAATCATATCGACAACAAGTCTCATCTTGCGAGGAGACGTTCCAATGTATTTATGCGTAGCTTTAGCTTCCATTATAATTCTCCGATTCTATTTTTTTAACCTGGATGCTTTTTCGGCTTTAGTTCCAGGATGACCTCTAAAAATTCTTGTTGGCGCAAATTCACCAAGTTTATGACCTACCATATTTTCCGAAATATAGACGGGAATCATTTTATTTCCGTTATGAACGGCAATGGTATGCCCAACAAATTCAGGTGAAATTGTACTGGCTCTGGACCAAGTTTTAATAATTTTTTTCTGATTGTTTTCATTTAGCTTGCGAATTTTAGCCAGAAGCTTATAATCGATATACGGACCTTTTTTAATTGAGCGTGGCATATTTTAATTAACCTTTTCTCCTTTTAACAATGTATTTATTAGATTCTTTTCTAACCTTTCTGGTTTTAAGTCCCTTTGCTTTTTGACCCCAAGGCGAAACCGGATGACCGCCGCCCGAGCTTTTACCTTCGCCGCCGCCCATTGGGTGATCGACGGGGTTCATAACAACACCTCTTACTTTTGGTCTTCTGCCCATCCATCGAGATCTACCAGCTTTTCCGATACTAATATTTTCATGATCGGAATTGCCTACCGAACCATAAGTAGCCAAACATTCCAAACTAACCATTCTAATTTCACCGGAAGGTAATTTAAGTTGTGCGTATTTACCTTCTTTAGCCATTAATTGAATTTGAGCGCCGGCAGATCTGCCAAGTTGAGCGCCTTTGCCCGGTTTCATTTCAACGTTATGAAGAAAACTTCCCAGCGGCATATCTTTTAATTTTAATGCGTTTCCTACTTTTATTTCTATATTTTCACCTGATTGTACCGTATCGCCAATTTTGAGACCATCGGGAGCAATAATATATCTTTTATCCCCGTCGGCATAGTGTAACAATGCTATTCTAGCAGATCGATTCGGATCATACTCAATTGAAAATACTTTAGCCGGAACGCCAAATTTATTTCTTTTAAAATCTATAATTCTGTATTTTCTTTTATGCCCACCACCGCGGTGACGGGTAGTAATTCTTCCTTTATTATTTCTTCCACCGCTTTTTGTTAACCTAGCAGTCAATGCTTTTTCAGGTTTCGTTTTAGTAATTTCATCAAAAGTAGAAATTGACATAAAACGGGTACCGGGTGTTATCGGTTTTAATTTTCTTATTGCCATCTAGATCTCCACTATCCTAACTTAAACTTCTCCAAATAAGTCAATTGTTTGTCCTTCTTTTAAAGTTACAATTGCCTTTTTGTATTTAGGGGTTTTGCCGGTAAATCTACCTTTTCTTGTAAATTGGGTTCTTGATTTCCCCTTATTTTTAATAGTATTTACAGCAACAACATCTACTTCAAATTTCTTTTTAATAGCCTTTGCTATTTCAATTTTATTAGCGTTAATATCAACCACAAAGCCATATTTGTTTTGGCTTTCGGTTAAGTCGGTCATTTTTTCCGTTACTAAAGGTCTTATTAAAACTTTTTTCATGTGTTACTCAATCTTAATTAAATGTTCCTAAAATACTTTCTACTGCACTTTTTTGAAAAAGTATTACTTGATTATTCAACAAGTCATAAGTAGATGCTTTATAAGCTTCAAGTACGTTTGCTTTATCCAAATTTTTGCTTGAGATATAAATATTATTTTTTGTTTCATTAGTCAAAATCAAAGTTTTTTTATCATCAACTTTCAAAGCATTTAGTATATTGACTAATTCTTTTGTTTTGGGTGCGTCAAAATCAAAATCTTCAACAACAATAATTTGGTTGTTTTTAGCCTTAATAGATAAAGCCGATTTTCTAGCAAGTTTTTTAACTTTTTTATTCAACTTCTGTGTGTATTTATGGGGTTTAGGCCCGAATATAGTTCCGCCCCCAACCCACAAAGGAGAACGCGTTGTACCGGCTCTGGCTGTACCTCTGCCTTTTTGCCTCCAAGGCTTTTTACCGCCGCCTCTCACTTCATTCCTTTCTTTGGCTTTATGAGTTCCTTGCCTTTTATTAGCCAAATGGGCTTTAACAGCTAAATACATAACATGTTCATTAGGTTCAATTTCAAAAATATCTTTATTGAACTCTAAAGTTTCACCTGTTTTAGTGCCATCAGTTTTATAAACATCTAATTTCATTGTTTACCACTATTTATTAATTTCAACAATCGATTCGTTAGCGCCGGGAATAGCACCTTTAATCAATATTAAATTTTTATCGGGAATTACCTTAATTACTTTTAGTCCCTTAGTTGTAACTTTAGCGTTACCGGTGCGGCCAGCCATTCTTGTTCCCTTTAATACACGGGAAGGATAAGAACTTTGTCCAATTGAACCGGGAGCACGCAATCTATCTTTTTGACCGTGAGTTGTTCCACCCACGCCACCAAAGCCATGTCTTTTCATAACACCTTGAAAGCCTTTACCAATGCTTCGTCCGGTAACTTTAACTTTATCGCCTATATTAAACAACTCGACGGTTATTATATCGCCCACATTAAATTCTTTTACGTTAAAATTCCTAAATTCTTTCAGAACCTTTGGAGCTTTAAGGTTATGTTTTTTATATTGTTCCAATTGAGGTTTATTTACACGTTTTTCTTTTTTAGAACCGAAACCCAATTGAAGAGCTTCATAACCATCTTTATCCAATTCTCTTTTTGCGAATACGGTACAAGGACCAGCTTCAACAACAGAAACCGGGATCAAAGAACCATCATCGGCAAAGATGCTGGTCATTCCAATTTTTTTACCTATAATTCCAGGCATTTTAATTTCCTATAGCTTAATCTCAATGTCAACACCCGCCGGTATTTCCAATTTACTTAAAGCATCGACGGTTTTGTTATTTGAATTATGAATATCAATTATTCTTTTATGCGATCTAATTTCAAACTGCTCTCTCGATTTTTTATCTACATGCGGAGACCTTAAAACCGTATAAACAGTTCTGCGCGTAGGCAACGGGATAGGACCCGAAACAACGGCACCCGTACTTTTAACAGTTTTAATAATCTTGTCTGCAGATTTATCAATTAAAATATGATCGTAAGACTTTAATCTTATTCTAATTTTTTGACCAGGCACTTTTTCTCCTTATTTTAATAAAAGAATGGGAGATATTTAATAAATCTCCCATATGATATTCAAACTACTCAATAATTTTAGTTACTACGCCGGCGCCAACAGTTCTGCCGCCTTCACGAATTGCAAATCGTAATCCTTCATCCATAGCAATTTCGGTAATTAATTCAACTCTTAATTT
>JALSTI010000067.1 GCA_026983795.1 Melioribacteraceae bacterium
GATTTGCACTGAGGGGATGGAACACGGATTACACGGATGTAACGGATTTTCACGGATAGAATTTTAATAAAAAACAGTTTTAAAATTTATTTAAGGTTTATATTTATTTTCTTTGCGCCTTAGTGTCTTAGCACTTAAAGTAATAGGACGCTGATAAATACTGATTGTTTATGATTTGCACTGAGGGGATGGAACACGGATTACACGGATGTAACGGATTTTCACGGATAGAATTTTAATAAAAAACAGTTTTAAAATTTATTTAAGGTTTATATTTATTTTCTTTGCGCCTTAGCGTCTTAGCGGTTAAAGTAATAGGACGCTGATAAATACTGATTGTTTATGATTTGCACTGAGGGGATAGAACACGGATAACACTGATGAAACGGATTTTCACGGATAGAATTTTTACAAGAACATCGTCTTTAAATCTTTTTAGGAATTATATTTATTCTCCTTCGCGTCTTTCTGACTCTGCGGTTAATGATGGAACACGGATTACACGGATGCAACGGATTTTCACAGAGGAAAAAGGAGTTAGGAGTTAGAAGTCAGAATTTAGAAGGAAGGATTGAGTGTTGGAAATGTGGAACAAGAACAAACGAATGAAGAACAAACGAATTCAGAAGTCAGAAATCAGAAGTTAGAAGTTAGAATATTTAGAGTATTAAGAATAATAAAGTGAAGTAAAGTAATTATACACAGTTGGGTTTTCATAAATAACAGCTTTATATTCGACTTTCATTTCTCAATTTACCATTACATTTTACTTTAGCTTACTTTAAGAATTTCACTCGCTTTACATACAAAAAAGGGCTCTTGCGAGCCCTTTAAAAAGATAAAAAAGAATTAATGTTCGTGAGTCGGAATCGGCTCCGTAATTCCGGCAATCTCTTCCATCATAGCAGTTGTAATGGATTTTGGACGCTCTATCGGATAACCCAGACCTCTATCCCAAATAATATTAGCACAAACACCCAAAGACCTACCGACACCGAACAATACGGTATAATAATCGTATTCTTTCAATCCGTAATGCCATTGAATAACGCCGGATTGAGCATCAACATTAGGCCAAGGATTTTTTGCTTTACCATGCTGTTGCAAAATTGGAGGAACAACTTTATAAAGCACATCCACATATTTGAAAATAGGATCGTCCGGCAAATGTTTCAGACAAAAATCCCTTTGCGCTTTGTAACGGGGATCCGTTTTACGCAATACAGCATGACCGTACCCCGGAATAACTTGTCCCGAATTTAAAGTATCCCAAACAAATTTTTTCATTTCATCTTCCGTCGGAACCTTTCCGCCCATTTTATCCATTACACCTTGAATCCATCTTAATACTTCTTGATTAGCCAAACCGTGTAAAGGACCTGCCAAACCGTCCAACAATGCGGAAACCGCATAATAAATATCAGAAAGTGCGCTTGCTACCAAATGTCCCGTATGTGCGCTTACATTTCCGCTTTCGTGATCGCTGTGCAAAATAAAGTACAATCTTGCCACATCGTCGTATGGTTTATCAATTCCCATCATGTGGGCAAAATTTCCGCCGAAATCCAAGTCAGGATCGGGAGGAATAATATCGCCGTTTTTATATTTTAATCTGTAAATAAAAGCTGCTATTTGAGGTAATTTAGCCAACAAATTCATTGCGTCTTCATAAGTCGGATCCCAATAATCGAATTTACTCATTCCTTCGTTATATCTTTTAACAAAAACGGATTCCTTTTCCATGGCAACAACCGCGGTAGAAAACATTGCCATAGGATGAGAATCTTTAGGCATGGCTCTAAGAACGTCGAAAACATATTCAGGGACCATTTTTCTTTTATTAAATTCTTCCGCAACGGCTTTAACCTCTTCTTCAGTTGGAATATCGCCGGTAAGCAGCAGATAGAAAAATCCTTCTACATAAGGCATTTCGCCTCCGGGTACTTTTGGTAATTTCTCTAAAACTTCGGGAATAGTGAAACCTCTGAACCTTATTCCTTCATAAGGATCCAAATACGATATATCCGTCGTTAAAGCTTTTACGCCTCTCATACCTCCGATTACCTGAGATATTTTTACCTCGTCCACTTTAACGTCTCCGTACTCTTTCAATAATCTAACTGTACGGGGTCTCCATCCTTCAATTTTTTCATACAGTTTTTCTTTTAGATTAGACACGGTAACCTCCTGTTAAATAATTCTGGAAAATTTGTTTTTATCTTTTCGGATTTATCCGCTGAATTGAAAATAGCACAATATTGCAGGTAAAATTTGATCATTTTGTGCCGAAAATTGTAAATTAAAATCTTATAAAAAGAGCTTTATAACCGAAATATAATACATTATTTATTTAAATAGAAGAAAGAAAAGCAAGAAATGGAAAAAATATTTTAGTCCCTAAAGCTTTTTAATGTTTTCTAATCCAGTTCACAGCATTTCCGGCGGCAATTTTTCCGCTTTTTACGGCTGATTCGATTGTTGACGGCAATCCCGTATTAACCCAATCGCCCGCTAAAAATAAATTTGAAAACTGCGAGCGAATCTTTTGCCTTTCCTTTTCATATTCATTTGTTGGAATAAATGTAGCTCTTTTTTCAATTATTACTTGATAATCGAAAACTTCATTTTTATCGAATTCCGGGAAAAAATTGGATATTTCATCTAAAAATTCATTAAATATTTTTTCTTTCGGTGTTTGTAGAAATTCTTTGGCGTTACTTGTAACAAGAGTAATAAATTTGCCGTGATTAAATAACCAGTGTATCGGCGATTCTATCAGTCCATAAAATTGCTTGTTGAAATTATTCTTTTTCAGCCACAAATGAACAGATAAAATCGGGGAGTATTTTATTTTACTTTTATCTAAAGTAATTTGCAACGGATTGTTTTTAATCTTTGTTAAAGCAAAAAATGGAATTGCGGAAATCACGCAATCAAAATCATTTATTGTTCTCCGCCCGGTTTTAAGAGCTACAATTTTATTATTATAAGTTATAAATTCTTTAACGTTTTCCGGTTGTATAATTTCTCCGCCTTTTTCTTCAATATATTTTTTTGCGGGAATCACATAAGCATTTGTCAAATCCGATTTTGGTATAATAATTTTAGAAGCGAAATTTCCTTTGAAAAATACTTCCTTTAAAACTTTGTTAAAAAGCGATGCCGAAGCGGAATGAATATCGGTATTAAGCGCCCCCACTGTTAAAATTTCCCATAACATTTTAATTATTTTATCCGACTGTTTTCTTTCTTTTAACATTTGGGAAACCGTCATTCCGGTTAACTTTTTATTTTTGTCAAAAATCAAACCGGTAAAAAATTTTATGATTTTTAATTTATCCGGATAGTCAAAAGCATCGAATTTTAAAATAGCCATTAATAAATTAACCGGATAGAAACCGCGGGAAGCGTTAAGTGAAAATTCTTGTGCCGAATGATTACGTAAAGTAAGATTTAATTTATCCTGAAAGAAAAAATTTCTGCGTGCATTAATAAGCTCTAATAATTCCAAAGTATTGGAATAGCAGCCCATTAAAATATGTTGACCGTTATCTATAAAATTTTTCTGACGTTTATGTTTAAACGAGTAAGCTCTTCCGCCCAATTTAGGCGAGGCTTCTAAAAGCAGGACGGGAATATTATTCTTAGAAAGGAATGCGGAACTTGCCAAACCGGCAAATCCCCCGCCGATGACGACACATTTTGCCATTTAGTAAACTAAACTGTATTTTAACCAAACTCCTAAAGCAATAGCAACTTTATCAAACTTCGATACTTTAATTTCCTTTTCGAACACATTAAAATTTTTAGCTTCCAGCTTGTGCAATAATCTGTGATAAATATGTTGCATTGCTCTGGCAGGATACAACGTTGCTTTATCCGATTTATTTAAATACTTATCTGCCAAGCCGAAAAACTCCTCGGCGCGTTTTGCTTCAAACCTCATTAACGAGACAAAATTTGTATTATACACATGATTAATCAATTCGTTTTCAGAGTAATTGAATTTTTCCATATCTTCCTTAGGCAAATAAATTCTACCGTTATCAGCGTCGGTTTTTACATCGCGCAAAATATTAGTTAATTGCAGAGCCATTCCCAAATAAATGGCATATTGTTTAGTCGATTCGTTTTTATAACCAAAAATGGGAATTGACATAAGTCCTACAGTAGAAGCAACATTGTAGCAATATTTTTTCAAGTCGTTAAAATTAGAGAAGCGGTTTTGCTGCAGATCGGTTTCCACTCCGGTTATAAGATCGAAAAAAGGTTCCAACGGGATATTAAATTTTTTAATTGTGGCTGAGAGTTTATTCAAAATCAGATATTCGGAAGTTCCGTTAAGCGATTTATTTAATTCGTTTCTCCACTTTCTAAGTTTTTCAAATTTCACCTCTTCGGTTTCCAAACCTTCATCAATTATATCATCCGTTTTTCTGCAGAAAGCGTAAATATTATTCATCGCCTCCCGTTTATCTGAAGGTAACAAACTGAAAGCGTAATAAAAACTGCTCTTACTGTCTTTAGCTATTTGTTTTGTAGTTTGTTCCATATTCAGGCAAAAAATGATTTTATCATAAGTGAAAAATAATCAATTTTATTTAATACAGGTCTTTTATTAAGGACATCGAAATCAATTTTTTCAATTTTGTTAAGAATTGCTTCGCCGCCCAAAACAGTCCATTTAATTTCCAATTTAAGCATTGCCGGTAAATATTTAAACAACGGTTTTCCGTTATTAAAAAATTCCTTTGCCCTGCTAATTTGAAATTTCATAAGTTTTTTAAAGTTACTATTTATTTTTGATAAGATAAATACTTTTTCGTTTACATTATATTTTTCCAATTCATCTGACGGAATATAAATTCTGTTTTTCAAATAATCGATTTTAACATCCTGATAAAAATTAGTTAATTGAAGAGCCGTACAAATATTATCGGAATATAAATTTAATTGTTCATCCCTAATATCAAACAATTCAAGAACCAATCTGCCTACCGGATTAGCGGAATTTTTGCAATAATATTTTACTTCTTCGAATGTATTGTATCTGTTTTTAACAACATCTTGTTTAAATGCTTTAATTAAATCATAAAAATATTTTTGTGAAAGGTTTAATTCCTTTATTGTGTTATGCAAAGCCTGCCAAAACGAATTTTTATATTGGGAATTTAAACAAAGGGATAAATCATTTTCATAATTTTCCAACAAATTTAATCTTTCTTCTTCGGTTAAATTTCCTTCGTCGGCAAAATCATCTGCTTGCCGCGCAAACCGGTAAATTACCGCTACGTGCTTTCTTAAATTTTTAGGAATGAATAACGAAATTACCGGAAAGTTTTCGTAATGGGATTTAGCAAAAGCTATTGCTCCGGAATAAGCATTTGACAATTCATTTTTCATAGAAAGTGATGAAATGATTAAGTGCCCGGAACAGGACTCGAACCTGCACGAGATTGCTCCCACTAGGTCCTGAACCTAGCGCGTCTACCAATTCCGCCATCCGGGCAAACTAACAAAAAATTTAGGAAATAAATTTAATTAATTCTATTCAGAAAAAATATTTGAATTTACGGAACCGGATTTTCATCGTCAATTTCAATTGCTTCGTGCGAGAGACTATCGGCTTTCCAATATTTTGTAAATATTTTAACTGTTGTATCTCTTGCAGCGTTAAAAGTAGGCGGAATATCTTTTATGTTAATGTAATCCGTAATCGAACCGGTTTCGCAATCGGGCGAATAAAGCTTCGGATCGCCATATTTATAAATTGATTCTTTGCAAAATTTTACTTGGACTATATTTCCGCTTTCGGGAACTTCAAAATCTTCAACCGGAATTTTAAGCGAATCATAAACTTCTTTCATAAAATTAGACCAAATAGGGTTAGCTGCTCTGGCGCCTTGACCGTATGAACCGGTAAAAGTTATTCTTCTATCGTCAAATCCAACCCAAACGCCAGCCGCCAGTTTTGGAGTAAAACCCATAAACCAAGCGTCGCCGTAATCTTGCGTTGTACCTGTTTTACCTGCAGCAGGCGCCATAAAATGATGAATCACTCTCGTCCGGATTCCGGTGCCTTCATTAATTACGGTTTCCAGCATACTTGTTATTAAAAATGCAGTATCTTCGGATATTGCTTCTTGAGCATTTGAATAAAAATTGGCAATCAAAATTCCGTTTTTATCTTCAATTTGCGTTAATGCAATAGGGTCGTTGTGTATACCGTGATTTGCAATTGTTGCGTATACGTTTACTAAATCCAGCGGAATAACTTCCGATGTTCCCAAAGCAATTGAAGGGACAAGATTTAACCGTGTTGTTATACCCATTTTGTGCGCATATTGACCGATTTGCCATAATTGCACATAACCTTCAATAATTAACCTTGCGCTTATAAGGTTTACCGAATTTTTTAATCCATCACGTAAAGTTAAAAACCCATTAACGGATTTATCAAAATTATGCGGGTTCCAATTATCATCACCATAAACAAATTCTTGATCTAAAATAGGATAAGCGGGATAGAGTCCGTTATCCAAAGCAACGGTATAAATTATGGGTTTAAACGAAGAACCGGGCTGCCTTTTGATTTGCGTTACGTGATTTAATCCGTAATTAAATTTTTGGTTTCTGCCGCCGACCATAGCTTTTATATCGCCCGTTTTTACATCCAGCACAACAAATCCAACTTCTATTTGCTGATTAATTTTTTTTACCGAATCTATAAAAGAGGTATTTTTCCAAAGCTTGTTATAAATTTTCTTTTTTTCTTCCCTGTCGGCTAAAATGTAATCTTTACGCGCTTTTATTGCCTTGTTTACTACATCCGTTAATATATCCTTGTGTTTATTCCACTTCCAATATTTGTCGAATTTTTTTTGAAACTTGTCCAAATGCTCTTTTACAACTTTCGATGCGATTTTTTGCATTCTGGTATCGAGAGTAGTGGTAATTGTCAATCCATCTTCATACAAATTAAAATCATACTTACCGGACAATTTTTCCAATTTTTGCCTGACGTATTCCACAAAATGCGGAGCTATTATACTTTGGACCCCGCCGGCAAATTTATTTTTTGAAAGAGTTATAGGTTCTTTTTTAAGTTTATCATATTCTTCTTGAGTCAGGTAACCAACGTCCACCATATTATGCATTACCAGGTTACGTCTTCTTAAAGCTTGATTATAATGTTTAACGGGATTGTAATAAACCGAAGATTTTAACAGCGCTACAAATACGGCGGCTTCGGGCAAAGTAAGGTCTTTTGCCGGCTTATTAAAATAAATTTGAGATGCCATTTCTATTCCATAAGCCCGGTTACCGAAATATGCGGTATTAAGATACATTTCCAATATTTCACGTTTTGTATAAGTCTGCTCAATTTGAACGGCTGTTATCCATTCCCTTATTTTCCTGACTATAGTTTGAAATAAAGTTTCCCTCCCCGTTTTCAAATCGTATAAATTCTTTGCTAACTGTTGAGTAATAGTACTGGCGCCCTCACGCTTAAAAAGGAAAACATTTTTAAACATTGCTTTAATAAATCTTTCAAGATCAACGCCCCAATGTTCATAAAATTTTCTATCTTCGGTAGAAACCAAAGCCTCAACAACGTACGGAGGCAAGCTATCGATATTTGTTTCAACTCTGTTTTGCCTGAAAAACTGCCCGATTTTTTCACCGTCCGCACTAAAAACATTACTTGCAAGGCTCTGTTTAGGACTTTCCAACTGTTCTAAAGAAGGTAAACCAGAAACAATATGCTGATAGAATAAATATCCGGCAATTATGAATATTACAACAAAAAATCCTATTACAGACCACCAGATTTTTTTATTGCGTTTCTTTTTATTTTGTTTTTCACTTTTTTGTTTTGTCATTCTAATTCCAGTCTATAATTTCAAATTTCCCATTTGCAAATTTACCATAACAAGGTTGGTCTAACCAAGAACCTAAATTTACGTAGAATCCGTTTTTATAAGTTTGAAATTGTTTAACATGAGTATGACCGAACACCACATAATCAAATCCCCCATCTATTTTCTTTTTAGCCGCTTCAAAAAGACCGTCGTTCTCGCCGTAATTTTTACTCCCTGTGTAATTTCTGCTGGTTTTACTTGTGCTGCTGGCTAGCCAAATTCCAAGATCGGGATGAATTAATGAATAGGCAAATTGCAATGTTTTATTTCTCAAAATTTTTTTTACAATTTTATAACCCAAATCGTTAGAAACAAAATCATCGCCATGATCCAAAAAAAAACGTTTGCCGTCAATTTCCGTTTCAATTGAGGAATAGAAAAGATTTACGCCGAGTTCTTTTTCGAAAAAATCCCTGTGCAGAAAATCGTGATTACCTATAATATAATTAACTTCCGTATTTTCGTTTGTTAAATTCTGTATTGCGGTAAATGTTCTAAAAAATCCTTTTTGTAATACGCGTTTGTATTCAAACCAATAATCAAACAAATCGCCTATAATAAAAAGTTTGCCGGCGTTGCCTTTTATTGTATTAAGAAATTTAACCAGTAATTTCTCTTTTTCTTTTTCGGCTTGCCGGGATTCCAAACCCAAATGCAGATCTGATATGAAGTATACGATTTCGGACAATTTTAGTAATAATTTAATAAAAATTTAAAATTATAAAATTTTTGATTGATATGAGAGTATTTACGTTTTTATTAAACAATAATTAACGTTAAAAATTCTTTCAATTATTTGCCATTTTTGTAAACTTAGCCAACAACCAGCTATCGGGATCGAAAACAACATCAAGCGGTTTGAAACTTGTAATAATTTCAAAACTGGTATTTTTACTGTTGATGTTCCTTGTTGTTTTTAAATCCTTGCCTAGCGGATTTCTTAATAAAATATCCAGCGGAAAAACATAAGTACCGTAACCTTTTTGAACTTGTTCCAGAAAGATTTTATTTACGAACTTTTTTAATCCCAGCGAATCCGTTTGTAATTTATATTTTATTCTGATTAACCCTTTCCCTTTATAAACCCATTGATTAAAGAAAGAACTCAAATTTAATTTTGACGTTTTCTCACAAACATTCTGAAAATCGGATGTTGATGCATTTTTATACTTAAACTTTCGATAATAGTTCCTTAATGACCTAAAAAAATTCACGTCTCCAACTCTTCTTCTCAACATATGTAAAACCCAAGCGCCTTTATTGTATACCAATTTACCGAACAGTGTTTTTCCGGGATTATAAAGTGTATTTCGATTATAATCACCGAATTTTGATAACATCGTAGAAACCAAAGCATCTTTTCCGCTTTCGTGTTCAAAATATAAAGCTTCGGAATAAGTAGCGAAACCCTCATTCAACCACACATCCTTCCAAGTTTCAGGAGTTACTGCATCGCCCCACCACTGATGAGCAAGTTCGTGTATATAAACATCGTTAAAAAATTTTTTCCCTCCCAAAAAATTTGCGCCAATTCCCGTAATTGTTTGATGTTCAATTGCACCGAGTGACCATAAAAATTCCGCCACGCCGTATTTTTCTTTAATAAAAGGATACTCACCGAACAATCCGGAAAAATATTTTAAAGCGGGTAAATTTATCTCAAAATCTATTTTGGCAAATTTTTCATGTTCCGGAAATACATAATAATCGATATTCATTGTATCCGAACTTTTGGAAATATATTTTTGACTGAAATGATTATATACGGCCGAATAGATTGATACCAAATAAGTTGCAATCGGATACAAAGTTTTCCAGTGATAAATTTTTTTGCTGCCTTCCGTCTTAATTTCCATTAATTTTCCGTTTGATACGGAAATATAAGACGAATCGTTTGTAATACTCATATCAACAAAAGCCTTATCCGAAGGCAGATCGTTGCACGGAAACCAAGTAGAAGCAAAAACAGGTTCGCTTAATGTATAAACAATTGATTTATTTTTAAATTTGCCGAACATAAACGAGCCGAATCCTAATTTTTTAGGAGTTCCTTCATAAAAAAAACTCAGATCATAATTTTTGTTTCCGCTTTTAACCGGAATAGAAATATGTTTTGAATCCCTTGAATAACCGGATAACTTCCCGTTTACCAAAAGGGAGTCAATTTTTAAATTATCATAAAAGTTCAAAACTATATCTCCGGAATTCCCATCAATCAAGTTACCCGCAATTTTTACCCGGGCTTTAATTTTTTGTTTTTCAGGAAATAATTCGAAATTCAAATCGTAATGTTGAACATCGAAATTTTTCTGACCCGGAATATAATAATTATCAAACGCACTTCTGGAATTTAAAATCATATTTACGGAATTTTGATCTACGTTTTTCAAGAGTGAATAATATTCTTTAATAAAATTAAATTGGGAAAATATTACAATTACAATTAGAGTTGTTACAATAAAAAGTGTAAGCAATAATTTATTTTTCTTGACTTTCATATCTTATATATGTAAATATCATAAGTTAACATTTATTACTTTAATTTAAAGAAATTGAATACTTCTGACAAATTAAATGTTCCCATAAAAAATTGAGATTAAAATGGCACTTATAGGTTCGTCAATTGTCCGCGATACAATTACAATGATTTTAGCAGGTGGAATGGGAGAACGGTTATATCCTTTAACGGCTTACAGAACAAAGCCGTCCGTATCTTTCGGAGGGAAATACAGAATTATCGATTTTACACTATCGAATTGTTTGAATTCCGGATTACGCCAGCTTTATGTGCTTACGCAATACAAATCCGATTCACTAAACAAACATTTATATGAAGCTTGGAATATTTTTCATCCCGAGTTGAGAGAATTTATTTATTCTATTCCCCCGCAGCAAAAAATAGGAAAAGGTTGGTACAGCGGCACTGCCGATGCTATTTATCAAAATGTAAATTTACTCGATCCTGAATATTATAATTGGGTATTGGTTTTATCCGGCGATCATATTTATAAAATGGATTATTTGAAAATGATTCAGTATCATGTTGAAAAGAAAGCCGACCTCTCGATATCCAGCATAGTAACCGAACGTGATAAAGCAAACAGATTTGGAGTTATTGAAATAGATAAAAACTATAAAGTTTTATCCTTTTTGGAAAAACCCGACAATCCGCCGGAAATACCTTCCAAACCCGGAAATTCGTTAATTAATATGGGAATTTATGTTTTTAATATTAGTGCAATTAAAAAAGTATTCAAAGAAATGATTAACAAAGAAGTTCCGTATTCCGACTTTGGAAAAAATATTATCCCATACATGATTAAAGAAGGTTACGATGTATATGCTTTCCGGTTTGAAGATGAAAACCGTAAAGAAAAACCGTATTGGGTTGACGTTGGTACCCTTGACAGTTATTATGCGGCAAGTATGGACTTGATTTCCGTAAATCCACATTTTAACTTGTATGACGTAGATTGGCCTATACGTACGCGTCAACAGCAATCACCGCCGGCAAAAACACTTTCCCACGAAGGCGAAAGAGTAGGAAGAGCAATTAATTCTTTAGTTACAGACGGAACAATAATTTCGGGAGGATTGGTCGAACGGTCTATTTTAGGTCCCAGCGTGCGGATTAATTCCTATTCGTATGTAACCGATTCCATTATTATGGATCATTGCAACATAGGAAGACATTCAAGAATAAGACGCACTATAATGGATAAAAATGTGATTGTTCCCGAAGGTACGGAAATCGGATTCGATCCGGAAGAAGATAAAAAGAAATTCAAAGTCACCGATACCGGAATTGTGGTGATTCCAAAAAATTATGTTTTCGAAAAATGAGAATTATTGAAGGCCGGGTTAAAAAATAGACCCGACCTTTTTGAAAATCATTTGAGTAAAATCATTTTCTTTACGTCCACAAAGCTTCCGGCTTTTAATTTGTAGAAATAAATTCCGCTTTGCAAATCCGCACCGTCAAATACAACTTCATAATTCCCGGGATTTTGCTTATTGTTTACAAGGGTTGCAACCTCACGACCTAAAACATCATATACTTTTAATTGTACTTGTTGAGACGTTGTATACAACGTTTTTACTTTATTGGGAATTGTATATTGTATTGTTGTTGTAGGATTAAAAGGATTTGGATAATTCTGATACAATCTAAAATTATTAACAATCACTTTTCCATCACTTTCAACACCCGTAATAATTTGTTCCGAATTATCGATTACATTTTTCAATAAAGCTTGAGTGTAAAAATGATTATGCGCACCTCCGCTTTCGTCCGATTCGGCATACATCAAATTGAATTCCGCATTTTGCAGCTTGGCAAGTTGAGTAGAATCGGTACTCCCGGCTAGTTTGTTTTCGGCTAAAATAATTTTTTCATTCGCAATCGAATCTAAAACCGCAAACTGATTTAACCAACTGTCAATTGAATCTTTTGCAACCTCCGCAGTCATATTGTTATGACAATTTGTACAGGAAGAAATCAAAGAGCCGTCATCTTCTTTTACAAAAATTGCCCAAGAATGACCCCCGAACATTGCCGAATTGCTGCCATCGATATCCGCCGAAAACATATGACAATCAACGCAAGTTACATTCGGCATGGTTATAATGTCCGCAACGCCTTTTCCTCCCGTACCTTGTTCAATGTTATAGCTCAAGTGGTCGGTATCGGGAAATCTTAGGTTACCATGGCACTGACCGCATAATTCTTCTGCTGAAGACATAACCTGGTAAGTTCTTGTAGTTGAATTGAAGAAAGATATATCGCCCGGTTTGTGAGGGTTATGACAAGCGATACAAGAAACATCGGGCCAATCCGTAGTATCTTGCGGTACGGTTGAAACGGTAAACACACTATCTTGAGTAGTAAAAAGTAAAGACAAAGCTTCCGCTTCCGAAATACCGCCATTCATTAAAACGGCTGTGGGGGCGTGACATGCAATACAATTTTCCGGATCATCACCGTTTATTACTTCCTCCGGCGTTTGCCCTGCCCTCTCCTCGGCTAATTCCGATGCCACATCCGATTGACCGCCGTGACCGTGTTTGCTGTTTCTCCATGCATCCAAACGTCTGTGGTCGGTATCCGAATATCTTAAAGTTCCATGACACTGACCGCATAAATCCGAAACAGAATTGACCATTGAATAAGCATTGCTAAACGAATTAAAAATTGCCAACTCCGGCATAGTAGTCGGATGATCAGCCGGAACGTTATGACATGTAACACAAGCGATATTAGGCCAATTTAAAGTATCAAGCGGAACCGTAGAAGATGTAAAATTACCGTTTGTTGTAGAAAAAAAATGATTTAAAGTTTCAACTTCCGTCATACCTCCATTAGCTGTTATTGATGTTGGACCGTGGCAAGCCAGGCAATCTTCGGCATCTTGACCATTAATTACAGAGTCCGGAGGTAAACCTGCCCACTCGCCGGCAAGTTCGTCCGCCACGTCTTTTTGTGTGTTTCCGTGCGCGCTGGTTTTCCATAAATCGACCTTGTTACTGTGACAAATGCTACAATCCAAAGTAGATTGGGCATTTAACACAGGCACGGCAAACACCAAAATTAAAAATCCCGCTAAAAATCTGAATAAAGATTTGTACATTTTGCACCTCCTTTAGCTTAACTAACGGGGGCAATAGGTGTACGTGGTATGCCTGGAAATGGTGTAGTTTGTAATTTAGCATTATACCTTGAATGCCTATTGTCCTCATACTTGAGAAACAATTTACTTTATAAAAGTAAAGATTTTTTTATAATAAGTCAAGAGCATCTTTTTATCTTTTCTTCTGAAATTCCGCATTATATTAACAAACGGTTAAAATTTTTTCATCCTTTCTTCCTAAACATTTTTTTAAATTATGTTATATGAATATGAACTTAAGTCAAAAATTAGAGGCGTTGCCGGCTTTACCGGGAGTTTATCAGTTTAAAAACGATAAGGGAAAAGTAATATATGTAGGCAAAGCTGTAAATTTGCGCAGCAGGGTAAGATCATATTTCCAGTCGAATTTAACTAATCCGAAAACAAAATCGCTTGTAAGTAAAATAACCGACCTTGAAATTATTATAACGGATAATGAAATTGAAGCTTTAGTGCTTGAAAATAATTTAATTAAAAAACTGAAACCGAGATATAACGTTAATTTGAAAGATGATAAATCATATCCGTACATAAGAATTACGAAAGAACCTTACCCTCAAATTTTTTCCACCAGGCAAGTTATAAGGGACGGCTCGAAATATTTTGGACCGTTTACCGATGTAAAAAACATGAAAGCTTCGCTTAGAATGATTAACCAAACATTTAAAATAAGAAGTTGCAAATATTACATAGACGATGAAGTCATTAAGAAGAAGAAGATAAAAGTTTGTTTGGATTATCATATAAAAAAATGCGACGGACCTTGCGAAGGTTTAGTAAGCCAAGCAGAATACAACTCCATGGTTAACGAAGTAATTAAAGTCCTTAAAGGGAAAACGGATATTCTTATTTCCGATTTGAAAAAAGAAATGGAAAAAGCCGCTTCCAATTTTAAATTTGAGAAAGCCGCCGAATTGAGAGATAAAATTAAACAACTAGAAATTTATTCGGCTAAACAAAAAGTTGTATCTACTGATTTTAACGATAAAGATGTAATAAGTATTGCCGTTGAAGATAATGACGTTGCTGCAACGGTCTTAAATATAAGACTGGGTAAACTTGTGGGTAAAAAGCAACTTAAACTTTCCACTAAACTGGATGATTCGATTAACAAAATTTATAATTCCGTAATACGTTTTTATTACTCGGAATTTGTAGAAATTCCTAAAGAAATTTTAATTGAAACCGAACCTGAAGATAAGGATACACTTTTACGATGGTTAAATAAAAAGTCGACTAACAAAGTAAGGTTCGTAATTCCAAAAATAAAAAGCGAACCAAAATCATTGCTTAACATGTGTAAGCAAAATGCAATTTTACAATTAAAAGATATTCAATTGCAGCGAATGAAAAAAGAAGGCAGTTTACCTTATGTATTAACTTCCCTTAAAAGAGATCTTAGATTAAAAAAGATTCCGCGGGTTATTGAATGTTTCGATAATTCAAATATTCAAGGCAGCGATGCGGTTGCAAGTATGGTGGTTTTTGAAAACGGTAAACCGAAAAAAAGTAAATACAGAAAATTTATTATTAAAAGCGTTACCGGTCCGGATGACTTTGCAAGTATGCGGGAAATAGTAGAACGAAGATATAGTAAACTTTTGCAAAATAACGAACCTCTTCCGGACTTAATAATGGTAGACGGCGGGAAAGGTCAGCTTTCAAGCGCAATTTCTGCATTGAATAAAATAGGAGCAAATAATTTCGAAATTATAGGACTTGCAAAGAGATTGGAGGAGGTCTTTTTACCCGGTATTTCCGAACCGCAGACTATTCCCAAAACTTCGTCCAGCTTAAAATTACTGCAGCATTTACGGGATGAAGCTCACAGATTTGCTATTACTTTTCACCGCCAAAGAAGATCGAAAAGAACAT
>JALSTI010000068.1 GCA_026983795.1 Melioribacteraceae bacterium
CCGAATTATTTGAAATAAAAGGAATAGGTCCTAAAATTGCCGAGAAATTACTTAAGAATTTCAAAAGCATAAAAGATATAAAATCTGCCAGCGAAGAAGAACTTGCCAAAATTGTTGGAAAAGCAAAAGCGAAGTTGGTTTTTCGTTTTTATCATCAAGACAAATCATAGCGCAAAAAGCAAAGAAGTTTTGGAAATAATTTGCTTTTGAGAAAAGGATATCTTTATTGTATTTATTTGTTTTATACTTTCTTCCCTACCAACATTAAAATAAGGTACAGGGCAGCAAATATTAATAGAATTGCAATAAAAGGATTCAAACCATACGCCGTTAAAAAATCGCCCGGAAGCATTGTAACACTGCCTACAGCCAAAGCGTACGGTAACTGAGAGCGAACATTAATATGCTTTAATTGCAAAGCCCCAGGGCTTACTAAAAGGTAACTTACCATCTGGTAAGTTACTGCTTGGTAAGTTATATTTTTATTATTATATTAAAACTATGAAATCACCATTTCAATTTGGCGGAATAGTTTCGGGTAATAACTTTATAAATAGGAACAAGGAAATTGTTCGTTTACTTACTAATTTCGATAGTAATATTAATACTTTATTAATGTCCCCCAGAAGATGGGGAAAATCTTCACTAATTCATAAAGCCGCACAAATAGCTCTGCGCAACAATAGTAATTACAGATTTTGTTTTATAGATTTATTTAATATAAGAGATGAAAATGAATTTTATTCTACTTTAATAAAAGAATTAATAAAGTCAACATCTACAAAACCTGAAGAGTGGCTAAATAGCGCGAGGTATTTTCTAAAACGAGTTACTCCTAAAATTACTATTGGAATAGATCCAAGTACCGACTTTGATATAAAATTGGACATAGATAAAACTCAAAAAAGTTACTCTGAGATCCTAAATGTTTCCGAAAAAATTGCAATTCAAAAGAAAATAAAAATTTTAATCTGTATAGATGAATTCCAAAATTTAAGCTATTTTAATGACCCTTTGCTTTTCCAAAAACGTTTAAGAGCAAATTGGCAATATCATAAAAATACTGTTTATTGTTTATTCGGAAGTAAAAGACATATGCTAATTGAGCTTTTCGAAAACAAATCAATGCCCTTTTATAAATTTGGCGATACTTTCTATTTAGAAAAATTAGATACCGAACCGCTATTTAAATATATAACAAGACAATTTAAAAAAACCGAAAAAGATATAAACCCAGAATTCACTTTGGAAATTATTACCTTAATGAAAAATCATCCGTATTACGTTCAGCAATTAGCCCATTTGGTTTGGATAAATACAAACAAAAAAGTAACTAAACAAATTTTAAAAACCGGGATACAAAATTTATTAAACCAAAATTCCATTTTATATGAGAAAGAAATAGAATCGCTAAGCACAACTCAAATAAATTTTCTTAGAGCAATAACGGATAATATTTCAAACAATTTTTCCAGCACAAAAATTATTCATGAATATAATTTAGGAACTTCGGGAAATGTTATAAAAATAAAAAATGCGCTGATAAAAAAAGAAATTATTGACGTGATTAAGCATAAACCGATAATTTTAGACCCTGCATTCGAGCTGTGGTTAAAAAAAATATATTTTCGATTGAACAAATAAATTTAATTATTAAAAAATATTATATAACTAAGCTTTCCCAACTTTCTTCCCTACCAACATTAAAATACCGTACAGGGCAGCAAATATTAATAGAATTGCAATAAAAGGATTCAAACCATACGCCGTTAAAAAATCGCCCAGAAGCATTGTAACACTGCCTACAGCCAAAGCATACGGTAACTGAGTGCGAACATGATCGATATGATTACATTGTGAAGCCATTGAACTCAGAATTGTTGTATCTGCAATTGGCGAACAATGATCGCCCCAAACGGAACCGGCTAAGACCGAGCTGATTACGCCGTGAATAATTATCGTTGTATCGACCGGAGATAAACCGGAAATTTTTGAGACTTCAGAAGCGAGCGGAATAACAATAGGCATTACAATAGCCATAGTTCCCCAACTTGTTCCCGTTGCAAAACTGATTCCTCCGCAAATAATAAAGACAAGCACCGGCAATAACCTTGGGTTCATTGAATCGCTTAGAATTGAGATTATATAATCCGCAGTTTTTAAGTCGACCGTTATTTTGCTAATGCCCCATGCAAAGACTAAAATTATAACGGCAAACAGCATAGATTGAACGCCTTTATGCCAAGCTTCTACCGATTCGTGTAAATCTAATATTTTTTGGGATACGGTCATAATTACCGCAACAATTGCGGCTCCGAAACTTGCCCAAAGCAAAGACTTAAAAGAATCCGAATGGCTAATTAAATTTTGAATTGAAAAATCGTTAATTCCTTTTGCGGCTAAACTTAAATATCCTGTGTAAAACAAACCGGCAATTGTTCCAAGTAAAATAACAAGAATCGGTACAACACCATTTATCCATTTTGCATGTTTTTTACTCGGCAGCCTCTCGTTATCGTGTATCAAACTCTTTACTTCAACTCCGTCTCCAACAACTTTTCCTGTAGTTCTTGCTCTCTTTTCCGCTCTGAACATTGGTCCGAAATCCCTTTGCAGGTAAGAAGTAAGAAACACAAAAAATACTGCGGCAATCGGATAGAACCGGTATGGAATTGTTTTGATAAAAACATCGTAAGCATTTTCCGTTGACCCGATGGCTTTTAATCCTTCGTTAATCAGACCAAGTTCATAACCTATCCATGTACTGATA
>JALSTI010000069.1 GCA_026983795.1 Melioribacteraceae bacterium
CTAAAACATAGGAGATTCTTCATCCCGATTGAAAAACTTCTGTAGCTAGCTCGCCTTCTTTTGGGCGAGACAATATTTAATGGGAACGTCTCACGTCTTCCGTCTTGCTTCTCACGTCTTTCGTCTCACGTTTATCCACAATCATTTGGTTCTTAACGGAATATATTTTGCTTCCGGATTGTTTAATAAATCTTTAATCATTTTGGCTTTTATGTAAAAATAATGTTTATATGTAACGGCATCTATATTTTTATCGTAAGTTATTTTTTCATTTAATCTCTCTTCAAGCGAACTAATAAAAGTTTTACGAGCTTCATATTTCATAACACAAGGAAATTTGGAATTTTCTTTATAAGAAAAATCTTCGGGAGTTAAAATATTTCTGTGAATTAAATATAAAACGTGACTAATGATAATAAATCTGAATTCTTCTACCAAATCGCTTGCAAGAGCAAAATGAAAAGGTTTGGGTTTATGATAAAACCCGATTTCGGGATTTAAGTCTGCAAATTGTAAAGCCGCCGCAATATGATTGTAAAGCATAGTAAAACCTATAGACAACAGAACATTAACAGGGTCTTCGGGCGGGTGTTTGGTTCTGCTGATAAAATTCCACTTTAGGTCAATTGCCTTTTTTATATTGGAATAAAAAACCGCAGCACTTTTTCCTTCGTAACCTCTCAGTTCATCTATATTTTTTGCAATAGTTACGGAATTTTCCAATGCGGCTAATTGCAATAAAGTATCATTTATATTTGCTTGTACATTTAGGTTTCTTCTTGCAATAATTTTGTAATTATGTATTTGAGCGGAAATAATAGATTTAGCCAGCGGTAAAGCGAAATCATTATTCAAAAATAATTCCGCTTGTTTTTGCCACAAAGAATAATTTATTTGTTCGGCGCGGATACTAAGATAAAGTGTGCCGTTTGAACGTAGAAAAAATGACGGAACACCGCTATGGCGCAATCTTATAACGGCAGGTAAAGATATTCTTGCACGACCTATAAAAACCAAGAACAGAATTTTGCCAATTGGAATTCGTTTTTCTTTATAGCTATTATCCGATTTATTTTGAATTATTAAAGATTTATCATTTAAATAAACCGAAAGCTCCGGATTGGAAATATAAATAGGGATTTTATGTTTATCTCTTAAATGCGGATGCAAAAATTCGGTTTTATATTCAACCGGTTTGGTCAGTTTTTCAATCGGTTTAAGTTCGTTTAAGTTTACTGAATTTAGCCAGCTCCCCGCAGGAATTTCATAATTTGAATTTACTTTTTTTAAAGGTGTTCCGGAATAATCGTTTTTCTTTTTTTCCGTAATTAGGGATTTAACAAATAAATAACCCAAATAAAAAAAACCGTTATCGAACGAAGTAGTTTCTGTTTTTGAATCTTTAAATTCCAATTGTAATTTATCTAAAACTTTATCCGCTTCGGCTTTTGCATTTATAAGTTGTTCTTTTGTTTTGCACAAAATTAAAAAATCATCGGCATATCTTATTAACTTAAAGTCATCTTGCAGCGCTTCGTCAAATTCATCAAGAAAAAGATTTGCAAGCAAAGGTGAAATTGGTAACCCTTGCGGCAAACCTTTGGTACGTTTAATTATTTTACCGTTATATTCAACGGATTGAACAACCCATTTTTTAATTAACTCCAAAACCGGTTCGTTAAAAAAGATTACGTCTAATTTTTTGAATAAAAGTTCCCAATCAACATTATCGAAAAATGAATTTATATCGGCTTTAAAAACATATTTGTATCCTTCCTTTTGTGCTTTGGATATTGTACGAGCGGCGGATTGTCTTGAAAAACCTTTACGATAAGCAAAAGAGCTTTCTTCCAGTAATTGTTCTATTGAAGGCGAAATAATTTGTGTTGTAGCTCTTTGAAGTATTTTATCTTCCAAAGGCGGAATTGCCAATGCTCTTATTTTATTTTTCCCTTTCGGTAAAATTATTCCCGTTAAATTGCCGGGATTGTATTTGTTTTGTTTTACTTTTTTAACCAGTTCGTTTAATTTGTTCAATAAATCGTTTTCATATTCAATAATTCTTTTTCTTCCGTAGGAATCTTTTTCGGAACGTAGTTTCATATGATTTACCGAATCGATTAAATTTTGTACATTCAATATTTTGTTTAATAGTGTATTTGCCGGTTTGATGTAATCGATAGTATTTTTATTGTTTAACAAAACATATTTGCCGAAACCGAATGCAGTTAAATTACCGGCATTAATAAATTGACCGAGCCATAAAATATTTTGCCAAAATTCATTTATCTTACCTTCCAACACTACTTTGCCAATTACACCGCCAAGCGTTTTGCTGTATGGTACGTCAACCCAGATTAATGTTTTATCTATAATTTTTATTTCCGGTATCTCCGGTAGGATTTTTTCTTCCGCTCCTTTTTCGGAAAGTATTCCCGAATTGCAAATTCTATTGTAAAGTAATTTTAAAAATTGCTCCGGTTCAAAAATATTAGGGCTAAAAAACTTTTTACCTTTCGTGGGATTTTTTCGCTTGATTCTAAGAGGTGTAATAAATTGTATTTCAAACCGGTTTTGCGAAGTTAAAAATTTTTTAAACGACGGAATTTGTTTCTCTTTAATATTTGTTAATGTAAAGTTACCTCTAAAATGTTGGTTGTTACGTTCTCTTTTTGCTTCATGTAGTAATCCGTTTTCTATTGTTTCAATTTTAAGTATTTCATTTCCTAAAAGTGTAATGCCAAAGTTGTAACTTTCCCCTTCTTTATAATTTATTCTGCCAACTTCCGCAGGGAAAATAATTAAATTATTAGGTAAAGGATGTTGGTTCAGTATTGAACAAAAAAGCTGATTAAGTTTTTGTCCGTGGAAAAACGGGAATGTTACGGAATTTGTAAATTTAATTTGTATGTGATATTCTTTGTATTTAAAAGTGTTTAACATAATTTTATCTGTTTGCTTTTAGCTTTTAATTGTGGCTAAAGCCGAATGTTGGGGTTTTGCTTTATTCAACAACCTAAAGCTTGTTGCAAAAGGTTTTTGTTTTATTTAATCTTTCACTAAAGTTTGTTGTAAATATTTTTCTTTTGCTTGTCTTTTGTTTTGATTTGTTACAAATTAAATCTTTTGTTTTGCCACGGAATTTAAAAAATAAAACAACAATCTGCTTTAGCCGGAATTGGTTTTGATAAATTATTTTTCTCCATTATTTAATTGTGGCTAAAACCAATTTGTTTGTGTCTTAGAAAAAACGGGTCTTGTAAAATTGCTGTATGTTTATGTTTAACTGATTGTTATGGCTATCTGTTAAAGCAAGCAAAAGTGAAAATAAAAAAACAACTTATTGTAACAGGCTAAAATATTCGTCCGGTACAATATAAGCAATGGAAATTAGAATGACATTAAACTTGTTTGTTAAGCAGAGCGAATGTTTTGCGTCTCTCGTTATGTTTTCAGTACATCAAAGAGCATTGTTTTTTATTTTGTCAAAAAATGTACCTTTAGAATAACACTATTCTATAATTTTAATCTATTTTTTTAATTAGTTTAAAATTTGCATAATCTAATATTTCTATTAAAAATTTATTGTTTAACTTAATGTCTTCTTTGTTTAACCCTAACTCTTTTAGAACTTCGTCTTTTAATTTTGGGGTTGGAAATTTTAATTTGTTTAACCTAACCTGAAAGATGTATTCATAATCATAAATATCAATTAATTCAGCTTCAAATTGTTGACCTTTGTGCTTAATTATATGGTCTCTATACATCCTTACAAATGGAGAGACTTCAAATTTCTTTTTGGAATTTTTATCTCCACCACATATTTCCTTTAACGAATAACGTTTATTATTAAGCGTGTGTCCAATTTCAAAAAAACTTCTTAATTGATCAATCTGCTGTTTTTTCATTCAAAATCTCATAAATTAAATTAAAATAAAACTTCAACTTGCGGTCATTCTTTTATACAAATCGGTTGATTCGTTGTTACAAATACAACTAATAATATCAACTTAATTATTGATCAAAAGATATTTTAGCAGTATCTCCTATATTGGGTTTTTCATCTTCCTTTGTATAAACTTGACTAATCAAAAATTTAAT
>JALSTI010000070.1 GCA_026983795.1 Melioribacteraceae bacterium
ACGCCGAGCCCATTGACTCATAAGCATCCGTCACAATAGGTCCGATTCCCGTTAAGGAATCAAAGCTAACTGTTGTGGTAGTACTGTTATTCCGGAATAAATAATTATGCCAAACATTGCCGTCAATCATGTTACAGGCAAACAGGTCCATATCACCGTCATTATCATAATCAACCCAACTTGCAGAAATAAAACTGGTTTGGATAGGTTTCATAACGCCGGGTGTTACATCATCAAATTGTCCGGTACTTGGATTATTTTGCCACAATACATTATCCTTACCACCACCAGAACAGTTAAAAATATCCATGTAACCATCATTATTAAAATCCGTCCATCCAAAACCGCTACCGAAAGTACGGTAAGGACTATTTCCACTACCCTCGTAAACAATATTCCCGATATCGGCTTCGCCTTTTCTTGTAAAAGTTCCGTCGCCGTCGTTTGCATAAAAAGAATTATTTCCTTTTTGCGGACCGAAAAATGTTATACTGCCATTATCCACAAAAACATCGAGGTAGCCGTCGTTATTGTAATCGCCCCAACCTACGTGTCTTGAATCTTCTTTATCTGTTACTATTGCACCGGTTGTGGCATCACCCGTTTTGTTAATAAAACTTCCGCTGCCGTCATTTAAAAAGAGATTATTTTCCGGTTTCGTACCTCCAAAACCGTTTTGTGCCCCGGCAACATATAAATCAATAAATCCGTCGTTATCAATATCGCCCCAGGTTGCTGATCCGGAAGCTAAATTAATGTCCGTAATTCCGGTTATATTTTGTTTTACCAAAGTACCGGAAGAGTTTTTGTAAAGATAATTGGGGTATTTGTCGCCGTTGGCATCATTACCTTTTGTCAAGTAAAGATCAATCCAACCGTCGTTATTGTAATCTCCCCATGACACACCTTGCGACATGTTAGCATCTGCGCCTGGAAGAACGGTAGGCGCATTAAACGGATCTTGCGCATTCATTTGTGAAGTCAGTAATAATAAAATAAAGAATATATTTAACCCTTTAATAAAGTTTTTCATTTCACCTCAGCCCTATTAAAAAATTTAGTATTAAATTTTGCCCGTCTAATTATAAGACATCTACATTTTTAATTTCGTGATGTTAGTCACAAATTCAATTATTTCCAAAATTTTTATTAGGAAAGCCCTATATTTTATAACAGAAAGGTATTCTAAAAATTATCTTCCCGGAAAAATACAAAAAAGCGGTAAAATATTTTTGATTTTTAAATTTTTAAATACTTTACCGCTAACGTTTATAAAATTTCTGTCTATGGTATAATTAAACCGCCAAAAGTCAATTTCTTTACATCGGGTATTTGATATTTGTAACTGTTTATTAATTTACCGTTTTCATATACTTTTACACTTGCATATTTAGTACCGTTACAAACTACGTTTGCTTTGTACGGTTTTTTAGTTATGCTAATTGTGCCAACTAATCTAAGATTAGTATGTCTGGAATAAAACTCCAAGTTATTTACTTTAATGTCAAATCTGTTGTGAAAGTTCGCCTCTTTACCGTTATAAATTCCCGTCCAATTTCTGTCGTAAAAACCGGAGCCGTTAAAAACCGGAGTAACTCTTAATTTTGTCCAAACACCGGAAATGTTATGTTCAGTCCTGTCGCCGTGTTTGGGATTAGGATTAACAAAACCAAAGGCAGCCCAAACATCTCCGTATGATTTCATTGAAACCGCACCGGCAGCATTTTTTTGCGGATTTCCATTAACATCTTTATACTGAATTTTAGCTATGTAAGCTCCTTTATATGCGTCGGGATATTTTGGATTTGTTAATGTCCCTTCCCATACATGATAACTTCCATCATAGTAATGCGTTCTTCCGCCTTGGGTAACCAACTGAACCTTTTTGTTTTCTAACAATTGAATATCGTCGTTATATACTTCTCCTGTTAGTCTCAATGTTCCGTCGATAATTGAATTAGTTACTTTTTTTGCCAATTCCGGAGTTATAGTTGGAGTTTGCGTTTGTGTAAGGGTTTCGGGTTCTGTTGATCTTTGGCAAGAATTGAAAAATATTAAGAACGTAAAAAGAAAAATAATTTGCAGATAATATACCTTTTTAAATCTCATTGTGTCCTCCCTCGGTTGGTAAAATAATTTATTAAATTTTTTCAGACTGCTTCATAATCTCCTTTCTGCATTAATATTATTAAAATTTATCTTATACTACATATTAGCCTTTACTTTACCAATTAAAATTAGATTAACGATAAAAATATTAGTTAAGTGAAGAGTAAAGTCTATGAAGTATATATCAAGCACCGTTAAATAACCTGTGGATTAATTTTTCCGATTTGAAATTAATTTTTAGTCAGGTAACATGCAGGATATTGTCTCAAGAATTTGCTTTATCTCTTTTTAATACAGCTAATCGATGAAATTGTGCGTTTACCGAAAGTTTTTATTGGTATGCTCTTTGATAATAAAAATTAAGGAAAAAATGAAAATAATTTATTGCAGATATTGAAATTTTCATGAATTTTACGATGATAGAGCATAATTATAGATAAGCAACTAAAATCGGTATCTAAACGTGAATAAAATTTTAATAGCAGTTAAAGATTCGAAACTAAATAATTTTTTAGTCAATAATTTACTTTCCAAGTATTTTTCATTTATTACGGTGAAAACGGAGGAAGAATTTTACACTTATATAAAAAATGAAGAAACAGATATAATTATTTGCCAAACCGATTTTTCACATGAGATTGGTTACAAAATAATTGAAGAAGTAAAACGAAAAATAAAAACAAAATTCCCGATTTTTATTTTTATATCATTAGAATATGTAACGCCAAGAGATATTAGAAAAGGTATGGAATTAGGAGCCGATGATTTTATTGTTTTCCCTATCATTGCAGATGAATTAAACAATTCTTTATTAACTCAATTGGATAAACGGAAAAATCTAATAAAGTATCTCGCTAATAAAATATCCGGTAAATCAAATATCATCAGATTTCCTATAAACGAGGAAAAGCAAAATAATAATAAAGAATTTTCTGACTATATCTTTTTAGACGATAAAAGTCATCCCGGATTTTATCCATTAAAAAATGTAATGTACATAAAAAGTTTCGGCGACTATACAAAAATATGCATTTTACCTAAAAGGAAAATAGTTGTACACAAAACTTTAACTTTTTGGGAGAAGAACTTACCCAAACCTAATTTTATCAGAATTCACAGGCAAACAATTATAAACATTGATTACATTGAACGATTTGAAAGGGATAACGGATACAGTTACAGGGTTTATTTGAAAAACGTTCCGGTTTCTTTTAAAGTAAGTCAGCGCTACAGCCAAATAATAAGACAAACATGGGGAGTAAATTAAAAACACATTAATTATCATTAACAGTAGTTTTTAAGCTCAATCAATTTATAATTTACTTCGCCCGCCTCAACACACAGAGCGGCTTTATAATTTTCTTTCAAGTTCAAATTTTCAAGTAAATATTTTTTGTATTTTAATTCCGGTATTCTCACATCGATAATTTTAACTTTTTTATCCGGAGCCAATTCAACGTCAAAACTATTTAACGGTAACGATAATCCCATACCGACACATTTGATAAATGCTTCTTTACGAGTCCAGCAATTAAAAAATCCTTCGGTAAATCCGGTTTTATCCAATTTCGATAATTGTTCAATTTCAAACTCCGAGAAAAACTGCCGGGCTATATTTTCCGTGGCAAAATCATCCCTAATAAATTCAATGTCAATGCCAACATTATAACGTAAGGATATGGCAATTAATAATTTACTGTTGGAATGTGATATATTAAATTTTACATCCGGAAAAGATTTCAAGAAAGGTTTACCGTATTCATTATAGTTAAACAATATACTTTCCGGAGGCTGCATAATAATTTCAGAAAGAATAAGTTTAAGCGCTCCCCTTCCAATTATATAATGTATGCGGTCTTTTTCGAAGTGAAATTTATTAGCTTTCTTTTTTTCATCTGTGTTTAAGAAACTTAAGAATTGATCAGTACACTCGCTTCCGGCATTAAAATCCATCAAATAAATAAGAACG
>JALSTI010000071.1 GCA_026983795.1 Melioribacteraceae bacterium
ATATATAATAGCGGCGGCTACGTCGTCATCTTCTCCTTCTCCGAATGCATTGAAAGCTCTTAAAGGTAAAATTTTTGCATTTGGTGCTACCCCGGAAACACCAATACCGTTATTTTGCTGTGCTCCTATTATTCCCGCAACTAATGTTCCATGACCGTTTTCGTCATCGGGATCATTATCCCTAACCGTAAAATCATTTGTCGAACTGAGATTGGAATCGGCTCCATTATCAACAAAATCCCATCCGCGATAGTCGTCTACAAACCCGTTACCGTCGTCGTCAATTCTATTAAATCTTTTATCACGTCCTTTATCATCCAACCCCATTTCCCCCGAATTAAAATATAATGAATTCGTCAAATCGGGATGTTTTTCTTTTACTCCGGTATCCACCAGTCCAACAATTACATCATTTAGCGTAATGTTGTTAACTTTAAGAAATTCAAATAGTTGCAGTGCTCCTATTTTATTCAAGCCCCACTGCTCACTTATCAAACTATCGTTGGGAGCAGAGTCAATATGTAAAGTTATACCTTCTTCAACGTATTCGATTCCGGTTTTAGATGAAAAATAACTTAAAATTGCATTCCTTTCTTCATTAGAATTAAATTTCACTTTGTAAATCCGGCTTAATGCTTTAATATTCTTTAGGTGAGTATAGTTAACTCTTTTAATTAAAGGAGATAAATGCAGATCACCTAAACTGTTTTCTTGTTTAATTTGGTTTTGAAAGTCATTTTTTAGATTTTTTCCGTCAGTTGAGTTGCTAAATTTTACATAAATATAATTTTGTGAGAAAAATATGGAATTAATGAATAAAATCAGAAAGAATATCGTGCTCCTAGTGGTCATATTCTTCCTTCTTGAATTTCGTATTTATTTTTGTAGGATAATTACCGGAAAAACAAGCGGTGCAAAAATCAGTGGGAGCATGATCGACCATCGCTTCAAGCATTTCATCAATCGTCATATATTCCAGAGAATCAACCCCCAAATACCTTCGTATTTCTTCAATATTTCCGTTAAACCGGTTTGCAATTAACTCTTCTTTGGAAGGAAAATCCATTCCGTAATAACAAGGGAAAAGTATAGGCGGCGAAGATATTCTTAAATGAATTGATTTGGGATTTGCTTCCCTAATCAAGTTAACCAATTGTTTTGATGTGGTGCCGCGAACTATTGAATCGTCAATAAGAACAATAGTTTTGTTTTCTAAAACTCCTTTTACGGTATTGAATTTTACTTTAACTCCCACTTCCCTTTTTAATTGACCCGGAATTATAAATGTTCTTCCAATATAATGGCTTCGGATAAGTCCAATTTCCAATTTAGAATTAATTCCTATTTTCTCAAGTTGATTCTGATATCCGATTGCAGCTGTATTAGAACTATCCGGAACGCTGATTACAATTACTTTTTCATCTTCAGGATCACGCACGGGATGATGCGTAGCCAAAACTTTTCCTAATTTACGTCGTAGCTTATCAACGTTTGCTCCAAATATTTTGCTATCCGGGCGTGAAAAATATATATACTCAAAAATACAATGTTTAGGGTCCGGAACATTCTCAACAATTTTATAGCTTTTTAATTCTGAAATATTCCTGGCGTCATAAGATATTTCCAATAATTCCCCAGGTTCAATATCCCGAATAAATTCGGCACTGTTAATATCGAATGCGCTTGTTTCCGACGCAACAACAAAAGAACCGTTTAGTTTTCCCAAAGATAATGGTCTGAATCCGAAAGGATCGCGCGCTGCATATAACGAATTATCCGTTAAAATAACTAACGAATATGCTCCTTCTATTTTATTTAGTGCGTCAAGTACTTGCTCCCATTGATTTTCTTTTCTGCTTCTGGCTATTAAATGTAAAACAACTTCGGTATCGCTGGAAGTTTGAAATATTGCACCTTGTTCAACTAATTTTTCTCTCAAAACATTGGCGTTGGTTAAATTTCCGTTATGAGCAACAGCTAAATTTCCCATTCTGTATTGTACTACAAAGGGTTGAATATTTTTCGTCGATTCGGATGCACCTGTTGTTGAATATCTGTTATGACCGATTGTAGCCGGACCAATAAGCTTGGATTTAAATACTTCAGGATTCCTGAAAACATCGGAAACCAAACCCATTCCTTTATGAATATTGAACGAAACTTTTCCATCAGAATTAATATTCCCGGTTACTATTCCAGCGGCTTCTTGTCCCCTGTGTTGTAAAGCATGCAGACCATAATAAGTGTGAATAGCCGAATTTTCAGATCGTGTAATTCCGAATACGCCGCAATGGCATTTAGGTTTATCTGGTTTCAAATCAGTTGTTCGTTTATCAATTAGCAAAATGAATTAAAACTTAAAAATATAAATCATTCCTCACTTAACCGGTTAAAGTTATTTAAAGCGAAATGAAATTAGAATGAAATACATTTGGGAAAAAATTGTCGGAACGGCGGGATTTGAACCCGCGACCACTTGACCCCCAGTCAAGTACGCTAACCGGACTGCGCCACGTTCCGAATAATTATAATTTCGAACGTAAATCTACTAAAAAATCTCTTAAATCCTCAAGGTCTCTTTTTAGTGATCTTATTTCTGATTTTCCGGAAGGTGCGGAGCTTGCGGTTTTTATACTATTGGATTTGGTTTTTGTGCCGTGTCCGTTTGTAGGACTACTTAGAATTTTTTTTGCTCCTTCAATGGTATACTTTTCGTCGCGAAGCAGCTTTTTAATTTTTAATATCAGTTTGATATCGGCATTTGTATAGATTCTGTTTCCTGCACGGTTTTTCGAGGGTTTTAAACTATCAAACTCGGTTTCCCAATACCTTAAAATATATTGTTCCAAACCTGTTAATTTACTTACTTCGCTAATTGAGTAATAAAGTTTTTTAAGTCCAAAATCTTTCATAATATTTCTCTTGATTTATTACTTTAACGAAATTAATTAATTCATTATAAAATAGCAAATTAATTCTTTTCTTTAATTCTCTTTTTTAAGTGTATTTGATTTTTAGTAATTACAACGGGATAAGATTAAATTATATTAAATTAAAAATTTGATTACTTAGAATGGAATTGTCTTAGTAATATCAGATAATTTTTAAAAATGGTTTAAGATTTAATAAGTTTATTAAGTAAATAACCAGCCGCCAAGTAACTTAATTTCTTAAATCCGCTTATATAACCATTGCAAACACTTGCAGTTATAGAAGTTTGTCTAAAGCTTTCTCTATTCGATAAATTAGAAAGATGGACTTCAATTTTAGGAATTTTAACTAATTCCAATGCGTCTCTTATTGCAACCGATGTGTGAGCAAAGCCGCCGGGATTAATAATGATTCCGTTATATTTTTCATCAGATTTTTGAAGTTGATCGATTAATTCCCCTTCATGATTGCTCTGGTAAAAAGAGAATTCGAATTCCGGAAATTCTTCTTCAAGCTGCTTCTGTATCTTTTCCAAATTCAACGAACCATAATGATCGGGATTTCTTTCACCAAGCATATTTAAATTAGGACCGTTTAATACTAATATTTTACTCATATCTCTGCCATCTCGTCAATTACTTCGCGAATTTTAGGAGGCAAGTAAATATCTTCAACTCCTAATTCTTTTAAAGCTGCCGATAGGGTTTTTATTTTTCTTTGAAGCGTTGCCAATTTATTTATAACAATTATTTTATCTTCTTTAACAAGGCAATAACCGCCTTTAAAATCTCCTCTTTCGAATCTTACGCGTGCTCCCATTTGCGCCGCCAATTCTTTCAAATCGTTTAATATAGTCTCGAATTCTTTTTCTTTAATTTTCATAATACGATTTTTATTTTAATAAATACTTGGTACTTTTTAGATTTAGAAATATATAAAATTTTAGAGGCAGAACAAATATTTAAGAGAGAGGAAAAATTGAACATTGCATCTATAGATATTGGAACCAACACGGTTTTACTTCTCATTACAAAAGTAAACAATGGAAAGCTAATTCCCCTGTTAAATAGATATAGAATGCCACGGCTTGGCAAAGGTCTGCTTCCCCATAGACCGATTTCCGAAGACGGAATAAAAGCACTTTTCGATATTCTTGACGAATATAGAGAAAGTATTGAGAAATTCAATTGTGAAACGGTTTTAGTAAATGCAACCAATGCATTTAGAATAGCTTCTAATTCGCATGAAATTGCCAAAATTATAAAACAGAAATACGGGTACGAAGTAAACATTATTTCCGGGGAAAAAGAAGCTAAGTTGTCTTTTCTCGGAGCAATCAGCTCCTTCCAATCCGTAAAAAATTCTTTAGTGATCGATATTGGCGGCGGAAGCACAGAAATAATTTACGGAAATCAAAAATCAATTAGTTTTGTTAATAGTTTTAAAGTGGGAGTAGTTAGTCTTACCGAAAAATTTATAAAAAATTCCCCTCCTTTGGATTCCGAAATTCAGAAGATGGAAAAGGAAATCTCTTCAATATTTGCTATTCTTAAAACCGAAATACCCGTGAATCCTTTTACAATTGCTGTAGCCGGAACGCCAACTACTCTATCATGTATTATACAAAATATTAAAGAATACGCCGATAATTTAGTTGAGCAATCGGAAATTAGCAAAAGTGATTTGTTAAAATATTCCGGAATTTTAAAAAAAATGAAACCTGCAGAAATTTTAAAAACATTCGGGAAAATAGTTGACGGGCGTGAGGATGTATTATTGGCTGGTGTGTTGATTCTTGAAGGAATTTCCGGGCTTCTTAAAATTGATAAATATTATGTTAGCAGCAGAGGAATTAGATACGGAGCAGTAATCGATTGGTTAAATAAAAACCATAAAATTTAATTTACAGCTTGTTCCGGTTTTTGTCGATTTATAATTCCGGCAATATGAATACCGAAAGAGAAGAATAAACCGACAATCATAGGTTCAATTACGTTTAATGATGAATTTTCGAAAAAATTTGCTCTTATAAAAAACCAACCGGCACTTCCCACAATTCCAACAATTATTTCTGCTAAAGCAAAAGACTTGTTCACTTTCATTTTGGGATAGTATGTTCCGATGATCAATAAAATTATTCCCGGAATGCAAATGCTGCCGATTAAATACCATAACTGAATTATGGATTTCACATAATAAGCAATAGGCACGGAAATTATTATTGTAACTACCAGACCCAGTCGTGTATAATTTGTTAAATCTTTTTCGTTACTTTCAGGTTTTAAGGGAAATAAAAAATCCCGACCGAATGTTGTTGCGCTTAAAAATATATAGCTGTTTAAGGTAGAAAGAATTGTGGCGAAGAGCGCTGCATAAAATATACCTTTAATACCTGGTCCCAATAATTTTTCCGCTAATAACGGAAAAGCATAAATCGGATTGTTCAAATTAGGCAATGCCGCACGGGCATATAATCCCGTGGTTGTAGTAAGAAAATCGAAAACAGCCCAAAGCAGAACGGAAATAATTATACCGTTTCGTGCAACATTTCCGGTTTTAGCGGCATAGCATCTTTGATGAAAACCGGGATCGGTAAACGTCCATAATGCAATTAAAAACCAGACCGTAATAAATGCAACGGAAGTATTTCCTGTTAATTTAAGATGAGATCCGGGTAAGTTTTTTTCTAAATAATCTACTCCGCCAAATGATTGATTTGCAATGTAAATAATTATTATAAAACCCAAAAACATTACAAAAAATTCAAATGCGTCTGTAAATAAATCGGATTTATAACCACCCTTAAACAAATAGACAGCAGATAGCAAAACACCTATTAACAAAGAAGGAAAAAGAGCAATGTTAAAAATAAGCGAAAGTAAATTTGCAATCATTAATAAATACGGTGCGGGAGATACCAGTAGAAAAATTATTACAGATGCTGCTATAGCAACTTTTTTACCATAAGTTTCTTTTAATTTATCGGGAATAGTATATAAGGAAGCTTGACGGATTTTTTTTGCAAAAAATAGTGCAAATAAAATTGCAAAAACATAATAAGGAAACCCTTGAGTGAACCAACTCACCAGACCGTACCGGTACGTAAATTCCCCTACTCCAAGTATGCCGCCGTACCAAGTTGCTACGTTGGTAAGTATAAATAAAATGAGTCCTACTTTTCTCCCGGAAAGTAAATATTCCTCGGACTGATTTCCGGAATTGGATTTAGGAATAAATCCTATAAACAATACTATTGCAAAAAAAACAACAAGAACAATTATATCGACGGTACTAAAGGAGACCATTTTTTCTCATTACATCAAAATTACGTATTACAAAAATCACCCCTTTTGAAATTTTCAAACTAACTTCGCTACCGGTTGCTTCATTGCTTGTACTATCCATTTTTCCGAACGGTAATGCAATATTTTTTAACGGATATTTTAATCCTAGGGATTTAATTTTGGTTTTATGGTCAAAACCGTAAATGGAAATCACTTCGCCGGGAATTGTTTTTAGTTTCACTTCGCCTTTATAAGCAGTTAGAATAGATTCGCCGTGAATCAGCCGGATTTTTATTTTATCAAAGTATTTTAACACTATCCCGAGGTTACAAAAAGAATGATCCAATCTGTTACCCGTTGCGCTTAATAGAATTACTTCCTTACATTTAATTTTAACAGCATACTTTAAACATTTTTCTACATCGGTATCCGTCTGTCGTTTAATATACATTATTTTAATATTAGATTTTTTTTTATAAAAATATAAAACGGTTGTATCAATGGAATCAAAATCTCCTATTATAACATCCGGCTTTATATTCATACGGTAAAGATTATTCGCTCCACCGTCTGCAGCAATTAAAGGCTCATATTCTTTTAATCTAAAATATTTTAATACAGATTTTTTAGGTTTTTCTCCGTTTGCAACAATAATGCACTTTTTCATATCAAATAAGTTTGTTTGTTAAATGCCGACACGTATTCCAGCAATAAAATTTCTTTCCGCTGCAGGAAAAAACTCACCGCCTATTCCGTATGCGGCATACAATTTATCGAATAAATTATTTACTTGTCCATAAATTTTAATTTTTTTAAAGAACATATTTGTGTTAAATTGGTAACTGCCAATAAAATTAACCACAAAATAAGAATCTATTTGATTATCCGTATAAGAAACAAATTCCGGATATTGCGACAGATACTTGTTGAGGTTAACGTCAAAATTATCGGAATAAAAACTACCGACATATTTAGCCAATAATTGCAAATTCAAACCGTTGCTTTCATATTTAACAATTGCATTAAAAGTATAATCGGGAAAACCGCTGATTCTATTACCCGATAAGTCCAAAGCTGCAGTTTTGGTTTTGGATTGTGAATCTTTAAATTTTATGTATGTTTTTCCGCTCTGAATATAATTTTTGCTGTACGTACCATTTAAAATAAATTTGAAATTATTAGTGAAATTAATTTTTCCGGAAAGTTCCACTCCCGTGTGAATTGTTTCGTCCACGTTACCGGTTACAGGCTGACCAAACCTATCCACTTGACCTTTTTTAACAATTTCGTCTTTAAATATCATATAAAATCCGTTTAATGAAAAATTCAGAAAATTATTTCCGAAGTTCATTCCCAACTCAAAATCGTTCATCACTTCGGGTTTAACTAATGGTTTTCTGAAATTGTAGCTGCCGTCGGGATTTAATTCGAATTGAGGAACTTCGCCGCCGCTCGATTCAGCAGCATCGTAATAGTTTTTAAGACGAGGCTCCCGCGTAACCCTTGCAAATGAAAAATATGTATTGAAATTTCCGTTAAATTTATAATTCAATCCAATTCGGGGATTAAAATACGTCCCCGGCACTTCAAATGAATTATTTAAGTATTTCTCATTGAAAAGTTTGTAATTATGATGAGCGACTTGAAATTCCGCTAACACATTTAACTTTTTAGTAAATGAATAATTTTCATTTATAAAGAAATTAAGAATGTCTTTCCCGCCTTGATAAAAATAATATCTGTAATCTTTATTAATTCCTGCCGGTAAATTTTCTGCATAGTTGATACTTCCCCAATGGATTGATCTATGATTCCTATATTCAGTTCCGATAATTAATCTGCCGTTTGCATGACTAATACTAAGTCTAGGAATAATTCCCCACTGGGTATTTTCCACGGTAGCTCTTATAAGAGCGTTTGCAGGAATTGAAGTGGAATCAAAACCGTTTGCTTTTAGTCTGAAATAATCGTCATAAAAAACGGACCACGAGCCGTCGTAATCAAAAAATCCCTTTCCTTTTATTAAAAATAACGCCGTATTTAAAGTTATGTTTTTACTGAATCTGAATTCATTTAAAAGTTCATAATGAGGTTGGGAAAAGTTTTCAATTTCCGAAGGGCGCCTGTTAACGACAAACGTATAATTTTTGGAATCAGCTTCCCAATATGAAAAATTTTGTCGTCTTAAAGTTTCATTCTTAATTGCAAATTTAGGTAATCCCGTATAAGCCAAACCGTCGGATATCGGTCCGCCATAAATATTTATTTGAGTTGTAATATTTTTATCGTATCTAACAGCCGAAAGTTGGTAACTGTTAAAATTCACCCAGCTATTATTTCTATAACCGCTGCTCAAAATTTTGGAAAGTTTGGCGTAAATTGAATATTTTTTAGAGATCAAACCGCTTGAAAAAATAGCGCTGTACTTTCTTGTATTATAACTACCAAATGCAGACGAAAAATCGATCATTTTTTTATAAGAAAACGGAGAAGTAATAATATTAATGGAACCGCCAATTGAAGGATAACCGATTACGCCCGCTCCCGCTCCCCTTTGAACTTGCACCAATTCGGTTCCTTCCAAAAGGTCAGGCATATCTAACCAATACACATTATGATCCTCGGGATCGTTTTGGGGAATGCCGTTTACCGAAACGGAAATCCTTCTTTGGTCGAAACCGCGTATGCTTAAATAATTATATCCTATTCCGTTTCCGTTTTCCGAATAGAACGTGGTTGAAGGTAAATAGGATAAATATTCAGGTAAATCTTGATTAATATAATTTTCTTCTATTTGTTTTCTCGTTATTTTCGAAAATGCAACAGGCGATTTACCTTCCTTTCCGATTGTGCCTTTAATCAAAACAGTTTGACTGCTTAACACTTTTCGCGTTAATGCGATGATTTTAATTTTATTTATTGAAAATGAAGAAACCGGTATAAACTTGGAATTGTAACCTACATAAGAAATTTTTACCGTTGAGTTTTTATAAACACTATTAAGTTCTAATTTGAACTCACCGTTCTTATCCGATACGGTGCCGGAATTAGTTTTTTCTACAAATATATTAGCCAGCTCAAGAGGCTTACCGGAAGCTGCATCTATAATTCTACCTTTTAGAATAATTGATTGAGAAAAAACAGTGGAAGTAATCAATAGAAATAAAACTGCTAATTGTTTCATCATCCGCTCCTTTCATTTTACATACAAAAAAACCGTTTAGGAAAACGGCTGATAAACAATTAGATATTTAACCGTTTTCCTACGCCGGTATTATCCGGATCAGGTATTAAGGGTTTTTTCTCAGTCCCAATTTTTTTGGAACACCCCTAACGGATTTATTTTGTTTTTAAAGTTAGTAAACTATCAGTCTAATTCAAAATCACAAGTTCTTGTCCTACTTTAATTTTTGATGTTTTAAGATGATTCCATGATTTAATATCGGCAACATCAACATTATATAAATTAGCAATCGTCCACAAAGCTTCGCCTTTTTTTACTTTGTGAATTTTTTTAGGCGGTGTATTTGCAAACGTCAATTGTGTTTTAGCCGCTTTTTTACGTTTAATTACTAATGATTGCCCTGCAACAATACGCGAACTTCTAATTTTATTCCATTTTTTTAAATCCGATATTTTAACGTGATACTTCCGGGCAATTTTACCTAACGTATCATGCCTTTTTACCCTGTAAGTAAACGAGTTGTTCCTTTTAATTATTTTTTTTGAGTGTTGTTTGCGAGCTGTTGAAGCTAATCTGTTGGTTTTTCCAGAAGGAGTTAATTTTAATATTTGTCCCGCAACAATTTTATTAGAACGAAGATGATTCCATTTTTTAAGGTCTTTTATCTTTAATTTATATTTATAAGCAATTTTTCCTAAAGTATCACCCCGTTTAACTTTATACTGCTTTTTGTTAGAAAATGGTTTTCTGTTTCCGGCAAGAGCTTTAGATGAACGTGTATAAATTTTCAAAACTTTTCCGGCATAAATTCTATTAGACCGCAATCTGTTCCATCTTCTTAATTGAAAAGTAGAAACGTGATATTTTTCGGCAATTTCGCCCAGCACATCACCCTTTTTAATTCTATACCGGATTAAATTTTTATTTTTCCCTCTGGAAGAATGAGCAGAAGGATAATATTGAGCATAACTTCCGGAACCGGTATATATTCTCAACTTTTTACCTTTATATATCCGGCTGCTTCTTAGTCCATTCCATCTTTTCAATTGTGATACTCTAACACCGTATTTGTGCGCAATTGTAGAGAGCGACTCGCCGTTTCTGATTCTATGAGTTATCCACGTCTCGCCTGAACTTTCAAACAGTTTTCTGATTTTTTCAGTCCGGGACATTTTATCGATTGCCGCGTAAGCAGCTACTTTATCTTTGGGAACATAGAGTTTTAATTTTTGACCGACATGAATTGATGTTGTATAAGGTAAATTATTCCAGTTTCTTATATCGAAGACTCTAACGTTAAACAAAGTGGCAATATCCACTAAATTATCTCTTCTTTTTACCGTATAGTTAACAGGAGATTTATCTTTGGGAATAATAACTTTAGAACTATCCTTTAGATTTTCGGAATAAAGTTTCAGATAGTCGCTGTTCGATTTTGAATTATCTATAACCAAAGTATACGGCGCAACGGAAGGATCGAATTTTGTCGTATCTTCTTCCGCCGGTTTCAGATCGGTATTTAATGCTATATCGGAAGTTGTAAATTTTGATATCGGAATTTTTAATCTTACGCCCGGATATATTCTGGAGCGTGTTGAAATGTTATTTATTTTTGCCAAATGCCTTAAACTGACTTTGTATTTATATGCAATTCCAGAAAGCGTTTCGCCTCTTTTTACCGTATGAAGAACATATTGTAACTTGGCTTCGTCCGGAATGTTTTTAATATTTTCTACGAAAGCATTATATGACCTTGCCGGAACTTTTAATTTATAACCGCCCGGATAATGCGGCGGAGTACAATATTGAATGAGATCCGGATTAAGTTTTTTTAGCTCTTTCAAACTAATTCCCGCGCATTTAGCTAATACGTTTAAGTCGATTGCCTCGTTAATATTGTAATATTTATATTCCAAAGGTTTAGTGTATTCGATGTTATCAAACCCATATTTTGCAGGTTGACTTGCAATCAAAGTAACGGCAATATATTGCGGCACATAGTTCCTGGTTTCACGCGGCAAAAATCTTCTAATTTTCCAAAAACTTTTTGAGCCGGCTCTTCTTACTGCCCTCCTAACACGTCCTTCGCCGGTATTATACGCCGCAATCGCCAAATACCAGTCGCCTAAAGAAACATATAAATCCCTTAAATGTCTTGCAGCCGCCCTAGTAGCTTTTTCCGGGTCTCTTCTTTCATCAACGTAAAAATTGACATTAAGATCGTAAAGTCTAGCGGTTCCTTTTACAAATTGCCACAACCCGACAGCTCTAGCCCACGATCTTGCTTCGGGGCGCAAACCGCTTTCCGGCAAACTAAGAAAAATTAATTGTTGGGGCACTTGTTCCTCGGCAAAAATTTTAGCCATCATCGGGAAATATTGACCGGTCCGTTCCAGCCAAATTGCCATGTGCTGCCTTCCCCTTCCGGTAAAATATTCTATATATTTTTCAACATACCTATTAACCTCAAGCGGGAAATCACCAACAATGATAGTATTTTTAGCGTTCTCTTCTTTAATTTCTTCGTCCGGAAGTTCAATATCGGGAATATTATTATTCATCCATTCTTCCAAAGCAAAAGTGGGAACATCCTTAGGCAATTTTTTTAAACCGTTTATGTAAGCTTGGTAATCTTCTACAATGGAATTTTCCAATTCGTTATAAGCTTCGTTTTCTTCAATATCCGGGTAATAACTCAAATCATTTATAATTGCCAGAGAAGAATCGAAGTAAGCAATGGTTTTTTCTGTATTTTTTAAATCTTTATTGGTAAGTGCCATCAAATAAAGTTGGCGTGCATCTTCCAATTGTTCGTTTATGATAACCGATGGATCCTTAACAAGATTTTTTACCGTATCTTTTTGGGTGACCTGTTTGCTAACTGTAGAACGGTTTGAAACGGATTTGAAGCTGGAACATGAGTTGATTATCAAAACAGATAATACTATCGAAAAAATCAGTATCGTTTTTTTCAAAGCGGGTCCTTTATTTTTAAAAGCTTGTTGAAACATAATAAGTTAGCTGAATAATTTCAAGTAAAATATCATCAATCACAAATAACTAAATGTTATAAAATTGATTAGACATTTAGATTTTTTGCTATTAATACTTTAATTATCGTATTATTAATGAAGGAATAAAGTAAAATCAAGGAAAAAAACAGCTGCATTTTCCGGCACGCATAAATTTAAGTCTTTAAGTGTTTACAATGGAATATTAGAATGTTTTTTCTTGGGATTTACGTCAACTTTGGTTTTTAACAGTTGAAAAGCTTGAATAATTTTTCCGCGTGTTTCCTTCGGATAAATAACATCGTCAATATAACCCCGTTCGGCTGCAATATAAGGGTTGGCAAATTTTTCAATAAACTCGGATAGTTTTTTATCCAGTTCTTTTTGAGGATCATCGGAATTTTCTATTTCCTTTTTGAAAATTACTTCAACAGCGCCTTTAGGTCCCATAACCGCAATTTCCGCCGTTGGCCAAGCAAAATTAAAATCTCCCCGTATATGTTTGGAATTCATCACATCGTAAGCTCCTCCGTATGCTTTCCGGGTAATAACCGTAACCTTGGGAACGGTAGCTTCGGCAAATGCAAACAAAAGTTTGGCACCGTTCTTAATTATTCCGTTCCATTCCTGATCGGTGCCCGGTAAAAATCCCGGCACATCTTCAATAACCAGCAACGGAATATTAAAAGCATCGCAAAATCTGACAAACCGTGCACCTTTAACTGAAGAATTAATATCCAAAACACCGGCTAAAACCGAAGGTTGGTTTGCTACAATTCCTACCGACATTCCCCCAACCCTGCCGAAACCGACTATAATATTTGTGGCAAAATCTTTGTGGACTTCCATAAAATCGCCGTCATCCAATAAGAGATGTATTATTTCCATCATATCGTAAGGTTTATTAGGATTATGGGGAACTATGTTATCCAATTCCGGGACAGTAAAATCTTGAGAAAAATTAAATTCTTTTTCCGGAGGGACATCTTTCCAATTTAACGGAATAAAATCCATAAGTCTTCGTACGTTTTCCAAAACTTCCATTTCATTATCCAAACTAAAATGTGCAACACCACTTTTAACTGCGTGGGTATCGGCTCCGCCTAAATCTTCAAAAGTAACTTCTTCGTGAGTTACTGTTTTTACTACATTAGGTCCTGTTACAAACATATAGCTGGTATTTCTAACCATAAAAACAAAATCGGTTATTGCAGGCGAATATACGGCTCCGCCGGCACAAGGACCAAGAATAGCTGAAATTTGGGGAATTACTCCCGAAGCAAGAGTATTTCTTAAAAATATATCGGCGTAACCGCCTAAACTCACAACCCCTTCTTGAATTCTTGCTCCACCCGAATCGTTTAACCCGATAACGGGAATTCCCAATTTCATTGCCATATCCATAATCTTCACTATTTTTTCGGCGTGAGCTTCGGAAAGCGAGCCACCGAAAACAGTAAAATCCTGGCTGAACAACGCAACCGGTCTGTTATTAATTTTAGCAAATCCCGTAATTACTCCATCTCCTAATATTTTTTGCTTTTCAAGTCCGAATTCATTTGCCCTGTGTTTAACAAACATATCAATTTCTTCGAAAGACCCTTCGTCAACAAGCAATTCAATTCTTTCGCGAGCCGTAAGTTTTCCTTTTTTATGTTGACTCTCTATTCTTTTTTTTCCGCCGCCAAGCTTTGCTTTTTCCCTCAGGATTTTTAAGTTTTCAAATTTCTCGTTCATTTGCTATTCTCAAATTGAAAAGTTTAATGATTTATAAGATTCTTTCATTTTGAAAGTTTCTTCTATACTAACTCTGATTTCGTTAAACTGCGAAGAAGTAATTGAGTTTAAGTTTCTGTTTTTGGGCAATGTATTATCTACAAAATCAATTATTTCTCCCGGATTTTTTTTCATTAAATAAATTTTATCGGAAAGAAAAACGGCTTCGGTTATGTTATTCGTTCCCAAAACAAACGGAATGTTCTTCTGCAGAAAAATATCTCTGGTAAGTTGATAACACTCTTCTTTGGTTTCTATATCCATATTAAGAAACGGTTCGTCAAGTATTATAAAATCGGGATTAGCCGCCAAAGCCCTTCCCAAAGATATTCTGTATCTGAAACCTGTACTTTTATTATTAGGAATATGATTTTCGTAACCGTCCAGACCTATTAACTCTAATATTGCATTCAAATTTTCTCCGCTTATATCGGGCCTGGCAAATTTGATATTTTCTACTACGGTCATCCACGGAAACGAAGATGAAATAGTGGGAATACAAATGTTTTTAAAATGATGATGATAATTTATTCCGCCGCCGGTAGGATTATCTATTCCGGCAATAATTTTAAGCAAAGAAGTTTTCCCGGAACCTTCCGGCGCAATAATGGAAGTAACCTTATCAATTTCTAAAGATAAAGTTATGTTTTTCAGCAGACTTACTTTAAATCCGAATTCGTCTTTATACTCTTTTGAAATATCTTTAATATAAATTCTATTTTCGTTGATCAACTCTCCCAAAACACAAACCTCTTTTTGATAGCAGATAAAACCATTTTACCGAAAAGCATAACAAAGCTGAGAATAACGGCAAGGTCTAAAACCACGGAAATATCGTTATAGTTAAGTGCCTTTTTATAAATTAATCCCAACCCGTTTGTCTCGGCAATAAATTCATAAATCAGTACAATTACCCAAAGCAAATAATGGGAATCTTCCAGCCTCTTAAATACTTTAGGTAAAGAATGCTTCCAAATTATTTGCGCTATAATTTCGTTATAGGTCTTCCCCATTGTTTTTGCCGAATCGATAAATTCTTGAGGAACCGACGGAACACTGGACATAAGCGAATAACTTAACAGCCAAACTACATAAAGAAATCCGTATGCATATTCCGCTAAAATGTTTTGTTGAAACCAATATGTAAACAGAATCGCAAAAAAGAATGCCGGGAAATATTTTAATAAGTTAGGCAAATTTATAAATTCGGGAAAAACATAGTAAAATTTTATAATGAAAATTCTTTTCAGGTAAAGGACCAAAAATCCGAGGAACAAAGATAAATATACAACAGTGTATGTTAAAAGAAAGCGGTTGAAAAAATCGTATTCTTTCCATAAAGAAGGAAGCGAATAAACTAAAGTAGTAAAACTCGGAAGAAAGCTTGTTCCGGGAATTATAAATTCAAATATCATTACGTAGATAAAAAGAAAAGAGACAACAGAAGTAAATGCAAACTTGAATTTGTTGTTTATGCAAGATGATTTATGCATTAAGATACCGTTAAAGATTATATTTATGTAATAAAATTAATTAAAATAAAAATTTGTTTCTAAATTATTATGTGTCATTCCAAACCTTAGATCAACTTAAAAATGGGTTAAATTTTTTTTCGTGACCTATTGAACTAACTTCGCCGTGACCAGGATAAATTTTAGTTTCATCCGGCAGTGTAAACAATTTATTCTTAATAGAATTGATTAACATTTTATAATCGCCGCCCCATAAATCGGTTCTACCTATTCCTTCGTAAAATAAAACATCGCCCGTTAAACAAATTTTATTTGCGGCGGAATAAACTGAATATTCTCCCGGTGTGTGTCCAGGTGTAAATAAAAATTCCAACTCTTCGTTATTTAATTTTATTGATGTTTTTTCAGTTATTAAACTATCCGGCTTTGGTGAAAGTTTTATCTTAAAACCAAATGTCTTAGCTTGTTCGTTCATCATTTCAATAAGAAAAACATCTTTTTCCGGTGCAAGAAATTCACAATTATATTTCAATTTCACGTATGCGTTTCCAAAAATATGATCGATATGACAATGTGTATTAATTAAATATTTAATTATCAAAGAATTTTTATCTATAAATTCGGAAAGCAAATTTTCTTCAAAACGTTCAATGCAACCGGGATCTATTATTGCAGTGATACGAGACGATTCCTCCCACACGAGATAAGTATTTTCTTGAAAAGGACTGAATACAAATTTGTGAATTTTTAACATAAAAAGATTAAGTTTATTTGAAATTTTTTACTAACCGTTTATTTAATTTTTTAACATAATTATTAAAATTGTCTTTGGTTTCCTCAATAGAGTCGCCTCCGAATTTTTCAATCATGAACTCGGCTAAAACCCAAGCCAGCATTGCTTCGGAAATAACGGCACAAGCCGGAACCGCGACAAAATCGCTTCGTTCTCTTCTGGCCATTACTTTTTTCATATTTTTTAAATTAATAGTTTGAATAGGAGACATTAAAGTTGCAATTGGTTTCATAGCGCTGCGAATATAAATCGGCATTCCGGTTGAAATTCCGCCCTCAATACCGCCTGCCCTGTTAGTCTTTCTAGAAATTTCTCCGTTTTTAACGATTATTTCATCATGTGATTCGGAGCCAAAAATATCAGCCGAATTAAATCCCAAACCTATTTCCGTTCCTTTTACCGCATTAATGGACATCATGGCAAAACCTATTGCAGCGTCTAATCGTCTGTCATATTGCATAAAAGAACCCAGACCTGTTGGCACGCCGGTTGCCACCGTTACAAATGTACCGCCCAGTGTGTCACCTTTTTTCTTTGCAGCTTGAATTTTGCGTATTATTTTATTCTCTTGATTTTTCTCAAGCACGCGCACACTGCTTTTATCGGCTTTTTCCGACAATTGCCAAGCCGTAAAATTTTTATTTAATTTGTTAAGAGTCAGATTCCGGAAAAAATTCTTCTCCGGATAAATATTTCCTATATTTTCTACAAAGCTACCTATAGAAATTCCGAATTCTTCCAAAAAAATTCTAGCAATTGTACCTGCGGCAACACGTGCTGCGGTTTCTCTTGCACTTGATCTTTCTATTGAGTTACGAATATCGCGGAAATTATATTTTGATACACCAACCAAATCGGCATGACCGGGTCTTGGAACCGTAATTTGTTCTACGGACACAGACAATTTTCCGGCGGTCATTTTACCGGACCAATTTTCCCAATCTTTATTTTTAATTAGAAGAGAAACCGGCGATCCTATAGTTTTACGGAACCTAACACCGGATAATATTTCCGCTTTATCGGTTTCAATTTTCATTCTTCCGCCGCGACCGTAACCCATTTGCCGGCGCTGCAAGTGGAAATTAATTTGTTCTTCTTCAATTGTCAAATTCGAAGGAAATCCGTCGATTATTGTCGTTAATGATTTCCCATGGGATTCGCCCGCAGTAAGAAAACGGATCATTTGGATTCCTGTATCTTTTAAGAATAAAAACAAAGATAAGTAAAATTATAAATCAAATATACAAATTGTGCGGAATTAAAATTGTTTGATGTGACAATAAAAAGAATTTGATAAGATAAAAAAAAAGAGGACATAAAGTTTTACGTCCCCTTTTAATTTAAATGAAGTATAATTATTCAGGAATTTCCAGACCGACGAAGAATTTATTATCTTTATCTACCAAAACCTTCAACAATATCGCTTTACCTTTTTTCTCATTAATCTTTTCTTCAAAATCCTTTGCCG
>JALSTI010000072.1 GCA_026983795.1 Melioribacteraceae bacterium
TTATCGCAACAGCTAATTTATTTTGACTTAGCTTTAGAGGTTTCAAAAATTCTTCTACTAAAATTTCCCCCGGATGAATTGGTGTAAAGTTTTTACTAGTCATTTTTAATCTCGTCAACATTTAAAATTTCAACTTCGTATAAATCCCTGTCGCCGTATCTAAAACAAAGTTTCCAATAGTTATTTATTGAAATTGCAAATTTGCCTTGTTTGTCTCCGCGTAACATTCCGGGTTTGTTTAAAGGCGGGACCTTAAAATCATTCGGCGTTATTGCCCGGTTCAGCATTCTTAATTTTCGCAGGGCAATTCTCCGAACTTCTTCCGGGAATTTATTAGGTGCGGAGCGGTAAAATATTTCTTCGGTTTCTTTACAAGCAAACGATTTAATCATATTTAAAAATATGACGTATAACGTTAAATGTCAAATTGATATTTTATTTTGTTTACTAAACTGTTTTTTAAGCATTTTATAATTTTTGAATATAATAAAGTTCAAATTTATATTTTATTTTCCGATATTTGATTTTTTGAAAATCTTTTATTGGATAAATAATGAAATCTCGCGGTACCCACCATGTTGTTGAATTTATAAATTGCAAATCGGATAAACTTAATTCGGTTAAAGACCTTGAGAGAATGGTTTTCGAGGGAATTAAAAAATCCGGACTATCCCACGAAAAAATTATTACTCATAAGTTTAATCCGGTTGGAGTTACTTTACTTGCAATTATAAGCGAATCGCATATAGCAATGCATACTTATCCCGAGGCCGGGAATGTTTCGTTAGATGTTTATACTTGTTCCGATGCAAAGAAACAAGAAAAATTTATTTCGTTGGTCAAAAAATACTTAAAACCGGAATCTACGAGAATTGCGGAAGTTCAAAGAGGAAGTACAATAGGATTGATAAATAAAAGTTGGATTACTTCCGAATCCACTTATGATTATGAGGTAAAATATTATGTGGATAAAACACTTTATGCTAAAAAATCCAAGTATCAACTGATTGAAATTGTTCAAAATAAAACATTCGGCAGAATGCTGTTTCTTGATAGGGATTTGCAAATTGCGGAACGTGACGCTCATATTTATAATAAAGCGCTGGTTGATATATTAAAAGAAAAAGCAGGAAACCTTAAACGTGTTGCCATTCTTGGAGGCGGAGACGGCGGTATTCTACATGAAACACTGAAATATAAACCGGATTCCGTTACGTTAATTGATATTGACAAAGAAGTAGTTGAAGCATCGAAAAAATATTTAAATAAAATTTGCTACAAAGCTTTTGACAATCCGCGAGTTAAGGTTGTTTATAAAGATGTAATGAAATTTCTTGCCAAAGGTCCGAAATTCGACGCAATTATAAGCGATTTAACAATGCATCCCGAGGCGTTTACCAGATTAGACCGCCCGACATACCTCGGCAAATTATTCGATAGAATAAAAAGCAAATTACGAAAAGGCGGCATACTAAGCATGCAATGCTCTTCCGCATTCGATAATGAAACTTATGAATTAGTAAACAAAATACTAACCGGAAGATTTACGGATGTTTCTTACAAAAGTGTTTATATTCCTTCTTTCTGCGAAGAGTGGATTTTTGCAAGTGCGAAAAATTAGGATTCTTAAGTCATGTTGTCCGGACAACTTTATATATTATTAACAACCAACCAATTAAAAAACTAACTCCACCGAACGGAGTAATAATTGCAAAAATCTTTACGCCTGTTATAGAATATGCATAAAGAGAAAACGAAAACAATATAATTCCCGCAACAATAAAAAGAAATGATATTGAAAAATCGTAAGTTGTATTAAGCGCAATTGCCAATAAAACGGCCGAGTGAATTAAATGATAGAGTACGCCGGTTTTGTATATTTCCATATTTGCTGAGGAAAGAGTGTTCTTAAGTCCGTGAGCGCCAAACGCTCCCAGCCCCACAGCAAGAAAACCCATTGCCGCCGAAATAATAATTTGTGATTTAGCAGTCATAATTTATTCAAAACTCCAAATTTATTATCAATACGAAAATTGTTTAATTTAAAGTATACAAAATTTTCAAATAACTGTGAGGAATTGTCATGGCTATCCAAACAATTAATCCCACTAATGGTAAACTTATTAAATCTTTTCAAGAATTAAATCCCGAACAAGTTAATGAAATAATCGAGAATGTACACAATGCGTATTTGAGTTGGCGAGGCAGTAAATTTTCAGAAAGATCAAAATTAATGCTGAATGCCGCAAATTTACTTCGCGAAAACAAGAAGAAATACGCCGAAACTATGACAACGGAAATGGGAAAACCCGTAAAGCAAGCAATTGCCGAGGCGGAAAAGTGCGCTTGGGTTTGCGAGCATTATGCCGAGAATGCCGAATCAATTTTAGCAAATGAAGTAATTAATACAGATGCATCGGAAAGTTACGTTCAATTTGATCCTTTGGGAATTGTATTGGCGGTAATGCCGTGGAATTTTCCGATGTGGCAAGTATTCCGCTTTGCGGCTCCCGCTTTAATGGCTGGAAATGTTGGAATTCTAAAACATGCATCGAATGTTCCTCAAACCGCATTGTTAATTGAAAATATTTTCCGGGAAGCAGGATTTCCCGAAAATGTATTTAGAACTTTGCTGATTGGTCCCAACTTGGTAGATGAAGTAATTAGAAATCCGAAAGTGAAAGCGGCAACTTTAACAGGCAGTGAATATGCGGGAAGCAAAGTCGCAGAACTTTCGGGAAAGATGTTGAAAAAAACCGTTATGGAATTAGGCGGAAGCGATCCGTTTATAATTTTTGCCGATGCCGATTTGGAAAACGCCGTAGATACTGCAGTAACAGCGCGTTTACTTAATAACGGTCAAAGTTGTATTGCGGCAAAGCGTTTTATAGTTGTTGATGAAATTGCCGGCGAATTTGAAAAGAAATTTACAGAAAGAATGAGCAGCGTTAAAACCGGTAACCCTATGGACGAAAGTACGGAACTCGGTCCTTTGGCGCGAAAGGATTTGTTGATTGAGCTTCACCAACAAGTTAAGGAATCCGTTGATCTTGGCGCAAAAATATTAACCGGAGGAGAACCTTTGAAGAGCGAAGGATATTTTTATCCGGCAACGGTTTTAACCAATGTACAAAAGGGAATGCCGGCATACGAGCAGGAAATGTTTGGTCCCGTTGCGGCAATAATTAAAACAAAAAATGAAGAAGAAGCAATAAAAATTGCAAACGACTCGGAATTCGGTCTCGGCGCTTCGTTGTGGACAAGCGACATAGAAAAAGCAAAGAGGTTAAGTCATAAAATAGAATCCGGCTCGGTTTTTATAAACGGTTTGGTTAAATCTGACCCCCGATTACCTTTCGGCGGAATTAAAAAATCGGGTTACGGTCGCGAACTTTCGCACTACGGAATTAGGGAGTTTGTTAATATTAAAACCGTGTGGATAAAGTAAGATGTAATATTTATAACACTCAAAATATTATTTTTACGGATACGTGTAAATATTCAGAATATGTGTTATAAGAATTTTAAAGATTATTTGTTTTGGAAATTTGTAGTTGGATAACATATTATGTTGTCAAATAATAATTAATATCAAAATCTTTGTGAATAGTGTTGTATTAATTTAATAGTCAACTTAGCAAGTTGACTTAAAAATTTGAACATAAATTTTTTGCGTAAAACAGAAAGGTATAATATATGGTTGGAAGATGCGAATGGTGCGGTACGGATCCGCTTTATGTAAAATATCACGATGAAGAATGGGGCGTTCCGGTTCACGATGATATTAAACATTTTGAAATGATTATACTTGACGGTGCACAGGCAGGATTGAGTTGGTTAACGGTTTTACGCAAACGCGAAAATTACAGAAAAGCTTTCGATAATTTTGATCCAGAAAAAGTTGCACAATACGATGAAAAGAAAATTGAAGAACTTTTAAAAAATCCGGGAATTATCAGAAATAAATTAAAAGTAAGATC
>JALSTI010000073.1 GCA_026983795.1 Melioribacteraceae bacterium
AAATAGTGTAAATAAAAGTTGTATCACAAAGTCGCACAAAGAAAAACTAAGTTGCACAAAGAAAATCTTCACCTTTGTGAACCTTTGAGTATAACTCTGTGTAACTTTGTGAAATAGTGTAAATGAAAGTTATATCACAAAGTCGCACAAAGAAAATCTTTACCTTTGTGAATCTTTGAGTATAACTCTGTGTAACTTTGTGAAATAGTGTAAATAAAAATTATATCACGAAGACGCACAATAAAAGAAATAGTTTTTGAAAGGATAATATGATTAATCAACATCAAAAAAAATATAAAGAAGAAATTGAAAAAAACAAACCGGATTTAGGAAAGCGCCCTTCTTGGTTAAAAGTACGTTTACCTAGCGGAGAAAATTACAGGGAAGTCTTAAATCTTATGCGCTCGTCTCATTTAAATACGGTATGTGAAGAAGCCCGGTGTCCCAACCTTGCCGAATGCTGGCATAACAGAACCGCAACTTTCATGATTCTTGGTGATACATGTACAAGAACTTGCGGATTCTGTAATGTTAAATCTGGTATTCCAAACCACGTAGATTTGGACGAACCGCGAAGAGTTGCGGAGTCGGTAAAACACCTTGGTTTACGTCATGCTGTTATTACATCGGTAGATAGAGATGATTTAAAAGATGGAGGAGCTAATATTTTTTCCGAAACAGTTAAACTAATTCGTAAAACTTCACCTGATTGTACAATTGAAATTCTTACTCCGGATTTTAAAGGTGACGAAAAAGCATTTGAAATTATAATGCTGAACCCTCCCGATATTCTGAACCATAATTTAGAAACTGTTGAACGGCTTTATCATGCCGTACGACCGCAAGCAAAATACAAACGAAGTCTTGATTTGCTAAAATGGTTCAAACGGAAAGGATTGCGAACTAAGAGCGGAATAATGGTTGGAATTGGCGAAAAGACAGAAGAAGTAATTGAAATCATGAAAGATTTAAGGGCTGTAGGCTGCGATATTATGACTATCGGTCAATATTTACAACCCACCAAAGAACACTTGCCGGTTGATAGATATGTTTCTTTGGAAGAATTCCGGTTGTACAAAGAGGAAGGAATGAAAATGGGATTCAAAGCGGTTGAATCGGGACCTTTGGTCAGAAGTTCTTACCATGCGGATAAACATGTTTGATTAATTAACTTTGAGTATCTTTCATTTTTATGTGTAAGTTTTCCCTGTCGGAGAATACTCCATCGTTAAGTTTAATTATTTATATAAAGCAATCAATCATGTAAACTTTAATTATAGTTGGACTTGAACAGCAATAGTTGTATGAAAAATTCATATCCAATTTTACACCTAACTTAACCAAGTCAAAATTAGTTTGTGGATAAAATTGTTTGTTTATTTTATTAGTTTTAATTCTTAACTTTACGCTGGTCTATAAAATTCACATTTAGAGTCATTTAATATTTTTGCGTTCTATGCTGAAAAAATCTTTTCTAATATTATCCATCTTAATCACTATTTCCTCCCAATTGAATACAGTATTGGCTCAACAAAAATTAAATAAAACATTAGACGATGATAATTCCAAGTTTACCAATATCGGTAATATAGGATTGACAGTTACAAATTTTGGAACAATAGGTCATGGTTTTAGTTTATGGCCCGAACAACCTTCTTGTGAATATCCACTTGGAAGCGGAATAGAACATATATTCGACGGCGGATTGTGGGTCGGTGCTTTTTTGAGCGATGATTCAACCGGCAGCAATAAATTGGGACCGTTTGTTACAACCGGCGCGGTGGATGCCGCTTCGGTCAGTTCTCGCGGCGGGGGATTTGAATTTACAAATTCGCCGGGGTCTTTTGTTGAAGAAAGATCATCGCTTACCGATTCTCCTTTTTTTAATCCGCATGCTGTCTCGCATCAGGATTTTGTAATGGATTATACCGATACAAACAAAACACTCAATAACGGTGAATTGATTATCGGTCATAACCCGATTGGAATTGATGTGCATGAAGAAACTTACGCTTGGAATTTTCCGTTTGCTAACTTTTTTGTAATTCTTAATTACTGGATTAAAAATGTTTCTAACAAATATATTGACAGCGCTTATATCGGGCTTTGGACTGACACAGTCGTTAGAAATACAAATATAACATCGCCCCGAATAGGCGGAGCCTTTTTTAACAAAGGTGGCAACGGATATAACGATTCCCTGCACATAGGCTATGAATTTGATGCAACTGGCGATGTAGGATTTACCGATAGTTATATCGGGATACAATTCTTAGGAGCGGATAAAAATTTTACAAATGTAAATTTTGTTTCGTGGCAATTCAGAAACACAACCGATCCTAATTTTTTCGCACCGCAAGATGATATTCAAAGATACCAAAAAATGGAAGGGTTTTTCGGCGGTAATAACCGTTATGGTAACGGTGTTGATCCGTCAACGCTAAAACAACCGAGCAACAGGTCAATATTGGTAACTGCAGGACCAATAAAATCAATAGCTCCGGGAGATTCGGTTAATATTACTTTTGCCGTAGTTGCGGCTAAAAAGTTTGGAAACGATCTCCCTTCTTTTGATACCGAAGAACAAAAAACAAATTTGTATATAAATGCCGGTTGGGCATTAAGAGCATACAGAGGTGAAGACAAAAACGGAAACGGCGTTTTGGATCCCGGAGAAGATTTGAACGGTGACGGATTATTAACAAGATATGTATTACCCGCACCTCCGCTTTCCCCAAGGGTTAAAGTTATTCCAATGAGTAACAAAGTTGAAATATATTGGGATAAAAGAGCCGAAAGCTCCATCGATCCGATTTCTTCTAAAAAAGATTTTGAAGGCTACAGAATTTATAAGACCAATACGGGTTTTGATTTAACAAGTTCTCAAAATTTGACGGAAGCTCTTGTTAAAATAGCCGAGTTTGATAGCGCCGGAAACAATATCGGTTTTAATACCGGTTTCGATTTTGTAAGATTGAAATCACCTGTTACATTTCCGCCCGATACTACCAAATATTTTTACAAATTTGAGATTAACAATTTACTCAACGGCTGGCAATATGTGTATTCGGTTACTGCATTCGACGAAGGCGACCCGGAAAATAAATTGGAAAGTTTGGAATCGAGTTTATTAGCCGGTGCCGTTAAAATTTTACCAGGTACTCCTCCTACGTCAAAGGATGATATTAAAGTTGGTGTATATCCTAATCCATATTACGGAACGGCTTTTTGGGACGGGAAATCGGAACGTTTAAGAAAAATTTATTTTTATAATTTACCCAAAGAATGCGAAATTACCATTTATACTTTAGCCGGAGATGTTGTTAAAAGAATTAAACATAATAGTCAAAGTAACGGCGCCGATTTAAGATGGTTCGAAACTTTTTCTAAAGACGGAAAGCAGAAAATGTCCGGCGGGGAACATGCTTGGGACCTGATTTCGGATAATGATCAAGCAATTGCAACGGGATTGTATTTGTTCAGTGTAAAAGATAATTCAAACGGCAATATAAAATTAGGTAAATTTTTAATAATTAAATAAGGAATGGAAAAATGAATAAACTCTTTACAATCTTTTTAAGTCTGTTTTTTTCAATTAATGTTTTTGCACAAACCTATCCTGAGGTTTCAATTAAAGATATTCAATTTGAACCTGCTGATTCTTTGCTTTTTTACGGCTCTCAAAATTCCGAACCAAAACCGAATTTTTTCGGAGATACTGTTGTTGTAACCGGAGTGGTTATGAATCCTCCTTACGAAGGAGTTAATCCTGATAGCACAAGAACATTACATGCTGGAGCACCCGCTATTTATTTGCAAGATACGTCGCAAACAGAATGGTCCGGTATTTTGGTAAGAGATCCCGGCGCTTTCCCGGCTTTTGCTGTTTTGGATACGGGGTTGGTTGTTAAGTTTACCGCAGTGGTTAATGAGTTCTTTACAACTACACAGCTAAACGTTGTGGATTT
>JALSTI010000074.1 GCA_026983795.1 Melioribacteraceae bacterium
CTTTAATTCTAACGTCAACAATATGAATTGAATTATCCTGGGAAATAATAACCGGATTAAAATCAAACTCAATAATCTCTTCATTCTCTATTAACATTTGAGCTGCGGAACGCAATAATTTTTTTAAATTACTTAAGTCAACCGGTGTTTCACCGCGAACGCCGCTCAGTATTTTTCCAACTTTCGTAGAGTTTATCATATCATCAATATCCGAGTCTGATAAATAAGCCGATTTAGTTGAGGTATCGTCCAAAACCTCTACGTATTTTCCGCCGCTGCCAAACATTAAAACCGGACCGAACGACCTGTCTCTGAATCCACCGATAAGAATTTCATATTTCTGAGAAACGAACGGCTGTATTAAAAACCCCTCTACCTCCAAATTGTTTAGTTTAAAATTATTAATAATTTCTTTTGATCTTTCTATTAACTCATCAAAACTTTTAATATTTAACTTTACGGCGTTCAATTCCGATTTATGTATAACACTTTTACTTAAGCCTTTCAAAACCACGGGAAAAGTTAAGTCCGTAACTTTTTCTAAACTTGCTTTCGGAATTATTTTTGATTGTATAAAAGGAAGTTTGTATGCGGCGGCAAGTTCGTTAATAGCGGGCGGGGATAAAAACCCCGAGCTTGAAGTTATTTTATTTCGCTGTTTTAGGTTTAACAATTGTAAATAAGTTTCCCGGTCTCTTTCTAATTTCTTTTTATATTTATTGTAAAAGAGCATGTTGCAAATAACTTTCGCCGGGTCTTCCGGACTTCTATAAATAGGCAAGTGTTTTTTTGAATATCGATGGTATTCGTCCCAAAATTCCGGCAGAGGCATATCCACTTGAAGAATTGGCTTTTCCGATTCAATATTATTTACCGCTTCAACAACGCCGAGCGGTTCAACCATTACAGGTTGAACAAATATAGAAATTACCGAATCAACATTTGGATCGTCTATTACAATTTCAATTACGGATTTATAAATTTCCGCCGTTGCTGCAGGCAAAAGATCGATAGGGTTTTCAACGCTGCCTTCGGGACTTACAATTTCCCTTAATTTGTGCTTGGTTTCTCGGGAAAATTTTGCAAGTTCCAGTCCCTCAACCTCCAGACTGTCTACCGTTAATATTGCAGGACCGCCTGCGTTTGTTACCACAGCAACATTCTTACCTTTTGGAATCGGAAAATTTTCGAATCCCTTGGCAGTATTGAAAAGATCGTTAACGGTATTTACGTTAATTATTCCGAATTGTTTTAATATTGAATTAACCACTTTATTTTCACTTCCCAACGCTCCTGTGTGGGATGATGCAGCTTTTTGTCCGGAAACAGTTTTGCCTGCTTTTAATATAATGGTTGGTTTAGTTATTTCGCCCGTCATAAAAGGTTTAATAAATTCTTTCCCGTTTACAAAACTTTCCAGATAATAAGTAATTGTTTTTACATTTGAATCTGCTTGCCAAAAAAACAATAAGTCATTTTCATTTATATCGGCTTTGTTCCCGGCGCTTATAAAATGTGCAAATTTAATTTCGGTTTCACGTAGAGAATTTAGTACCGCAGCTCCAAGCGCACCGCTTTGGGAAAAGAAGCCCGTATGACCGGATTCGGGTTTCTCGGCAACGAAGGTTGCATTTAGTTTGACGTTATCAAGAGTATTAATAACTCCCATACAGTTTGGACCAACCAGCCTGGCGCCGCTCGCTTTAATTCTTTCAACCAATCTTTTTTCCAGTTCCTCGCCTTCTTTTCCTGTTTCCTTAAATCCTGCTGTTATTAATAGTAAAGACCTTACACCCTTGCTTAATAAAACATCAACAGCATCCTCAACAAATTTTTTCGGCAAAACAATAATTGCCAAGTCAATAGGATCGGATATTTCTTCTATTGTTTTATAGCATTTATAGCCGAGTATGCTGTCGGTTTTCGGGTTTACAGGGTAAATTATTCCTTTATATCCATAATTGCTTATCGTATGTAAAATTTCGTAACCGATACTTTTTTCTTTTGAGGAAGCTCCGACGATGCAAACAGATTTGGGGTAAAAATAATTTTTGATTATTGGGTCCATAACTTTTTGTATTATTCTTTTTTTATAAAAGTATAAAAAGGTGATTATTGTCTTTTTAAAAGTAATAAATAATAAGGATAGATTCTTTATTAACAATAAAATTGAAAAACAGATAATTGGTATTTTATTAGATGTTGATTGGTTTAAATTATTGTATTATATTTATTTGGAAATTATTGTAGGGGACAAAATGGAAGACGAAAAGAAGCTGTCGGAATTTCAAAGAAGAATAAATTCCGGGGAAGTTATAGAACCAAAAGACTGGATGCCCGAAAGATACCGGAAACAACTCATTCGTATGATGGGGCAACATGCGCATTCCGAATATGTGGGAATGTTGCCGGAGGCAAACTGGATTACAAGAGCGCCTTCGCTAAGAAGAAAGTTAATTCTTCTCGCAAAAGTTCAAGACGAAGCCGGTCACGGGCTGTATCTTTATTCTGCAACCGAAACGCTTGGGGTTGACAGAAAAGATTTGTTAGAGCAGTTGCTTGAAGGGAAGGCAAAATATTCAAGTATCTTTAATTATCCAACCCTTTCTTGGGCTGATATGGGAGTTATTGGTTGGTTGGTAGACGGTGCGGCAATTGTTAATCAAACCGTGCTGGCAAAAAGTTCTTACGGTCCTTATTCCAGAGCCATGGTTAGAATTTGCAAAGAGGAAAACTTTCATAAAAAGCAGGGTTACGAAATTGTAGCAACGCTGGCTAAAGGAACGCCCGAGCAAAAGAAGATGGTTCAAGATTCTGTAAATAGATTTTGGTGGCCCGCTCTTATGATGTTCGGTCCCCATGATAAAGAATCTCCTAATTCAGCTGAACTAATGAGATGGAAAGTAAAATTAAAAAGCAACGACGAACTAAGGCAAAGATTTGTGGATTTAACTGTTCCGCAGGCAAGAGCCGTTGGATTAACGCTGCCGGATCCCGAATTGAAATACAACAAGGAAAGAAGATCGTGGGATTTTGGCGAAATAAACTGGGATGAGTTTTATAATGTTATAAAAGGCAACGGACCAATGAACAAGGAACGGATAAAGGCAAGAAAAGAAGCGCACGAAAATGGAGCCTGGGTTCGCGAAGCCGCAGAGGCTTACGCCGCAAAACATAAAATTAACAGGAAAATTTAATGTCTGAAAAAAATAAAGATTCTCAATGGCCGCTTTGGGAAGTGTTTGTTCAATCCGAACAAGGCGGACCCCATATTCATGCCGGAAGCGTACATGCACCGGACCCGGAAATGGCTTTGCAAAATGCGAGAGATGTTTATTCCAGAAGAAACGAGGCAATAAGTTTATGGGTTGTTCCTTCCGTTAGCATAACCGCAACAATGCCATCGGACCAAGGTCCGTTTTTTGATCCTGCCAGTGATAAAATTTACCGGCACCCTCAATTTTATCATGTTCCTAAAGGTCTTAAATGAAACTGGATAATAATGTAAAAAATGCTCTGTTTGAATTTCTGTTAAGAATGGGCGACGATAGATTAATTCTTGGTCATAGATTATCGGAATGGTGCGGACATGCGCCGGTAATTGAGGAAGATATTGCTCTTGGAAATATTGCGCTGGATTTAATCGGTCAGGCATCTGCATTTCTGAATTTTGCTGCCGGAGTTGAGGGCAAAGGCAGAACGGAAGATGATCTCGCTTATTTTAGGAACGAAACCGAATTTAAAAATCTTCAATTGGTTGAACAACCCAATGTTGACTTTGCCCACACCATTGTAAGGCAATACTTCTTTGATGTTTACTCTAATTTAGTATTAACAAACTTAACATCTTGTCCGGTTAATGAATTAGCGGGCATGGCGTCTAAATCATTAAAAGAAAGCAAGTACCACTTGCGCCATAGCAAACAATGGTTATTAAGATTAGGAGACGGAACGGATCTAAGTAATGAAAAAACACAAAATGCGGTTAATAACTTGTGGCGTTTTACCAAAGAAATATTTGATATTGATGAAACGGAAAAATTATTAATAGAAAAGGGAATAGTTCCGGAGATGTCCGGCTTCCGGGAAAAATGGCTCGACTCTATTAATAAAACTTTCATGGAAGCAAAATTAAAATTACCCGAAGATAATTTAGATTTTTCCGCCGGAAGCAGAAACGGATTTCATACCGAACATTTGGGACACTTGCTTGCCGAAATGCAAATTCTTGCCAGGTCTTATCCCGGAGCCAAGTGGTAATAAATTTAAATAATTTAAATTATGATGTATATTGCGGAAAATGAAATATGGAAATTGCTGGAAACTGTTTTCGATCCGGAAATACCGGTCTTGAATATAGTTGAAATGGGAATTGTACGAGAAGTAAATTTGAATAATAACGCTTGTGAAATCAAAATCACACCGACTTATTCCGGCTGCCCGGCAATGAATACAATTGAAAATGAAATTATAAAGGTTTTATCGAAAGCGGGAATAAAATCCGTTAAGGTTGAAAAGATTTTTACAGAAACATGGACAACCGATTGGATCGGTCAAGATGCCAGGAATAAACTTCGAAAATATGGAATAGCGCCTCCCGAAGGTGAAAGCGCATCTGATTTTTACGATAATATTTTAACTAAAAACATTACTTGTCCTTATTGTAAGTCAACCAACACGGAATTAACAAGCGAATTCGGATCTACTTCTTGCAAATCCCTTCACTTTTGTAAGGATTGTCATCAACCGTTTGAACATTTTAAGTGTATATGAATTTGTTGAAATCCTGCATTAAGCAATTTAAAAGCATCAATAATATTTTTGGTAACTTTAGTAATCTATTCTATAATTTATGTTGTAATGGAGCGCATAATTGGATTTTAATCATATAAAATATTCTGTTTCCGGAAGTGTAGCGGTAATTATTCTTAACAGACCCGATGTTCTGAACAGCATAAACACTAAGCTGGCAAAGGAATTACAGTATGCTTTGTCTGATTCTGCGGATAATTCAAACGTGCGTGCAATATTGCTGACCGGAAGCGGAAAAGGTTTTTGCGCCGGGCAGGACCTTAAAGAAGCTATTCAATCCGACGGAACACCGGAACCGGATTTAGGAAATTTTGTACGGGAAAATTACAATCCGATTATTAAACTTTTAAGAGAAATTCCTAAACCTGTTATTTGTGCGGTAAACGGAACGGCTGCCGGCGCAGGCGCAAATATTGCACTGGCTTGTGATATTGTTGTCGCTTCCGAAAATGCATCTTTTATTCAAGCCTTTTCCAAAATAGGACTGATACCCGATAGTGGCGGCACTTACTATTTGCCAAGATTGGTTGGGTTAGGTAAAGCGGCTTCTCTTATGATGTTGGGAGAAAAACTACCGGCTAACGAAGCTGTGGAATTAGGTTTAATTTATAAGGTTTTTCCTCACCATAAATTGGAGGAAGAATCGATTAATCTTGCAAAACATTTAGCAAAGCAACCTACAAAAGCCATTGGACTTATTAAGAAACTGTTAAATAAATCGCTTGAAAATACGTTGGATAAACAGCTAAAGCTAGAAGAAGAAATGCAAACCCTTGCAGGACAAACGGATGATTATAAAGAAGGAATAAAAGCTTTTTTGGAAAAACGCAAACCTGAATTTAAAGGTAAATAAATCAAAATTAAATTAAGTAATGTGAAAGAATTAAATATAAATACAAAGGTTGGAATTGTTGGCAGCGGTACTATGGGTATGGGAATAGCGCAGGTAGCCGCTACTTTTGGACATAATGTATTTTTGTATGATATCAACAAAGATGCCCTTGAAAACGCAAAACAAAAGTTGATAAATTTGTTTAACAGATTAGTACAAAAAAATAAGTTTACCGGCGATGAAGCCGGAAGCATTCTAAATAAAATTAATTTTGTAAACGATCTGAACCGGTTAAATGAATGCGGCTTTATTGTAGAAGCAGTGACGGAAAATCTTGAGGTTAAACAAAGGCTTTTTACATCACTTGAAAAAATAGTACAAACAGAAACGGTTTTAGCAACCAACACATCTTCATTGTCAATTACTTCAATTGCTTCTTCTTGTAAAGATTACAGCCGGATAATCGGAACCCATTTTTTTAATCCGCCGCCGTTAATGCCCTTGGTAGAAGTAGTCCCGGGATTATTAACCTCCGAAGAAATTACCGGGGCAGTTATAAAATTGATGAACGATTGGAAAAAAATTCCGGTTATTGCAAAAGACACCCCGGGGTTTATTGTTAATAGAGTGGCACGACCATTTTACGGAGAAGCCTTAAGAATATTGGAAGAAGGAATTGCAGATGCAGCAACAATTGACCGGGCAATGAAAGTAGTCGGTAAATTTAAATTGGGTCCTTTTGAGTTAATGGATTTAATAGGTAATGACGTAAATTATAAAGTTACCGAAACGGTTTTCGAACAGTTTTATTTTGACCCCAGATATAAACCATCTATCACTCAAAAGAGAATGATAGAGGCTAATTTGCTCGGCAGAAAAACCGGTCGGGGTTTTTATGATTATTCGGAGAACGCAGTTCACCCGGAGCCAAACAAAGATGAAAACCTGGCAATTGAAATCTTCTTTCGAATATTATCTATGTTGATTAATGAAGCGGCCGATGCGGTTTTTATGAATATTGCCGCCGTTGAAGAAATAGATTTAGCTATGACAAAAGGTGTTAATTATCCTAAAGGTTTGCTGCGATGGGCTGATGAAATAGGAATTGAGAAAGTGGTAAAGAGATTGAATTTGCTCAATGAAGTTTACGGAGAGGATAGATACCGTGTAAGTCCGTTGCTTAAAAGAATGGCAAAACAAAAACAAAAATTTTATAATTCATAACTGTATAAATTTAATTTAGAAAATGAAAGACAAGGAATTAGCTGAAAAAGTTGTTGCAAAAATGCTTGAACATGACCGGTTTTCTAAATGGTTGGGAGTGAAAATAATTAAAATAGAGCCCGGTTACTCCGAAGTTAAAATGAAAATCCGGAATGAAATGATAAACGGTTTTCATACATGTCACGGGGGCGTTACATTTTCGTTGGCAGACAGCGCGCTTGCGTTTGCTTCGAATAATTACGGAAGAATTGCCGTAGCGCTGGAAACAAATATTGCATTCCCCGTTCCGGTTTACGAGGGAGACGAACTTACTGCAACAGCGGTAGAGCAAAGCAAAGGTAATAGTATAGGAATTTATAATGTTACCATTAAAAACCAAAACGGAGTTAAGGTCGGTATTTTCCGCGGTACGGTTTACAGAACCAAAAAAGAATTTTTCCCCAAAGATAATTTAGAAAAGGAATAAATGATTTCCGAAGCATATATTATAGACGGCATCAGAACACCCATAGGCAAACTCGGCGGAAGTCTTGCTAATATCAGAGCAGACGATCTAGCCGCAATGACATTAAAAAAATTACTTGAACGGAACCCCTCGGTTGATTCCGCACAAATCGATGAAGTAATTTTTGGATGTGCAAATCAAGCCGGCGAAGATAACAGGAACGTTGCGCGAATGGCGTTGTTGTTAGCCGGAATTCCGTTTTCAGTCCCCGGCGAAACCGTTAATAGACTTTGCGCCAGCGGTATGAGTTCTACAATCAATGCTTCGCGTGCAATTAAATTAGGCGATGGAAACTTGTACATTACCGGCGGAGTTGAACATATGACGCGCGCGCCGCTGGTTCAATCTAAAGCGCCTAAAGCATTTTCGGGAAAAGTGGAAATATATGACTCAACTTTGGGTTGGAGGTTTCCTAATCCTAAAATGATTGAATTATTCGGAACGGAAGCAATGGGTGAAACGGCGGAAAATTTAGCGGAAATGTTTAATATAAGCAGAGAAGATCAAGATAAATTTGCTTATAAATCCCAAATGAAAGCAGCCGCCGCAAGAAAAAGATTATCTAAAGAAATTATGAAAGTAGAAATTCCGCAAAGAAAAGGCGACCCGGTAATATTTGAACACGACGAGTTTGTTAAACCGGATACTACAGTAGAAATTCTTGCAAAACTCAGACCTGCATTCAGAAAAAACGGAACGGTAACTGCAGGAAATTCGTCGGGATTAAACGACGGTTCGTGTGCGCTGCTGGTAGCTTCTGAAAAAGCTTGTAATGAATTTAATTTGACTCCGCGCGCTAAAATAATTGCTTCGGCTGTTGTTGGAGTTGAACCGAGAATAATGGGAATTGGACCGGTCGGGGCTACAAAAAAAGTGCTGGACAAAACGGGATTAACTTTGGACGATATTGATATTATTGAGTTAAACGAAGCCTTTGCGTCACAAAGCCTTGCGGTATTAAGGGAATTAGGTATAAACGAAGAAGACGAACGCGTTAATCCGAATGGCGGAGCAATTGCTTTGGGCCATCCGCTCGGAATGTCCGGCGCGAGATTACTCCAGACTGCAATGATAGAGCTGGAGGAGCAAAATAAAAAAAGAGCGCTTTGCACGTTGTGCGTTGGCGTTGGTCAAGGTTACGCAACAATTATAGAAAGAGTTTAAAAAATGATATACGAATTTAACGGTATTAAACCGGTAATTCACGAAACCGCTTTTATTCATCCTCTGGCATCAGTTATAGGAAATGTTACTATCGGACGCGATGTTTATGTCGGTCCAGGCGCTGTAATTAGGGGCGATTGGGGAGAAATAATTATTTCGGACGGATGCAATGTACAAGAAAATTGCACAATCCACATGTTTCCCGGCGTTACGGTATTGTTAAAAGAATCGGCTCACATTGGCCACGGAGCCGTAATTCACGGAAGCAAAATTGGTAGAAATTCGCTGGTCGGAATGAATGCCGTAGTAATGGACAATGCCGAGGTTGGAAACGAATGTATAGTTGGAGCGCTTTGTTTTGTGCCGGCGGAAATGAAAATCCCTAACAGAAAAATAGTTGTTGGAAACCCTGCAAAAGTAGTTAAAGATGTTTCGGATGAAATGATAAAATGGAAAACCGACGGAACAAAGCTTTATCAACAACTACCCGCGCAATTATATGAATCTTTAAAAGAATGTGAACCGCTGAGGGAACCGCCGGATGAAAAACCCAAAATGATATCAAATTATAAACCATGGAAGGAAATTAATAAACAATGATTGGGAACGTGATTAAATTACAATCATACGCTAAAGGTCAATGGATTGAAGGCAAAGGAAATTTCCAAAAACTTTACAATCCTGTCAACGGTAGTATAATTGCCGAAGTATCTTCCGAAGGGCTTGATATAAAGGGAATGCTTGAATATGCCAGAAAAGTCGGCGGACCTGAATTACGTGAAATGACCTTTCACGAAAGGGGAAGAATGCTTAAAAAACTTGCTCAATATTTAATGAGCAGGAAAGAAGATTTTTATCCTCTTTCGTTTCAAACCGGCGCTACTAAAATTGATTCTTGGATTGATATTGAAGGCGGAATAGGAACTCTGTTTTCTTATGCCAGCAAAGGCAGAAGGGAATTACCCGACGAAAAAATATGGGTCGAAGGTAATATGGAACGCCTTTCGGCTAACGGAACTTTTGTAGGGCAGCATGTTTGCGTTCCGCTGCAAGGCGTTGCCGTACACATCAATGCATATAATTTTCCGGTGTGGGGAATGTTGGAGAAGTTAGCTCCTACGTACATTGCCGGAATGCCGGCTGTTGTTAAACCTGCTCCTGTCTCTTCCTTTTTAACGGAAAAAGTGGTTCGCGCTATAATCGAGTCGGGGATATTGCCAGAAGGGACGTTGCAGCTTATATGCGGCGAACCCAACGATTTACTCGATCACTTGACAAACCAGGATGTTTTAACTTTTACCGGATCGGCTGAAACCGCCAAAAAAATTAAATCCCATTCCAATATTATTAACAGCGGAGTTCGCGTAAATTTTGAAACCGACTCTCTTAACGGATCGATTTTAGGACCTGATGTTACTCCGGATATGGAGGAGTTTAATTTGTTCGTAAAAGAAGTTGTAAGGGAAATGACTTCAAAGGCAGGACAAAAATGTACGGCAATCAGAAGAACTATTGTGCCGAAGGACAGAATGCAAGATGTGATAGAAGCAATAAAGAACAGATTGGCAAAAATAAAAATTGGCGACCCGAATGCCGAAGATACTAAAATGGGTCCGCTTGCCGATAAAAAGTATTACGAGTTAGTAAATAATAAAATTAAAGTATTAAAAGGTAATTTGGAAGTTGCATACGAAGGCGAAAACAAGTTCGAAGCAAATTCCGCATTTGTCAGTCCCGTATTATTAAAATGCAACAATCCGTTTGATACAACCGTTGTGCATGATATCGAGGCTTTCGGACCTGTAAATTCGGTTATGCCGTACGAATCTCTTGATGATGCAATTAAAATTGCAAATTTAGGTCAAGGAAGTTTAGTCGCGTCTTTATTCACAACTGATGACGAAGTTGCAAAAAAGGTTGTTATGGGAATCGGTTCTTACCACGGAAGAATTATGATTATAAACAAACATTGTGCGAAGGAATCAACCGGACACGGTTCGCCGCTTCCGCAAATAACGCATGGCGGTCCCGGAAGAGCCGGCGGCGGTGAGGAAATGGGAGGTATTCGCGGATTATTAAAATATATGCAAAGAGTAGCTCTGCAAGGGCATCCTACTACATTATCCAAAATCGGAAACATGTATTTGGTAGGCGCGGAACAAATTATTGATGATATTCACCCATTTAAAAAATATTTCGAAGAGCTTCAGATAGGTGATACTTTTATTTCTGCAAGACGTACAGTAACGGAAGCGGATATTGTAAACTTTGCGGGAATTAGCGGCGATTATTTTTACGCACATACGGACGATATTGCAGCTAAGGAATCTATGTTCGGTCAACGTGTGGCTCACGGTTATTTTGTTCTTTCGGCTGCAGCCGGATTGTTCGTAGATCCGGCAAAAGGACCGGTGCTTGCAAATTACGGACTGGATAATTTGCGTTTTACACAGCCGGTTTATATCGGAGATACAATTCAAGCTAAACTTATCTGTCAGAAAAAAACCTTTAAAGAAAAAAGGGAAGAGGATGAAATTCCCTCGGGTGTTGTTGAATGGTATGTTGAAGTCACAAATCAGAATGAAGAAATTGTTGCGGTCTATACAATTTTAACTTTAGTGGAACGTAAAACATTTAATTAATCATAAATTATTGGTGGTACGGTGAATACATACTTAAAATTTTTACTTTTAGGAACAATAATAATGACCACAATATTTTTAAATGGTTGTGAAAAGAAAACCGAAACGGCGGATTTAGTATTGACAAACGGACAAATAGCAACAGTAGATACCATTAATCCTACAGTGCAAGCACTGGCAATTAAGAACGGGAAAATCATTTCCGTGGGTACCGATAAGGAAATTAAAAAGTTAGTCGGTGATTCTACAAAAGTGATTGATTTGAAAGGACATTTTGCAATGCCGGGCTTTATGGATAGTCATGCGCATTTCCTTGGAACGGGAATGGCGAAAATTAATCTCGATTTAAGATCGGCTAAAAATTGGGACGAAATAATTTATTTGGTAGCGAGCGCCGCGGATAACGCTAAACCGGGCGATTGGATTATTGGCCGGGGATGGCATCAGGAAAAATGGGATCCAGTTCCTACTCCTAATGTTAACGGATATCCGTTTCACAATGTATTAAGCAAAGCTACACCGTATAATCCCGTTTTGCTTAAACACGCAAGTGGTCATGCGCTTTTTGCAAACGCAAAAGCAATGGAATTAGCCGGAATTACTAAAAGTACTCCTAATCCCCGCGGCGGTGAAATTGTAAGAGACAGCTTGGGAAACGCAATTGGAGTATTTAAAGAGGATGCTATGGATTTAATAACCAAAGCGTACGATGACTATCTTAAAAAACGACCAAAAGAAAAGGAAATAGAAGAAAAAATTAGGGCATACGAACTGGCAAATAAAGAATGTATTCGAAAAGGAGTTACGTCCTTTGAAGACGCCGGGTCAACATTTGAAGAAATTGATCTTCTGAAAAAATTAATTGACGAAGGTAAAATAAACGTCCGGCTCGATGTAATGCTGCTTGAGAGCAATAAAAATTTGGAAAAACATATTAAGGACTATAAAATATCAGGTTACGCAAATAATCACTTAACAGTTAGAGCAATTAAAAAATATATGGACGGCGCACTTGGTTCGCGGGGAGCATGGATGTTAAGTCCTTATACCGATTTGCCTGCTACATCAGGATTAAACGTAACTCCGTTAAGCGATATAAGAAAAGCCGCACAAATAGCTATGGAAAACGGATTTCAACTTTGCACACATGCAATAGGCGATAAAGCTAACAGGGAAATATTAAATATTTATGAGGCCGAATTCAAAAAATATCCGGATAAGAAAAATTTAAGATGGCGGGTTGAGCACGCCCAACATGTATCGCCTAAAGACCAGCCGAGATTTGCCAAGCTTGGAGTAATTGCGGCTATGCAGGGAATTCATTGTACGTCGGATGCAGTATTTGTGGAAAAAAGATTAGGAAAATGGCGGGCTAAAACGGAATCGTATGCGTGGCGGTCTTTGCTTGATTTGGGAACGGTTATTTGCAACGGTACCGATTCACCTGTAGAGGATGTTGACCCTATTCCTAATTTTTATGCGACCGTTACCAGAAAAACAAAAAGCGGAAAAGCTTTTTATCCCGAACAGAAAATGACCCGGGAAGAGGCGTTGAAATCTTATACAGTTAACGGCGCTTATGCTACTTTTGAAGAAAACATTAAAGGTTCTCTAACACCCGGTAAAGTTGCCGATATTGTTGTCCTTTCTAAAAACATAATGACAGTTCCCGAGAGTGAAATATTAAATACTAAGGTTTTGTATACAATAATAGATGGAAAAATTGTTTACGAAAACAAATAGGACGCTGATTTTATAAGATTGATTTATGATTTTACATACTGATTTGGAAGTCACGTTGGCACGGCAACAAAATGATTGTATTACCATGGTGCGACCATAGCAGCCGGGTAAAGATTGATAAGTAGGATGTCACAGTCGTCCCGAGACGGGAGAAAAGTTAGAAATACCTTAAAATTCCGAAGCCGATTCTCCACATATCGTCGCTTGCCGAACGGTCTGCGCCCACAAGATATTGCGAAGGATTAAGTCTTGCATTATTGGTAACCAGTAAATGAAAAATATGTCCTCCGGTTTCAATATCGAAACCGAAAGCAAGACTGTTATACGACTTCCCTTTCTCGTCTAATCTTATTCTGCCGCGGTAACCGGAAATTGTGGGATTATATTCGAACCAGACACTCCAGATCCTGTTGATGTAATACTGTGCATAAATCCCCAGCGTGAAAGAATATTGTTTATCTATTGCATAAATAAAGCTGTTATACAAGTAAGACGGTACAATTCCTATTCCGAGTTTTTTATTAAAAAGCATTGTATTGAAAATCAATTGGGTATAAAACTGAAAGTTATCACCATCGGTTCTGCTTCTGCCTATATTCGGCGGGACTTCTGTGTTCCAAGAAATTCCTCCTAAAACCGAGATAACCGCCGGTAATTTTTTACTATAAAATTGAAACACTTTTTGTTTTAATTGCAGATCCAGATTATCCGTATTGTTGCTGCGTCCGAGCGTAATCATTAAATGATCGGTTATTCCGTAGCCGAGTGCAAATCTTATTCGCGTCGGTCCGTCTAAGCCGTACAACTGATCAAATCCGTCTTTTATAGACGGTAAAAACCTGTGGGAAATTTCGTACATTAAGTTTCCCTTTTTAAGTGATTCGGTTGTAGGAAAATTTGCCGTTTGAGTTCCGTGAAATAGTTCCAAGTCAACTTTGGTTGGTTTTTCAGCTTTCCATTTGGGCTGTGCGTTTATTTCAAAAGAGAAAATAAAAAGAACAAAAATAATCGTTTTCAACTTCAATTGTTTTTCTCCGCAGATTTCTGTAAGTAAAAATTAAGCGATAATTTAATTTCCTCGGCAACCTTTATAAACGCCAATAAACTCGGAGCTTTAATTTTATAGTCTTTTAAAAAAACTGAAAATCGAGTCTGAACATTCATTGTTCCGTTTTGTGTTTTAATAACGGCCGGTATTTCCATTTCCTTTTCAACTCCGTGGATAAACATTTTACCTTTGGCAATTATATTGTATGAGTTTGTTGAATCAATTTTAATGAAGGAAACAATAGAGCCTTTAAAATATGTTATGGGCCATTTATCCGTTTCCAAAACGTCCTCTCTCATATCGCGGTCCCTTTTGCCTATACCGGTTTTAACGGTGTTTAAATCAACTTCAAAATAAAACTCGTTTTTCCCGCTAAATATTTTATCGCCTTCCCAATATATATAACCGTCAATTTTGTCGGTTACTCCGTCGAAGTCCAACACGGTAGTTGACGATGTGAACTTAACTGAATTTTTTGCGTCTTTTTTTACATCCCATTCCTCTGCCTGAGTTAATGTATTTATTACAAGAACCAATATTAATATTATTATTTTTTTCATTTCAAACCGGTTGTTATTAATTTTTAATTGCTCCTCTTTCAATCCAAGCTTTTACGGAATCAATTGAAGATTGGGGAAGCGGAGATGCATTCCTCGGCATCCTAACTCCTGAAATTCCCGGTGCTCCCGTAATTTTCATAAACAGATAGCTTTTAGCCGGATCGCCCGGTTGAATATAATTTATACCTTGAGTGCTCGGCTTGTTTACAATTGTATTGTAAGCATCTCCCGATAAATTTGGTGATTGGACACCTGTTACATGGCAACCGCTTAAGGCGCATGATTTATTAAAGATTTTATTTTGAATATCGGAGAACGTTGCCTTTATTGATCCGGAATTTGGATTCTGATCAACACTTGGTGTACTTTCGGTAATGCTGTCCGCACAAGCAGAAATAATAAATTGAATTAAAATAATCAGAGTTACAAAAATTAGTTTAATATGTTTATCTCTCTTTGTTTTCAAAGACTTTTTAATTGTTAAATTAATACTGTTTTTCACTTCATTGCCCCCTTCGTTAATATAATAAAAAAGCAGCCGGATATTACCGGCTGCTTCTGTTCTTATTTAAGCAAAATCATTTTCTTTGCTGCAGTAAAATTATTTGATTGAATTCTGTATATGTAAGTTCCGCTTTGTAAACCGGCGGCATCGAAATTAACGCTATGTAAACCGGCAGGAAGTACTTTATTTAAAAGCGTTACAACTTCCTGACCTAAAATATCATAAATTTTAAGTGTAACCAATCCGGATTCTTTCAGATTAAACGTAATGTTTGTAGATGGATTAAACGGATTCGGGTAATTCTGCAAAAGTCTGTAAGATTTTGGCAGTTTGGCAATGTCATCTAAAATACCGGTAACGCCCGGCCAGTCAATATCTGTAAAGTTAGTATTATGTGTAAAGTTATCAACGAAATTTCCGGTTGAGCTGTTTACCGTGAGTCTCCATGCATGATCGGTCGGAGGAGCGTCGTAACTTCCGTTTCCATTCAAGTCTGCGTAAAAGTCAACATTATAATCGTGACCGACTTCTATACCCGGTATTGAAACCGAAAACTCCGGAGCGGGAATAGCATCTACTTTTGCCCGTCCAACTTCTTTGTTGTTGTCTTGTCGTACAATTCGCATCTCCAGCAATTGTCCGACGTGTGGATTCATACCGATAAAGTTTAAAGTATATAAGTAATCCCAACCAACATCCGTAAAGTTTGTATTATGCGCAAAGTCAAGGCTTACATCACCGGTTTTATTATCAAGGTGCATTTTCCACGCATGATCGGTGGGAGGAGCATCGTACAAACCGTTTCCGTTAAGATCGGCATAAAAATCAACATTATACTGCTTTCCAAATTTTATACCGGGAATGTTTACGGTAAAGTTTGCAGACGGAATAGCTTCGAGGCGCATCCTTCCGACCTCTTCGGAAGTAACATCGTCTTCTACGCGTAACTCTAATAATTGTCCTACATGAGGAGTCATTCCGCTAAAATTAACCGTTAACATATAATCCCAATCGATATCAACAAAATTTGTATTGTGAGTAAAGCTGACATTATCATTTCCTTGAGCGTTATTTAATTCTATTCGCCAAGCGTGATCGACAGGCGGAGGATCGTAAAGACCGTTGCTGTTGTGATCTGCGAAGAAATCTATGTAGTAACTATGACCTTGTAAAATTACATCCAGCGTTACATCAAAAGATGCGGTAATTGATGCAACAGTGGTTCTTCCAACTTCTTTCATATTACTTTTATCAATTACTCTAAGTTTTAACATTTGCCCGATATGAGGATTCATACCTGAAAATGAAACTGTTAATGTGGAAAGAGTATTACTTGTAGAATCTCCGGGTAATGTAACTAAACTAGAGCTTCCGGGATTTGGTTGACCTGTAACCCATTGACCAAAAGGGTCTTGCAGTTCTTGTCCGTTTGTAACGCCGTCATTATCCGCATCCAAACTTGCTAACAGCGGGCCCCACATTACATGTCCTGCTGAACTATGTTCGGTAAGGAATTTAAACTCTACTAAAGTTCCAAAATTGTTTCTGGGACCACCGCCGGCAGGATTAAAATGGCAGTTTGAACAACTGTTTACACTTCCGTTAGGAATTTCATTTGGTCTGAACCCGCGGGAAATAACAGTTGTGATTGTAAAAGCTAATATTCCTACAAATACAAGGCTGATTAAAAATTTTTTCATACTCCGTTCTCCTTTGTTAATTATGTGTTTGAGTTTTCTTTTCCACGGTAGAAATTCCGAAAGGTGCATATATTGGGCACCAACTTATTGCTGCAGTAAGTATTGGAATAATTCCAACTGCTCTCCACCAGCTTTGGTAATAAATTCCGCCGGCGATTATCAGAATACCAAGAGTATATCTTACTGCTTTGTCTGCTTTTCCAACGTTAGGTTTCATTTTATCTCCCAAGTTTATTTATGATCTTATGTGTTGTTTACATATATTTTATGTTTATAAAATGGATAAAGCATCCGATTTTTAGCTTTAATAATTTATTTTATTAGTGATCTGTGCTAAAAACTATCATAAGGAGCAGATAATTATGTAATTAGTATGAAAGTTTTATAAAAAGTGACAAAAATAATCTAAATTCGTTTTTTATCGTTCTAAACAATTAAAAGGAAAATTTCTTTTTACTATAAATAGAAAAGAATACAAAAATCAAAATCAGAAGTAATCCAAACAAATAAACGTTGGGCAGAAGACTTTTCTTTTCGATATTTAATTTTGATGTATTGCCGGTTAAAACAAAAGCAGCCCAGTAATACGGATTAGGCGATTGGTTTTTAATGAATTGTACTTTGGCAAGCCGAAGGGCTTTGCTTTTGTTGT
>JALSTI010000075.1 GCA_026983795.1 Melioribacteraceae bacterium
ATTTGATTTATTATTCCTGGTTAGTATTTAAAATTCTATAAAATTCTCGATAATCCGTCAAAAGAGATTTATTATGGCGGGCGAAATAGATATTATTCAAAGATTAGTTATAGAACTGCAAGAACAAAGAAAATTGCTAATCAAATTGGCGAGGGATTACAGGCAGAATAATTTCGGAAGAAAACAAGAAATTGAAATGATGCAGAAAGCTCTCGAAATTGATAAGTTATTAAGATTTTTGGGTGTTGAATGGCTCAGTGATCAATCCGTTAAATAATAAAAAATTTTACTCCTTAAGTAATTTTAATTCTTTTCACTTCCTAAAGGTTTTATTTACAATTGTAAGCTATATCCAATTTATTTCCTTTTCATTTTTAAATTGCCTCATTTTTATTTAACTTTATATAATAATATGAAATCAATAGTTTTACCAATGACAGTCGATAAAATATTAAAATGAGAAAATCGGAAACAACTAATCCAGTACTAAGAAAAGAGGATATATATTTGGAATTGTCTTTAAGACCGAAACGGTTTGAAGAATTTGTAGGGCAGGGAAAAATTACTGATAATTTGAAAGTATTTATCGGCGCCGCACTCAAAAGAAAGGAAAGTCTGGATCACGTATTGCTTACAGGTCCGCCGGGATTAGGCAAAACAACCCTGGCGCATATTATTGCAAATGAAATGGGCGTTAAGTTGAAAATTACCTCCGGTCCCGTTCTTGAAAAACCAGGGGATTTGGCGGGCATATTAACTACTCTCGATGAACATTCCGTTTTGTTTATCGATGAAATTCATAGACTTAGTCCTGTTGTTGAGGAATATCTTTATTCGGCTATGGAAGATTATAAGCTTGATATTATGATTGATTCGGGACCGAGCGCCAGATCTGTTCAAATTAAATTACCGCCGTACACTTTGGTAGGAGCAACAACACGCGCGGGATTACTAACTGCTCCTTTAAGAGATAGATTCGGGATTAAAGCCAGATTAGATTATTACGAAAGCAATTTAATCAGTAAGATTATTAAAAGATCGGCGCAAATACTAAACATACCTATTGCCGAAGATGCGGCAATTGAATTGGCCAAAAGATCGCGCGGAACTCCGCGAATTGCCAACCGGCTTTTAAGACGTACAAGGGATTTTGCTGATTACGAAGGTAAAAAAATTATTGATGTTCCGGTTACTAAAAAAGCTCTTAAAGCGCTTGAAGTTGATGAATACGGACTTGACGAAATGGATAAGGATATAATTCTTACTATTATTGAAAAATTTAAAGGCGGTCCGGTTGGATTAAATACACTATCGGTTGCGGTTAATGAAGACCCGGGTACAATTGAAGAAGTTTATGAACCTTTTCTAATTCAGCAGGGTTTTATTCAAAGAACGCCTCGCGGTCGCGAAGCAACGGATTTTGCTTACGCCAGATTTAATAAATCCAGAAAAAAAAATATTGAAAAAGACCAATCGTTATTTGACCAATAAAATATTGTTCTATGATTGAATTACAAAATATTATAATTGACAACGACAAACCGTTTGTTTTAATTGCCGGACCTTGCGTAATAGAATCGGAAGAAATTACATTTTACACAGCCGAATCAATTAAAAATATTACTTCCGAACTTGGTATCCCTTTTATTTTTAAATCCAGTTTTAAAAAAGCCAACAGGACAAGTATAAATTCGTTTACCGGACTTGAAAAAAATAAAGCTCTTAAAATATTAGCGGATGTTAAACATAAATATAATATTCCGGTCTTAACGGATATACATACCGAAGAAGATGTACAACCGGTTTCGGAAGTAGCTGATGTATTGCAAATTCCGGCGTTCCTTTGCAGGCAAACCGATTTACTGGTTGCTGCGGGAAAGTCAGGAAAAATTATCAATATTAAAAAAGGTCAGTTTCTGGCGCCGGAAGATATTCGACACGCCGCCGGAAAAGTTGAATCGACAGGCAACTCAAAAATACTTTTGACCGAACGCGGAACTACTTTTGGTTATCATAATTTGGTGGTCGATATGCGCTCAATTATTATTATGAAAAGCTTGGGTTATCCGGTTGTTATGGATGCAACACATTCGGTTCAAATGCCAAGCAGCGGAAAAGAAACCGGAGGCGAACCGGAATTTATACTTCCGCTTGCCAAAGCCGCAATTTCATTGGGTGTTTCGGCTTTATTTTTGGAAGTACATCCTAATCCACCCGAAGCGCTTAGCGATAGCGCAAGTCAGCTTCCTCTCAATAAGTTGAAAGATCTTTTAATAAATGTAAAAAAAATTGATTCCGTTGTGAAAGGATACAATTAATGAAAGAAAAATTGAAAGCAATTAAAATTGTATTGTTTGATCTTGATGGAGTTTTAATAAATGATTCTAACGACGAAAACAGAATTGACGAAATTATCCGGTTGTTAAGAGACTTTTGTGATAAAATGAATGAACTTGGAATTTTGGTCGGCGTAATTACCGGAAGGGAAGCTGACGAGGTAACCGGGAAAATCGGAGAAATTGAAAATATCAAAATTTTAACATCATCAATCGATAAAGTTTCACTTGCCCAAAAGATTATAGATGAAAATAATTTACAATGCGAAAATATATTATTTATCGGTGATGAATTATTCGATTTACCGTTATTGCAAAATTGCGGAGTTAGTGCGGCACCCAAAAGCGCAAGGCGTGAAGTTAAAAGAGCCGTCGATTTTATTTTGGATTCCTCAGGCGCCGGAGGTATTTTAACCGCCATTTATAATCTTCTTAAAAACAGAAATACCGATGCAGGATGATCAAAAAAATATTGATATTTTTCCGAGAAAACTTTCCCGTACCGAAAGACAATTGCTGTTTAGCGTTCTACCGGAAAATAAACCGGGTTACGCTTCATACAGGAAATTAATAGAAGATTTATTTGTTGTTGGTTTTGGCAGATTTGGGGAAGGGAATTTTATTTTAGGAAAGGAAAACGATTTGCCGGATCTTTCTGCGCCTTCTTCAAATATTTTTGCGGTTGGCAATTGCAATTGTAAATACGGAAATATATACATAGTAATACACGAAATGTTCGAGGACAAAATTGAAATCCAATTTTCAAAATCTTTCGTAGAGAAAATTCCTGACGATATTGATGTACAATCTTCTTGGACGTATTCCACATGGATTCCCGGATTTCCACATCCGGGCGATAAAAGTAAAGTGAGGGAAATTCAAATAATAAAAAATAACGTAGTTCTTGCAATTTCCACCAAGCATAAAAGAATTTGGGTTTATGAAAAAAAGAGCGGGGTGAATCATTTTATACCTGTTACAAAACTTTATGACGAAATTATGAGAATCGAAGAAGAAAAAGATCCAAAAATTGCTCTGGATTCCAGCCGGTTTTTTTCTCATAATTCCGGGCTTAGTGATCAATTAATCGGACAGGGATTTTTAGTGTATAATAAATATTGGAAAAAAGTAGAAGTTGATAAACTTTATTTTGAAGAAAAACAGAAAACAAAAACAAAAGGATTTATAAGAAAAATTTTCAAGGTGTGATTTTATGTCGGAAGATCAAATAATCAATAAAGGTAAAGAGGTTATAGCAATTGAAGCCCAAGCCGTTAACGATTTGATTGATAAAATAAACGGAAAATTTGCCGAAGCGGTTAATGCTATTTTTAATTGTACCGGCCGGGTTGTTTTTACCGGTTTAGGTAAATCCGGACTAATTGCGCGGAAAATTGTTGCAACGTTAAACTCAACGGGAACCCCGGCAATATTTTTACATCCGACGGATGCTTTGCATGGCGATTTGGGAATGGTTCGTAAAGAAGATTTGGTTATTATAATATCGAAAAGCGGAAATACCGAAGAATTGCTGAATTTGATTACGATGTTGAAAAGGTTGGATATTAAAATAGTTGGAATGTTAGGTAATTTAAATTCCGAAATATCTAAAAAATGTGATGTTGTTCTTGACGTTTCCGTTAAAGAAGAAGCATGCCCGCACGACCTTGCTCCTACTTCTTCTACAACTACGGCTTTGGTTATGGGAGACGCTTTAGCGGTTTCGGTACTGCAGCTTAAGGGGTTTACCGCGGAAGATTTTGCATTGCTTCACCCGGGAGGTAGTTTGGGTAAAAGATTATCTTTAAGAATATCCGAAATTATGTATTCTGGTAAAGATTTACCGGTAGTAACCGAAGAAACTTCGTTAAAAGATACGATAATCGAAATTACCTCCAAAAGATTGGGAACAACTTGCGTTGTTAATAATGACGGCGTGCTTAAAGGAGTTATAACCGACGGCGATTTAAGACGGTTGCTGGAAAAAACAGTTAATATCAGTTCGCTAAAAGCTAAAAATGTTATGACGTCAAATCCCAAAACTATTGATCCCAAATATTTGGCTTCGTTAGCTTTGCAACGAATGGAAAATTATAAAATTACTTCTCTTATTGCCGTTAACGAGAACTATATTCCTGTTGGTATTGTTCATCTACACGATTTAGTTAAATTAGGTCTGCAATCAAGATGAAAAATTTTTTTTATTTGTTGATCGTTTTTGTTTTAATTAACGGATGCGGAGAGGAAAAGTTAAAACCGAAAATAGCTTCATCTTTGCAAACTACGGAAATTCCCGTTCAAGAAAGCTGGGATTCCCAAATACTCTTTTCCGAAAACGGTAAACTAAAAGCAATTCTGTATGCCGATCATATCAGGTCTTATGAATCAAAAAAAATGAAGCTTTTAGACGGTGTAAAAATTAAATTTTATAACGAAGATGAAAAAGTATCTTCTACGTTAACTTCAAAGCACGGCAGAATAAACGATATTACAAAAGATATGTTCGCTATCGATAGTGTGGTTGCCGTTAGCGACAGCGGCGTGGTTTTAAAAACTGAAGAATTGGTTTGGAAAAACAGAAGCAAAAAAATTAAAACGGATAAGTTTGTAACTATTATTGATAAAAATGAGAAAATTCAAGGCTATGGTTTTGAGTCTGATCAAAATTTAAATAATTATACTATTTACAATATAACTTATATTGCAAACCTTAATGAAGAAAAGAAAAAATGAGCATATTAAGATATATACTGATATTGTTTTTTCTCGTTCAATATAACTTGATAGCTCAAGAAGAAACAAAAACCTTAAAGGTTGTTGGTGACAGTTTGATTGGCAAAAAAGTTAACGGCGAATCGGTCAGACAAGTAATTGGAAACGTTGTTATAACTCAAAAAAATGTTCGTATTACGTGTAACAAAGCTATTCAATACGTTAATAGAAATGAAGTGGAATTAACCGGAAAAGTTATAGTAGTTCAAGACAGCGTAATCATAAAATCGGCTAAAGGTTATTATTTCGGTAACAGCGAAATGACTTCTTCGGATACAACAATCCATCTTACAAATGGAAAAATGGAACTTACAGCAAATAAGGGTTATTATTTTTTAAAGCAAAAGATAGCAAATTTTTCGGGCAATGTTCTTTTAGTAAACGGTAAAACGAAGGTTAATTCAGATAGTTTACGGTATTACGAAAATGAGGAAAAAGCTATTGCTTTGGGAAATGTAAAAGTTATCGATTCTTCCTCCGTCGTTTTTGCCGATAGTTTAATTCATTTGTTAAACGATAAAAATTCTTTCGCATTCGGGCATGTGAAACTTACCAATAAAGAAAAAACGCTATTCCTTTTCGGGAAAAAATTGGAAGATTTTGCGAAAAGCAAAATTATTAAAATTTACGGCGAACCTGCTCTTGTTCAATTGGATTCGGTAAGCGAAAATGAAATTGATACTTTGATGATTAAATCGGTTTATATGCAGGCGCATAACGACAGTTCGCAAATATTAATTGCCGAAGACTCCGTTAAGATATTAAGAGGCGAATTTGCATCTTTGAATAATCATACAATCTATCATAGAAAAGAAGGTATAATTAATATTTTCAAAACCGGCGACGAAGACGCGCAGCCCATTTTATGGTACGAAAACTCGCAAGTAACCGGCGATTCAATAAAAATAAAACTGACCGATAAAAAAATAAAATCAATTGAAATTAATAATAATGCGTTGATTGTATCTACTTTGCCGGATTATGAGTACAGATATAACCAAATTTCCGGTGATAGCCTTAAATTATTTTTCCGGAACGGTAAATTAAATGAAACACTTGTTAACGGGAATGTACTTAGTCTTTATTATTTATTTGAAGATAACGAACCGAACGGACTGTTGAAATCGAGCGGTGAAAAAGCTAAAATTTATTTCGACAGTAATAAAGTTGCAAACGTAAGATTGTACGGTTCCCCTTTAAGCGAATATCATCCCGAACAATTGGTGAAAGGCCGGGAGAAAAATTTTACTTTACCTAATTTTATTTTATATAAAGACAGACCCCAAAAAGATTTGTTTAATAAATATTTAATTAATTTGAACTAACTATATTGAAATTAATATGAATGATAACTATCAACTGAGAAGTAATAATCTTGTAAAGATTTACAAAAAAAGAGCCGTTGTTAATAAGGTTTCTATAAATGTAAAACAAGGCGAAGTAGTCGGATTATTAGGACCCAACGGTGCCGGTAAAACTACCACGTTTTATATGATTGTTGGAATGATAAAACCGGAAAGCGGGAAAGTGTTTTTAGATTCAACTGAAATTACCGAAGAACCTATGTATAAAAGAGCTAAAATGGGTATAGGTTATCTTCCTCAAGAAGCGTCGGTATTCAGAAAGTTATCAGTAGAAGATAATATTATGGCTATTTTGCAAATGATGAAATTGTCTAAAGCGGAAAGAGAGGAAAGATGCGAAGGACTGTTAAATGAATTAGGCATTTCTCATATAAGAAAAAATATGGGTTTTCAGTTAAGCGGCGGGGAAAGAAGACGAACGGAAATTGCGCGCGCGCTTGCTACAAATCCTAAATTTATTTTGTTAGACGAGCCCTTTGCCGGTATTGATCCCATTGCGGTTGAAGATATTATGAATATTGTGGCAAATTTAAAAAATAAGGGAATAGGAATTTTGATCACCGATCATAACGTTCATGAAACTTTGAGTATTGTTGACAGGGCTTATATTTTAATCGAAGGATCTATATTTAAAGAAGGGCAAGCGGAAATTCTAGCCAACGATCAAGAAGTGAGAAAATTATATCTCGGTGAAAACTTTAAATTGGAACGATATCAATAAATTATAATTTAAAGTTTCTAATTATTTCTTCAATTTCTTCCTTTGAAATACCCTTGCCCAATTCCGCTTTGGATGAAAAATCTTTACGGTTTTTATTTGAAAACGGTTGAACCGCAGGATTTCCTGCTCTAGCCCTCAACCTTTCTTCAATCATATTCGAATAACTACCCGAATGTGTAAATTCGGTTGCCCCGAGTGCCACACCGTCGAATGAAGATATACTTTCTCCTTTATTCATAGGATTTGTTTCGAATGCAAGGGTTTTAATGTTCATTAAATGTTTAGCTGTAACGTTTTCCGAAACTATAGAGCCGCCCCAAGTTCCAACGCCCAGCGTCATAGAAGGCATTAAACCTGTTGTGTAACCTACTGCGCCGAGAGATGCGACGGAATTAACTATAATTCTAAACGCCGGTTTTTCCATTGCAAATTTCATAATTATCTCTTTGTCATTGGAATGAATAGCCATTGAATGCCCTATTCCTCCGAATTGAAGCAGGTCAATACATTTATGGCATCCTTCCAACCAACCGTCAACTACATATAAAGCAAGAGTGGGCGAGAGTTTTTCCATTGAGAGAGGTTCGTCTTTACCGACTTTAGAACATTCCGCAACTAACACGGAAGTATTTTCCGGTACAGAAAATCCCGAATAATCCGCAATATATCCGGCGGACTTTCCAACGATATCTGGATTAATTCTACCATTTTTAGTAATTGTTTTTTCAAGTTTTGCTTTTTCTTCGTCGTTTAGTATATAACCGTTGTTGGCATAAATTTCTTCTTTTACGCGATCGATTAACGGTCTGTCCACAATCATTGATTGTTCGGAAGAACAAAGAGTTCCGTTATCGAACGTAGTGCCGGTTATAATATCCGCTACTGCTTTTTTATAATCGGCGGTTCTTTCAATAAATGCGGGAACATTTCCCGAGCCTACGCCGTAAGCGGGTGTTCCGGTACTATAAGCCGCTTTTACCATAGGCGTGCTTCCGGTTGCCAAAATAACTGCAATATCTTTATGCTTCATCAATGCATGTGTGCCTTCCAGGGTTGGCAGCGTCATACATTGAATTAACCCTTTGGGAGCGCCGGCATTTACGGCTGCTTCTTCCATTACTTTCATTGCCTCGGATGTACACATTACCGCTTTTGGATGCGGACTCGCAACAATCGCATTTCTGCATTTAAGTGAAATTATGGATTTAAACATTGCGGTTGAAGTGGGATTTGTTGATGGAATTAAAGCTGCAACCACTCCCATCGGTTCGGCTATGCGAATTACTTTCCCGCCTTGTTCAACGTCAATAACTCCAACGGATTTTAGGTCTTTAATCGATTCGTATACATCGCGGGTGCCAAAATGGTTTTTTATTACTTTATCTTGCCATTTCCCAAATCCCGTTTCTTCATGTGCCAATTTTGCAAGTCTTTCCGATTCTCTGAAACCGGCATCTGCCATTGCTTTAACAATTTTATCAACTTGACGTTGATTGTAATGTTTAAATTCTAATTGAGCTTCTTTTGCGGTTTTTACTAAATCCCGCATTTCTTGAATTGATTGAATATCTTTGTCAATGTTCATAATTCACCTAAAATTTTAACTTAATTTAAAAATACCAAATTAAAACTGCAAATTCGAAAATTATGTTATTTTCAATATCTTTTTCCCTGGTTTATTTTGCCGGAACGGAGAGTATTTAATTTAATAATTTCTGCCGTTTAATAAATCAGTAGGAAGGTTTATCTATGATCCGGCATCCGGTATAGAAATTGAGACCGGGGAAATATTAATAGCCATCGGTCAATCTGAAAAATTTAAATAAGCTTGCTACATTATGTCTTGTGAAAAGAAGGAGGCTTTTACGGACTAAAAATTATAAGCAAATCCTAACCAAGGGATAAAAGGAAAGCCTTCTGTATTAGATCCTAAAGGATAAATAAAACCAAAATCAGCTGATAAGTGTTTACCGAAAAATCTTAATCCGAATGACAGAAATTGTGTTTTGTTTCCGGGGAAAATCCAATTTTCCGATAATAATTTCAAAGATTTTGATACCTTTGCAGCCCAACCCACAACAATAACAGGGCTATTGGAAAAACTGCCTCCGGAAAATCCGTATCCGAGTCCCAAAGTAATATCCGATTCTTCTTTGTATTCATAAGAAGTTACGCCGTATACAACTCCAATACCGCTTTGTTCATTTGGGGTTACAACATACAACAATCCGCCGGATATTGAGAAATTATTGTTCTGGTACGGAGTTATTTTAGGTGCAAGGTAAACAAATTGTTTATCTATTCCCGGTATTAACGAAACCCCTCCGGAAATGGAGAAATAATCGGAAATACCAACGGCAGCAAAGGGTATAAAAATCTCATATACGGAAAAGTAACCCCTGCCTGATTTTAATGCCCGTCCGGTTGGAGCAAAGAACAATCTTGACCTGTTCGGATCTTTGTACAATTTCTCACCTTCAATTGTCTTAACCGGAATTTGGTTCATGGATACTATTTGATTTTTGGGGATAACAATTACGGCGTTAGATATGATTTTAATTTTTAAAGAATCGTTGGTTTCGGATATTATTTTCCCCTTCAAAAGGGAACCGCCTTTTAATTCGATTTGTAATACTTTTGTGGTATCTTGTTGTGCGGATACCGTTTGATAATTCGATTCTATAAAAAACAGCGCAAGGCAAATAATTAATAAAGACCGCATTTACATTTTCAGTATAATTTATTAACTAAAAAAGTAAGAAAGACTTATTAATAAATCAAGGTTAAAAACAAGTTGTTATAAAGTATTTAAGTTATTCATTTAATAAATCGATTTGTTTATTATCTTTCGGCAATTCTTGTACATCTCTTAATTTTCTTTCTATTGTTCTTGTTTTTCTGGTTGCATTACTTAATGAATTACTTGCTTGATCAATCTTTTGTTTGGTTTTGTCAAGTATGTCGCCGAATTTTGAAAATTCGGTTTTAACAATGCCGAGCAATTTCCAAACTTCGCTCGATCTTTTCTCAATAGCCAAAGTTCTGAATCCCATTTGTAAACTATTTAATAAAGCGGCAATGTTTGTAGGTCCGGTAATAATTACTCGGTTTTCGCGTTGAATTCTCTCAGCCAAACCGGGTATTCGTAATACTTCGGCATACAAACCTTCAACTGGTAAAAACATAACGGCAAAGTCGGTTGTATGCGGAGGGTCTAAATATTTTGTGCTGATATTATTTGCTTCTTGCCGGATTCTTTTTTCAAGTTCTTTAAAAGCTTTTTCAACGGCTTGCGGATCGGCGCTTTCCTGTGCGTCCATTAATCGTTGATAATCTTCCAGCGGAAATTTTGCGTCAATCGGCAACCATACATTTTCCGACGATTTATTATCCCTGCCGGGAAGTTTAACCGCAAATTCCACTACATCGGCGCTACCCTTTTTGGTTTTAACGTTTTTCGCATATTGTTCTGGCGCAAGAATTTGTTCAATCAGATTTCCAAGTTGTACTTCGCCCCAAGTACCGCGGGTTTTAACGTTTGTTAAAACTTTTTTAAGATCACCTACACCAGTGGCTAACGATTTCATTTCGCCCAAACCTTTGTGAACTAATTCCAAACGGTCGCTTACTTGTTTAAAAGATTCTCCGAGCCGTTTTTCCAAAGTTTCGTGGAGTTTTTCATCGACTGTTTTTCTCATTTCCTCAAGTTTTTTCTCGTTCTTCTCTTGAAGTTCGTTTAAACGGATGGAAACCTGCTCTTTCAATTTGTCGAATTTGTCTTCGTTTGTTTTAGTCAGTTTTTCTAATCGATCCTCAATAATTTCAAGTTGATCTTTTTGCCGGTCGGAAATATCTCTGATTCTGTTCGAAATTTGATCGCCGAATAATTTAATGGCATTGCTAACTTCTTCCCTTGTTAATTTGGAGTTCTGCCTGTCTTCTTCCCGGTTTCGCGCAAATTCTTCTTTTAACGAATTGTCGATATTCTCATTTAATTTTTCGCTCGATTTTTCAATAGAGTTTTCTATTCTGCTGAAATCTTGCACGGATAATTTTTTGTATATGAGAATTAGAATAATAGCCAATACTATTAGAATTATTAATGCCGCAACGGATAATATTAAATTTAACATATTTATTAAAAATTTAAATAAAAGTAAGTCTAATCGTTATTACCTTACAAACGGATTCAATCGAAATAAAACTCCGCTGAAGGTTTTATTATTGTCTTTACAAATTTAATCAACTTGGATGTAAAAAACTTTTCGGGAAAGCGGAAAACGTTTTACATTGTAAATATAAACGCTTTGCCTGAACAAATTTTACAGTAAGTATCAACATGGCAAATTGGTTTTGTAGTTTTAGTATGTTACCCGGCTCTTGCTTTTCTTATTCATTTTATAGATTTTCTCATGTTAATTAATTCAAACTAATTTTTCTGCTCATTTGTAAAAGAGTAATCCTAATGAAAAAGTGGATAAAAATAACTGTTGGAATAATCAGCGCAATTCTGATATTAATTGTTGCCGGTATTATCGTCTCTTACATATTTCTTAAACAAACGCTGCCTGAGTATGACGGGGAAATAAAAGTAAAAGGAATTAAATCGGAAATAAAAATATACCGTAACAAAAATGCAATTCCTTACATTGTTTGTGAAAATAAATTTGATGCTTATTTTGCGTTGGGATACATTCATGCTCAAGAAAGACTTTTCCAAATGGATATTGCGCGAAAAGCGGGCGAGGGAAGACTGAGCGAAATTCTCGGTCCTAAAATGGTTTCTTATGATAAAATGTTTCGTACATTAGGATTGTACAGAACTGTTAAAAAATACTACGGAAGATTACATCAGGAATCGAAAGATATTTTGAAAGCATATTCACAAGGAGTAAATGCATTTATCAAACAAGCAAAGGGAAATTATCAAATCGAATTTTCGGTGTTGGGTTACGATCCCGAACCCTGGAAACCGGTCCATAGTTTATTGATGGCAAAGTTAATGGCATGGGAATTAAATATCAGTTGGTGGAGCGATATTGCATTTACACATTTAGTTCAGAAACTTGGAATTGAAAAAGCAGCCGAAATAATGCCGGCATTTGAGGAGAACGGTCCTACAATTATTCCGCCTGAAACTAAAAAAATTGCTGACGTATCTTTGGATTTGATAAAGGTTGACAGAGGATTCAGAAAATTCATTGGTTTTGAAGGAACCCATATCGGTTCAAATAATTGGGTGGTTAACAGCAAACGTTCAGTTTCGGGTCATCCTATAATTGCAAACGATCCGCATCTCGCTTTTCAAGCGCCCGGCAAATGGGTTTTTGCAGTTATTAAAAGCAACGGATTGAATGTAGAGGGATTTACGTTACCAGGAATACCGGGAGTGGTAATCGGTAAAAATCAAAATATATCGTGGGTATTAACAAATGTAATGACGGATGATTGTGATTTTTATGCGGAAAAATTAGACAGCTCTAAAGAGAATTATTTCTTCAACGGTAAATGGAATCCGTTAAAAATTATAAGCGACACAATCCACGTAAAAGATTCGGCGGATGTAATTTTTAAAATCCGCGCCACTCATCGCGGACCTATCGTTTCAGGCATTCATCCTTATAAAATTTTGTTTCCTAATAAACAACAAGACAAAGCAGTTCTAAGTATAAGATGGACTGCTCTTGAATTTAGTGATGAGATATATGCATTCCATTTAATAAATGAGAGTAAAAATTGGAGTCAATTTAAAAACGGAGTAAAATATTTTACCGTTCCGGGCCAAAATTTTGTTTATGCCGATAAACAAGATAACATAGGTTATATTTGCGGAACGCGTTTACCAAAAAGAAATTTTTACAGTCCTACCTTGGTATTCGACGGAACTACGGATAAATACGATTGGAAAGGATTTGTTCCTTATAAAGATATGCCCAAACTTTTTAATCCCAAACAAAATTTTATAGCTTCTGCTAATAATAAAACCGTAAAGAATTTTAAGTATCATATATCAAATATTTGGGAACCGCCTTCCCGTATTGAAAGAATAACCCAACTTTTAAATTCTAAAGAAAAATTTTCCGTAGAAGATTTTAAAAAGTTCCAAATGGATTTTTATTCTTTTTACGCAAAAAATATAACGGAATATATAATTAACGCTTTTAGCGAAATTAAAGATAAAAATCCTAACGTTAATTTGGCTGTTAAGTTGTTAAGTAAATGGAATTTTATAATGGATGCGGAAAGTCAAGTTCCCACAATTTATGCAATGTTTTTACAAAAGTTGATTCATAATATTTTTGAAGATGAAATGGGGAAAAACCTGTTGATGGAATATGTATTTATTGCCAATGTTCCGTACAGAAGCATACCGGCGATGTTAAAGCAAAATAATTCCAAATGGTTTGATGATATAACTACGCCGGAAATAGAAAACAGGGATGATATAATTAGAAAAAGCCTTAGAAATGCCATACATGAATTAGAAACAAAATTCGGCAGCAATTTAACTTTTTGGCAATGGGGGAAATTGCACAAATTAACTTTTAAACATTTATTCCACGGGCAATCAAGTTTGTTGGATAAATTAATAAACATAGGACCTTTTAAAATGGGCGGAGACGGAACAACTATTTTTAATACGGAATATTCTTTTACAAAACCGTTTGAAAATAATTTGGGTCCTTCTATGCGTTACATTTACGATTTTGCAAATCCCGATAAATTGTTTTTTATTTTAACAACAGGTCAATCCGGTAATATAATGAGCAAACATTATTCTGATATGACACATAAATGGCTTAACGGAAAATATATCGATCTGGAATTAAATTTAAGTAAATTAGATACAACGAAAATGGATATATTGCGGTTATTACCTGTAAATGATTTATCCAATTAAATAAAAATATGTTAAATTTGTTAAAAACAATTTCAAAATATGAAAATAGTAGAACACCTTAATAAAGCAACTGATACATTAATCAGTTTTGAAGTTATACCTCCCAAAAGAGGAGGCAATTTTCAGCAGCTAATGAATGCCCTGGACGACCTAATAAAATTTAATCCGCCTTTTATTGATATTACAAGTCATGCGGCGGAAGTTGTTTACGAAGAAGCACCCGATGGAAATGTAAAGGTTAAAGTCAAAAGAAAACGTCCGGGTACTTTAGGAATTTGCGCACTTATTCAAAATAAATATAATATCGATGCGGTACCGCATGTGATTTGTAAAGGATTTACCAAAGAGGAAACCGAAGATTTTTTAATCGAACTGCATTATTTAGGCATAGATAATGTTCTTGCTGTACGCGGCGACGAAAGCGGATACGATAAACCAATTAAGTTTAACAGAAGCGCTAATAATTTTGCAGTTGATTTGGTTAAACAAATTAACGATTTGAATAACGGAAAATATTTGGAAGATTCGCTTCTAGACGCGCACCCGATGAATTTTTGTATTGGAATAGGCGGTTATCCCGAAAAGCACTTTGAAGCGCCTAATGTACAAGTTGATATTAAACATACAAAAGATAAAATAGATGCGGGCGCCGACTATATTGTTACACAAATGTTTTATGATAACCGGAAATATTTTGAATATGTAGATAAATGCAGGCAAAGCGGTATAGATGTACCTATTATTCCCGGACTCAAAATTTTGGTTTCTAAAAATCAATTGAACAGTATTCCGAAGAATTTTTATGTAGATATACCAAACGAACTTGCGGAAGAAATTGAAACCGCTAAACCCGAACATGTTGCCGAAATAGGTGTTGAATGGACCTTTAAACAAGTTGAAGAATTGCTTAATCATAACGTTCCGGCTATACATTTTTATATTATGCAAAATACAAAACCAATAAAACTTTTAATGAAAAAATTGAATTTTTAACTTTTATTATTATAATATGAAATTAATTTCGGAAAAACCTAAAATTAAAATTCCACGTAAGATTAGAAAACTAAAGTGGGGAGTTGCAGGTTGCGGACATTTTTTAGAAAATACATTTCTACCTACGTTTCTTCAACTTAAGAGAAGTTCTCTGGTTTCCGTTTACAGTCATAATTTGGATAGGGCAAAATTTATTAGCAATAAGTTTTTAGCACAAAACGCATTCAATAATTTCGATGAATTTTTAAAATCAGATTTCGATACCCTTTATATATCCAGCGTAAACTCTGATCATTATGAACAAGTGATTAAAGCCGCGAATGCGGGGAAAAATATTTTATGCGAAAAACCTCTTGCCTTAACTTCCGATCAAGCCAGTGAAATGGTAAAGGTTTGCGAGGCTAATAATGTTTACTTGGCGGTAAATTATGTCCACCGCTTTCATCCGTTAATAGTTAAAGCAAAACAAATTTGCGAAAATCAAATGCTCGGTAAAATTATATCTGTCCGGGCTGATTTTCATATAGATTTTCCTCCGAACGAAAATTTCAGATTCAGAAAAAATAAGAGCGGCGGCGGAGCTTTGCGCGACTTGGGAACGCATATGATTGATCTGCTAAGATATTTCGGAGGTGAAATTACCGATATTAAAGGATTTATGGACAATGTTATTTATCAAAGCGAGGTAGAAGATTATTCTTCTGCTTTGGTAAAATTTAAAAACGGAGGTTTCGGTTCCTTCAGCGTTTCTTATAGTTCCAAAAAGGCTTTTAACAGAATTGAAATAACCGGTTATAGCGGTTCTATCAGTATTGAAAACTTAATCGGTAAAAAAATTGCCACTTCAAAATTAATAATCGATTTAACCGGCGAAGCGAGAAAAGCTTTCCGGAAAAGAGCTAATAAACAAATCTATCTTTTACGTGCGTTTCAAAAAGCGCTTCTTAAAAAACATCCGTTTTCAATAACCGGATATGACGGATATGTAAATCTAAGACTAATGGAAGAGCTGGAGAAAAAGTGTCGTTAAAAAAAGAATTTATTAAAATTTGTCACATGGTTTATGAAAAAGGATTTGTAGCGGCAACCGACGGAAATTTATCCCAAAGAATTAATTATAACCAAGCGCTAATTACTCCATCGGGTAAAAACAAAGGAGAACTTAATGAAGATGATCTTTTGGTAATTGATTTGGACGGTAATTTAATTGAGGGCAAGGGTAAAATATCTACAGAAGTAAAAATGCATTTGTTGGCTTACAATTCCAGAAGGGATATTAATGCGGTTGTTCATGCTCATCCTGTTTATGCCACTGCTTTTGCCGCTGCCGGAAGGGATTTAACCGATCCGGTTTTTCCCGAAGTCATTTTAACTTTGGGTAAAGTTCATTTATGCGAGTACGGTACACCGTCTACCGAAGAGTTGATTTTACCAATCAAGAAATTTATTGATAAAGCTTGGGCGCTTTTACTTCAGAACCACGGAGCGGTGACTTTCGGAGTTTCCTTAAAAGACGCTTATTACAAAATGGAAAAATTAGAACATGCCGCTAAAACTATTTTTATTGCAGAGCAATTAGGCGGAGCTAAGAAAATACCGCCCGAAAAAGTAAAACAATTATTGTCAATCGCACGTTCAACTTACGGAATTCATCCGAATTTTGAGCTGGAAGCGGATGAAAATATTAAATTACCCGGCGTGAATGATGAACCGCTGTACAATAACGAAGTTTCCTATTCTCAAATAATTGAAGATAGACTCCGCGCCAGAGCAGGAAATTTAAATGTTAACCCCTTTGATGTGAAGGGAAGAAATTCTATTTCGAACGAAAACAGAAGCAATCTTTCTAAATCTGAGATTGATGAAATTATAAAAGAGTTTAATTACAAAAAAGATTAGGATAAATTTGAAAATTGACAAATTGAATATCGCTTTAATTGTAGGCGGCGCATCTCCCGAAAGAGAGATTTCAAAAGCAACCGGTTTGGAAATTTATAAATCGTTAAAAGATGATTACAATATAAAATTGATCGATCCTGCATTTGGCGCCGAACAACCGGGCGATGATTACGATTATTTTTATTCCAAGGATAATGGAACAATTGCTAAAAAAAATTACATCGACTCAATTAATCTTGAAATTTTCGATAAAATCGATTTGGCGATATTAGCTTTACACGGTCAATATGGCGAAGACGGTGTTGTGCAGTCTTTATTGGACTTACGTGATATTAAGTATACCGGTTCGGGTCAACTTGCAAGCGCGTTA
>JALSTI010000076.1 GCA_026983795.1 Melioribacteraceae bacterium
ATCATACTAATAATCCCGGACTTTTATCAGACTATATTTACTCTTTGAATTTTGATAATGACGGAAACTTGTTAGTCGGAACAAACGGGGGTGGTCTTGCAATTTATCACGAAGGCGGTATTGTTTCGGTAAATAACCGGAAGGAAAACTTACCCGCCGGGTTTGTTCTTTACCAAAACTATCCCAATCCGTTTAACCCAAGCACAACAATCAAATATGCAATTCCGTCAATTAACAATCGGCAAACAACAAAAGTTAAACTTGTCGTGTACGATTTACTCGGGCGTGAAGTTGCAACTCTTGTAAACGGTGAAAAATCACCCGGATATTATCAAGTTAATTTTGATGCTTCCGGACTTCCGAGCGGTTTGTATTTTTACAAACTAACCGCCGGTAATTACAGTGCGGTAAAGAAAATGATTTTAATGAAGTGATGCTTAACTACTCTTATTCAACCGAAGCCCGGTGAAAATGCCGGGCTTTTTTATTTCAGCCGCGAATACGCCAATCTGAAAGGCAGCATTAGATGATGAAAAGAATTCAGCATGACGAGTGAGAGATGCTGAATCAAGTTCAGCATGACAGTTTCTGATTGCTAGTTGCTCTTGTTTGTCTTGTCATCCCGGACTTGTTCCGGGATCTAAAAGGAACGGATTTTCGCACTTCGTTATTCCCGCCGAAACGGGAATTTGTAATACTGTTTTTCAGCATTGACTTTTAACTTATTAATTTTAAATTAATAGTAAATCATTTTCATCTATTTTATAGTGGATATTCGCTATTCATTTATTAATAAATTGAGAGGTTAAAAATGAACAACAAGCAAATTACCCCCCCCCCGCTGGATTCTAACGGACATAATTTTAATTATGTTTCTGTCGTTTAATTTAACTGCTTTTGCTCAAACGGATACTTGTCAAACAGTTACTCCGCCAGAAGATTTTCTGGAAAGTATTGGTGTTACCCAATATGTTCATAGTTATTCCTCGAAAAAATTCAACTTGTTTATACACATTATTGCTGATCAAACCGGACATTCAAGAATAAGTGATGAAGAAATTGATGATTGGTTAAATCTACTTAATTCCGATTTTAACTCCGGAAATATTACTTTTGAGGTAGTGGGTAAAGAAATCATAAAAAATGATTATTTCTATTATTACTCGTATAATAAATTTGATGAACTTATTTCCGTTAATCCACATGATAATGCTATTGATATTTATTTTCTCGGTGATGCAACACAAGATGCCAAAACAGTCGCCAAAGCAGAATCCATACCCTCAACTGCGTTTGTAATAGGTGCGGGCTGGAAAGGCACTTCTGTAATATCTCATGAAATGGGACACTGTTTAGGATTATACCATACTCATGAATGGCGCTTCGGTAAAGATTTCGACGGTTCCGGTTGTGAAGAAAAGGGAGATAAAGTATGTGATACACCTCCGGATCCGGGTCTTGAATTTTTTAGGGAAGCTTTGGAAGAAAATAATTGCCAATTCGATGAAAATTGGGATATTTCACCTTGGATTTGTTGCCCACAACCTGAAAACATAATGTCATATGCCCCTCCAACTTGTATGCAGTGGTTTACTTCCGGCCAAATATCGAGAGCTCTTACGATAATTGAAAACTCATCTGTTTTACAAAAAGCATACTTTTATATATCAACCCCACAAAATCTTTCATGGCATAACTATTCGGGCAATCCGAAACTAACTTGGGATTTGGTAACCAATCCGGACGCAGATTCATATAATATATACAGGAATATTAATAATTGTGGGGAAGATTGCGGACCATTTATACACATTGCCTCGGTTAACGGAAATATAACTAGTTACATAGACAATGATATTACTATTAGTTATAAAAATTCTCAATTAAATGCTTATTATTACGTCACTGCTATGAAACAGAATCACGAATCATTCCCGTCAAATATCATTGATGTTCCCACTAATTCCATGGCTAAGCCCGCTGAAAAAAATAAAAATGCTGGCAAGATTAAATCTGTTGGTGTATACCCGAATCCATTCAATTCTTCAATAACCATAAGTTTTTATCTGATTTCTGATTCTATTGTAAATATCATAATTTATACTTTATTAGGAGAAGAAATTAAAAGAATCAATTTAGGTTTATTAGATAAAGGAATGCAAAATTTTCATGTAGACTTTTCCAATCATAATTATGGTATTTATTATTATGTAATAACGGCATCAGATAAGATCATTGACAAAGGTAAATTGGTTTATTTGAAATAAATGTAAAGGGGAATAAACTATGCATTCGAGAATAATATTACTTTGGTTATTGTTTTTACCATTTATATATAAATCGCAACCAAAAGACAGTTGGTCGGAAGCCGGGTCAACAAATTATTCACGGTGGCGTCATACGGCAACCTTGTTGGCTAACGGAGAAGTGTTAGTTTGTGGAGGATATCCTCCCGAAGATACTATCTTAGCTTATTCCAGTTGTGAACTCTACAATCCTGAGAAAAATAAATGGGAGAACGTACCACCGATGAATATTGCTCGTTTCTTCCATGCGGCAGTTTTATTAAATGACGGAAGAGTACTGGTTACAGGAGGTGCCACAGAAGATAGTACTACAGCTTCATGTGAAATTTACAATCCTGTTAATAACACTTGGGAAATAGTTGCAAGCATGAATAGAAAAAGGGAAAGGCATCTAATGATTAAACTTGTTGATGGCAGAGTTCTTGTTGCCGGCGGAGGCGCCTTTGATATGGTTTCCGGAGAAGTTACCAATACTTGTGAAATTTATGACCCGGTTATGAATAAATGGGAATATATTTCTCCTATGAATTATCCGATGATTAATCATAAAGGAATTGTTCTTAATAATGGAAATATTTTCATTGCCGGCTCAAATCCATTCATGGATGGAGGCAATGCCCATTACGAAATTTTGAATATTAATAATTTAAATTGGGATACAATTCCATCGCCATATTACAATCACGGAAGTTTCCCTTCTTTGTCTACCCTGAATGACGAAAAAATTTTGGTAATCGGGAAAACAAATATTGGTGAAGTTTTTAATCCGGAAAATAACCTTTGGACAGTTACAGATAGTTTGAGTTTCCAAGACAGGTATTATGCGATAAGTATTAATAAAAAAAATGTACTAGTTTTAGGAAACGGAAATGATTGTGAAATATATGATTATTTATCAAATTCATTTTTCAAAGCTGCTGATAAACCGGCTTATCAGAAGGAATTTACATTAACAAAATTATCTAACGGATCATTGTTGCTAGTCGGTGGTGTTAATTCAAGCGGAATTACAAATAAATGTTTCATCTATACCCCGGATTCTACAATAACAAATATCAACTTGAATTATTATCATAATCATTCCTTTGTTTTATATCAAAATTACCCCAATCCGTTTAACCCAAGCACAACAATCAAATATGCAATTCCGGCAATAAACAACCGCAAGGCAACAAAGGTTAAACTTGTCGTGTACGATTTACTCGGGCGCGAAGTTGCAACTCTTGTAAACGGTGAAAAATCACCCGGATATTATCAAGTTAATTTTGATGCTTCCGGTCTTCCGAGCGGTTTGTATTTTTACAAACTTACCGCCGGTAATTACAGCGCGGTGAAGAAAATGATTTTAATGAAGTAACCTTTATTCGACCAAAGTCCGGTGAAAATGCCGGACTTTTTACATTAGCCGCGAATGCGCTAATCTGAAAAGCAGCATTAGATGATGAAACAAGTTCAGCATGACGGGTTTTTTCGTATTACCGTTATTTTTGGATCTGTCATCCCGAACTTGATTCGGGATCTGATAAGAACCGTTTCACATCCTTTGCAATTCCGTACGAGCAGGAAAA
>JALSTI010000077.1 GCA_026983795.1 Melioribacteraceae bacterium
TAAGAATTGATATGATAGGAATAGATTTTTTCATAGGCTATTAAAATTAATTTATTAAAGTAAAATGAGTTTATTAAAAAGATAAAACATTCAAAATTAATAAACAAGGTATTTTAATAAATCGAAAAGACTAATACTACCAGAAAAATTATAAATATCAAAGTGAAAAACGGACAGTCAGATGTTTCAGAATGATGCAAAAATAAATTTATAATTTATCACCTCATTTATAACCTGTAATAAAATTAATTTCGAAATATTTATAACCTTTTGGGAATCAATAAGTTACAGTAATTAATAAGCTTTATCAATTGCTTCGGAATCTTAATGGCACATCGTTTGAAATGTGATGTGCATCAAACTTAATGTCTCAAAACAAAAGGAGTGGAAATGAAATTAGCAAAAATCTTAACGTCAGGTTTTATCCTTTCTCTATTCTTTATTTCTTCCATTTTTGCACAGAGCAGCGCAAGCGCTAATGCAAATGTGTTAGCTCAATTAAAGAAAGGGTTAGCAATCACAAATTTAAGCGGGGATTTAGATTTTGGAAATATTGTTTTAGACGGTACGCCTGCCAGTCCGCAAATTGATCCTTCAGCTGGAGTGGTATTTGAAGTTACCGGACATCCGGGGAAAGCTGTTACGGTTAATTTTAACAACGTTACACTAAACAATAATGCTTGGGCTGCCTCTAACGGTGGGACTTCGGATAATATGGATTTTACAGCCAATTTAGACCAAACGGGAGTTAATAATTCATATTCCGGTGCTGCTGATGTAACCGACGGAGAATCAATTAATTTAGTCAACAACGGAGGAACCGGTTACTTGTATTTGTGGTTAGGCGGTTCTTTAAACATTCGCGCAGATCAAGCTCCCGGCGATTATACAGGAACTTTTACGGTTTCCGTTGCGTATTAATGATAAAAGCAAAAGTTTAATTAAACTGTTTGAAATGTTTTCCGATAATATTAGCAAATAATTAAATTTCCTTTATCTCATGGGTCCTCGGTGGCGTTGGTAGTTCGGAATAGAATTGCTGACGCCACTTTTTTATATCTATTTTAAATTCTCAAGTTGACCGTTTCAAAATTTAGTTATTAAAAAACCTTTGAAACGGTTATTGTTTATTAGGTTTGCTATTAACCCTCGACTTAAGTCGTGGGTTAAGGGCACCGGAAACCTTAATTTCATAACCCTTTTAACGGTTTATAAAATTTAGAGGTCAACTTGAGTTAAATTTTCATTTCTTATTTCCCGGCATATTTATATTTTATGATATGAGAATCTCTAAACTTATATTTATTTTTAGTGTTTCATTTTCGGTATCGCTTTATGCCCAATTTACCAATGTAACAGGCAAAGCATTCGTAAATTTGATTGCGCCGCTTTCAATTACTGCTGTTAGCGGCGACTTGGATTTTGGAGAGATTATATTGACAGGATCGGCTCAAACAAAAAAAATACCTCCAAGGGCAGGCGAATTATTCCTCATTACCGGTCATCCATCTAAATATGTTACAATTTCTTTTAACAACGTACAATTGGACAATTACCAATGGGCTTTGGCAACCGGCGGTAAAACAGGTAAAATGATTTTTAAACCTAAAGTAATTTTAAATAACGGTAAAGTAATTAAAAGCGGCGATTCGGAAAAATTAATAAAAAACGGAGGTTTAGGTAAATTGAATGTTTGGGTCGGCGGGAAAATACGGATAAAAAGGAATCAACCTCAAGGTGACTATATTGGCTTATTTGTGATTTCCGTCTCATATTAAAAATTTATTTTTCCCGATATTATTTTAAACTTTCTAAAATATCGTTAAACATTACCGATAATTTCTAAAATGATTTTTAACTTGCGGTTACAGCGTGAATATTTATAAAATCTTTTTAAACGCATTTTATATTTGGATTTTGTTTGCTACAATCATATTTGCCCAAAACAGAAACGAAGCTGCGGCACGGATAAAAGTGGGCATTGTGCAAGGAATTAAAATTGAACCCGTAAAAGGGAATTTGGATTTCGGTGAAATTATCTTAGATAAAAGTAATAGTTTGGTTAAGAAAGAACCTTCCGAAGGAATTGAATTTAAAGTTACCGGAGAACCAAATAAAACAGTAGTAGTTACTTATAATGAAACCGGAATGTTACGAAAAGACAAAAGCGGTGAAACTTTACCTTTCAACTCATCCGTAGTACACACAAGTAATTCGGAATCTTATGCAAATCCCGTTGCTGTAACTAACGGAACTTCATATAAGTTATTGAAAAATAAAAAATCCGGCTTGTTGTATTTATGGGTCGGAGGTAAATTAAATATTTACCCAACTCAATCTCCCGGTAATTACAAAGGTCTTTTTAACATCACGGTAGCATATTAATAAATTACCTTTCCCAGCCATAAACAACATAATTGGCACAATTTTAGTTATTATAATAAGTAAATTTATGTAAGGAAATATCTTTCTTAAAGAGGGACTCATAATAAAGATGTACAAAACAATATCAGTTTTTTTTGTAGTATTTGTTTTAATTTTACCTTCTTCGGCGCATGCGCAAAGGATATTTGCGTTTAAATTAAACGATCTGAATTTTGGGAATGTTTTCATTGGTTATCCGGCAGAGGTTCAACATACCGATCAAAATGCTGCGAAGTTTGTTTTTCTTCATTTAAGCAGGAAAAGAAAAAACATACTCGTAAACTTCAGCTTGCCGTCTTATTTAACAAACGGAACAAATAAAATACCTATCATATTCGATAAACGTCATTCGGCATGGTCTAAACGGAACAGAATACAGGGCAGAAAGAATTTCAATCCATATTCGCCTCTTTACATAAGAAAAATAAGGCGGTTCAAGCCTGTATTTATTTGGTTAGGGGGGAAGCTTAATCCGGTATCTGGTGTTACACCGGGAATTTATAACGGAACTATAATTTTAACATTGGAGATTTTATAAAATATGAAAATCAAGTTGTTATTAGGACTTTTACTTTTTTCATCAAGTATTTTTGCTCAAGTTATAATTTCACCTTACATCGTTTATACCGATAATCATAATCGTTACGGCAGTTATATAGTTGAGAATAAGTCAACGCAGCCTTATGAAATTACCGTTTCTTTTGTGTTCGGTTACCCGGTAAGCGATTCATCGGGTACAATGAAAATGAAATATTTACAGGAAACTACCGCAAACGATCCTTCTATTGTGAAATGGATAAAAGCATTTCCCAAAAAATTTATTCTAAATCCTGATCAAAAGCAGACAATAAGACTTTCTGTAAGGCCGGACAGACATTTGAGTGAAGGAACTTATTGGGCAAGAATAGTAACATCCGCATCTCCAAAATCTTTACCAGTGGATACGGTTAAAAAAGGAATAACAGCGCAAATCAAATTTGTTTTGAACCAAGTTACTACTTTGTTTTACCGGGTTGATTCGGCACGGACTTCAATTAAATTCGATACGGTTTGGGTGAAAAACGACAGCGGTAAGATATCGATATTTGCAAGTATGACAAGAACAGGAAATTCCCCTTACTTAGGCGATCTTTCTTTGGCTGTAAAAAATGTACAAAACCAGGAAGTGTTTGCCGATACGGAATATATTCCGCTTTATTTTCAATTGGTTAAACGGTTTGATATAGATAAATCGAAATTGCCGGACGGGACATATTCTGCTGAGTTTAGAGCGGAAAATATTGAAAAAAGAGATGTGCCGGAAAGTAATATTGGAAAAGTACCCGCAATTATTAAAAAGATAATTTTTACGGTGCCTTGAAAACTCGAGCCAAATTAATATTAATCTTTTTAATTTTGTTAGCTAATGCGGAAGAATCCCCCAACAAGTATTTCAATGTTAATCTATATTCACTTAAAAATAATAAATTTAATAATCTCAATCTATACTTAGTAAACCCGCTTGAAAAACCCCGGTTAATTCAACCCGGTAAAGAAAATGAACCGGTTATCTATTTTAATGAAAAACCGGAATTTATTTGGTCTGAAGTGAAAAATGCCGTAGGATATGTCCTTTATATAGATGTAAAAACCGGCAGGAATAGATTTCAAAATATTTTTAATTCATCATATTACACATTAATTGAAAACAATAGTTTTCAATTACCCGAAGGAATATTATCTAAAGGTAAAACATATCGATGGTCGGTTAGAGCATATAACAATACTGGGTGGTCCGGGGCGGCGCTGCCGTTTTATTTTAAGTATTCCGAAAGAAAACAATTATTGCCGGCTCCTAAATTGATTGCTCCGGGCGGTATAAAACCCAAAGAAATTCAGCTTGATTTTCTGAAAGAATTTAAATGGGAAAAAGTTAAAAATGCAAAGGAATATGAGTTTGTATTGAGCCCGCTTAAAAACAGCAAGAAAAGTTTAGTGAAAAAAATAGTCGGAAATTCCAAGTTACCGGCGGCACAATTTTTATTAAACAATCTGCACATAAATGAAAACTATGAGTGGAAAGTAAAAGCTATTAACGGAAAAAGTACATCGGTATTTTCGAAACCTTACAAGTTTAAGATTATAAAAAATGTTACCGCCGCTTTACCAACAATAAAAATTACAGGAGAAAAACCGGAAGAAATGTTTCTGAATTTTAAATATTCGGAATTGATAAATACCACAATAGAAGCGGTATATAAAGATAATTCAGCCTATTTGCCGTTTTCCGAATTATTTAATTTGTTGCAGTTATATAATGAAAGAGATTCGTTAAGCGGTAATATCAAAGGGTTTTATCTTTCGCCCGAGAATAAGTATATCATAGATATTAAAAATTTGCAATTTAAAACATTGACAAAAAAACTAAAGTTTACCAAACATGATTATGTTGAGTTATACGGCGAAGTATACTTTTTGCCGCATTTTTTCTTTGATGCATTCGGATTGGATTTCCAAGTCTCTATGAGCGATTTGTCGCTTAGATTAAATTCGAACTCAATATTACCGGTTTATCGTAAATATATAGATCAACTTAAGCTCAGTTCCCAAGAATTTAACCAACCCGGTAAAACGGAAAGAACATTTGGTGCAAAAAAACCGTTATTTACTCTCGGCTCTTTTGATTACCTTTTATCCAGTAACTTCGGCAAAAACTCCAAACCGTTTTCATCATATCGTTTTGGTTTGGGCGGAATTATATTAGGAGGAGAGGGAAGTGTGATTTCAAGCGGTAATTCGTTTGAGGGTAAAATAATTAACAACAGAATTGAGTGGCTTTGGCGCTATCCGGTATTCAAAAATTATTTAACGCAAATCTCGCTCGGAAACATTTTAGCCAATGGTTTAGCTTCGTATAACATTCGCGGAATACAAATAACAAATGAACCATTGGAACCGAGAAGAAAGTATATGAATTATATATTCAGAAACCGTACAAACCCAAACTGGACAGTTGAATTATACAGGAACAATAATTTGATGTCCATTACCAAAGCGGATGCCAACGGGAATTTTGAATTTAATCTTCCTCTCGATTACGGTACTTCATTAATCCAATTGAAATATTACGGATTAAGAGGACAAATTATTGAACAAGAAAAAGTTTTTCAAATTCCCTTTACTTTATTACCTCCTGGGGAAATGAATTACAATTTAAATATCGGTGAAATCATTAATACACACGAAAAGTTGGTGCAGGCAAATCTATCGTTTGGCGTAAACGACTGGTTAACTAATCAACTCGGTTTCGATTACTTAAACGGTTCGGGTTACACAAAAGGAATTTTCTATAATTCCACCTCGCTTAGAGTGAACAGCAATTACTTGTTTAATTTAACCGTTGCGCCAAACGCTTATATTAAAACAACTGCCAACGGTCTTTTTAGCTCTTTAAGTTCATTTGATATTTCTTATACCAAATATTTCGAAAATCCATTTTACAACCAGTCAAAAATTAGCAATGAAATTAACGGGAATGTATTTATTCCTATGAACATTGATAAAACTCCCACAAACATAATTTTTAATTCACAGTATCTTAACTTCGGCAAATCGAAAAGGTTAAGTCTTAACATAGGAGTTAACTCAATTTTCGAAAATTTTAATCCGTCTATAAATTATAAATTTAACTATGCCGAGAATGAAATCGGGAAGCTGAACAGATCTAATATTGATATCGGTTTTATTTATTCGCTGCCGCGTGTAAACGGTATTTTTAGCAGTTTAATCGGAAATATTATAAATACCAGATTAGAGTACAACTTAAATTCGGGCAAAGTTGAAAACGCATATTTATCTTTTGCAACTAATATAACCGAGATTCTCAGGTTTCAAATTACATATTCAAAAAATTTCTTGAATTCTATTTCAAATACTTTCGTAAATCTAATTTTAGATCTCCCGTTTGTTAGATCAAGTTCATTCATAAACAATGATCAATTCGGGCAGTATTTACAAGGTTCGCTTAATTATGATTGGACTAATAATTCAATAAAATTTTATAACCGTCAACAAATAGGCAGAGCCGGAGCGATAGTACGATTGTTCATTGACGAAAACAATAACGAAAAATATGACTTGGGTGAAAAAATCATTAAAAATGTTAAACTTAAAATGACTTCCGTTAATACTATTAGTCAAAATAAAGACGGACTGATTTATCTTTTGGATTTAAATCCGTATACGTTTTATAAGGGTTCAATAGTTGAATCGAGTTTAAAAGACCCTTTATTAGTACCGCAATTCAAGAATTTCAGTTTTGTAACCGAAGCCAATAATATAAAATTAATCGATATACCTGTTTATTTTGCGGGAGAAATTTACGGTACGGTTATGCAAATTAAGAATAACAAAGCAAATCCGTTAGCCGGTATGAAAGTTAATATCGAAGGTGTAAATAATAATTTTAAGAAAACTGTCCCGACTTTTTCCGATGGGGATTTTTATTATTTCGGACTGTTACCGGGTAAATACAAAATTTATTTAAGCAAAAAAGTCTTGAAAAAATTAAACGTTAATACCAAACCAGAATCTTATGAAATTGAGATTAAATCTATAAGGCAAGGGGATTACAAAAAAGATTTGAATTTTGTTATAAAATAAAAACGTCCCAAAAACGGGACGTTTTTTAATTAATGAGATATATTATTTGCTAACCGAGTTATTCCAATCGTTTAATTTCTTTGCAGCTAAATCCCGTCCTCCAATACCAAAAGCTATTGCTACTGCCACAGCAATTGCTCCTAATAATAAACCGAATGCCAAATTAATAATTTCGTTTGCCAAGCCCATGTATCTTAAACCCATTGCTGCGGCAAAGACAAGTATGGCAACCTTTACAACAAGAGCGTAAAAATTAGCTTGCTTTACTCCGGTTCCTTTAACCGTGTCTGATGCAAGATTACCGAAAAACAATCCTAAAATCATAATTACTAAACCTAAAAGAATATGTCCGCCTAAAACAGTTAACTGTGCGGTTAATTCTACCAGTTGATTGAATTCCAATTTTGCGAATGCTTCGGTAAAAGCAAAAAGCATAACGGAAATGATAATAATATAACCGACTAACTTACTCGGAGTTACCGTATCATTTTTTAATTCTTTAATTAATCCTAATTTTACAAATAAATTATCGAATCCAAATCCGCTTAATAAATTTTCGATAAAGCCAGCCAGTACTTTTGCAACAACATATGAAATAACAAGAATTAACGCTGCGGCAAATATATCCGGTATGGCTTCCAATATTTGATTTAGCATATTACTGGCAGGTTGAGTCAGTGATTCCAATGCCAATGCATTTAACGCTGCTATTATAATTGGAATTAGAATAAGAACATACAATACTAACCCGATTAAACCGGATAGTGTTTGATTGCCTAAGACAGAATTCATTCCGATTTTTTCGCTTAATTTGTCGGTACCGAGAGCAACCAACAGACTGGTTACAATTTGTCTGACTATTTTAGCAACAAACCAACCGACCAATAATATAAGTCCCGCCGTAAATATGTTAGGCAGGAAGTCCAGAATTTTGTTTATCATACTTTGAACCGGTTCCAGAATACCACCCAGATTAAGAGCGCCCAAAATTGCCGGCAAGAAAAGAAGAAATACAAGCCAATAAACAATATCGCCTAACGATTTGGAAAGCGGAATCTGTTTTGCGCTGTCAATTTGAGATTTTTGACTTATTTTTTCGTCTAAATTAGTTGCTTTTAATGCCGAAACAATTATTTTTCTGATAATTGTGGCAATTAACCAAGCTAATATAAACAACAGACCGGCGCCCAAAAGCTGCGGCGCATATCCGAATATTTGCTCCAATAATCTGTTAAGCGGTTTGGTTATGATTGTTAATTTCAGCGCTTCAAAAAAAGCTACGAAAACAAAAATCATAATTAACCAATAAACTCCCTTCGAAATCCATTTCTCAGCTTCTATCGGTTTTAATTCATCTTCTCCGGCAATTTTATTTGCCAGTTTATTATCTAAAGAAGTTTTTTTAAGTAACTCGCGCAATCCTAAAGATACAAGAGATGCAACTATCCAACCGATGATAAGAATTAATAATGCGCCTAAAATATTGGGCACATAAGTTCCGATTAAAGCGGTAACAGAATTAAAAATGTTTTCCAATTTTATCCTCCATTTAATTACTAAATTATTATTTCGAAAGTAAAATTATACAAGCTCTTACGATTATTGAATCGTAAAAGCCCGTAATAATATTTTATAGGTATGTTAGTCGACTGGGAATGCTACTTTAACATCGACTCTGTATTGTGTTATTTTACCGTCTTCTACCGAAGCCATATGTTTCAGAACTTCCACGCCGCTAATTCCACGAATGCTTTCGGAAGCTTTTGAGACCGCTTGATGAACAGCGTCTTCAAAGCTCTTACTTGAAATACCTATAACTTCAATTACTTTAACCGCACCTTCTGATATTTTGTGACTCATGATACCTCCTGTGTTTTATTATGTTTGAAAGTTATGCGTAATCGCCATTTGTTTTAGTCTTTCTATCCTTTCTTCAACAGGCGGGTGAGTGGAAAATAATTTTCCTAATCCACCTAAGAAAGGATTCATTATAAATAAATGAGAATCGGAAGGGTTTCCATTTCGCATAGGATATTGTTGAACACCGTTATGTAATTTACCCAATGCGCTTGCCAATGCAAGAGGTTTACCGCTAATTTGAGCGCCACCGGCGTCGGCTGAAAATTCGCGCGTTCGCGAGATAGCCATCCGCACAATCATTGCCGCAACGGGGGCACCTATAATTAATAAAATAGAGAAAAGGGGATTTTGCCTTCTGTTGTTTCCGATAGATCCGAAGCGGGAAAATTGGGCAAGCATTGTGATTGCTCCTGCCAATGTTGCCGCAATTGTTCCGGTGAGCATATCTCTATTTTTTACGTGTGTCAACTCGTGTCCCAACACACCTTCCAATTCATCTCTATTCAAAATATTTAAAATTCCCGTGGTAGCTGCTACAGCAGCATGCTGGGGATTTCTGCCTGTTGCAAAGGCATTTGGAGTAGGATTATTTACAATATAGACTTTAGGCATCGGAAGATTTGCTTTGGCGGTAAGCTCTGAAACCACCTGGTATAATTCAGATTTGTCATCCGGTCCTACTTCAACTGCCTTGTATCTCTTCAAAACCATTTTATCGCTGAACCAATAACTGTAAAAATTCATACCGGCAGCAATAATCAGTGCAATAAATGCGCCTTGCTTTCCGCCAATATAACCTCCGAGTAACACAAAGAATACAGTTAAAAGTGTCATTAAGAAAAAGGTTTTAAATATATTACTCATTTTAACACCAGAATTATTTACCGGAGCCGAACAAACCGCCTAATACGTTACCAAGTAAATTTCCGCCGGAACCGCCGGTTAAAAATCCTGCCACATCATCCAAAATACTGCCGTCTCCGTCTTGATCCAATAGTGCTGCTATTCCGCTTGAACCTGCATCGGTATCCCGTTTTTTTGTTAAGAAGCCCAACACTACGGGTGCCAACATTGGAATTATTTTGGAAGCAGTATTACCGTCAAGATTAAACTGTTTTGAAATTAAATTACTAGCTTGAACTCCCGCATCACCCAGTAATCCGCCCAAACGGGGATCGGCGTTCTCTTCTTTGGCTTTAGAGCTGAATAATCCGCCTATATCGTCTAAAACGCTTGAACTTCCGTATTTATTTAAGATATGATTTACCCTTTCCTCGCCGCCATGCTCGTCCTTTTGTTTTTTTAGTCCGCTTAAAATCATTGGCGCTACCATAGGTATTAATTTTGATGCAGTTCCTTCGTCAAGTCCCAGCGTACCGGAAAGGTTTTTAGTGAGGTCTCCACCCAGAGAACCCATCAATTCTTCTACTAAATTTCCCATAATTTACTCCTGTGTTATGTTAAAAAAAATATATTTATTATCATATAATGATAAAAAATAAAGGTTTAAATAAATATATAAAAAAACTGCCCCTTAATAGGGGCAGTAAAGAATTTAGTCGCTTATTTTAACGAATTCAATTCTTCTGTTTAAACGTCTGCCTTCGGCAGTTGAGTTGTCTGCAATAGGATTAGCTTCGCCATAACCTTTAGCGGTTATTCTGGAAGCGTCTATACCTTTAGCAACCAACCAATTTTTTACGGCATCCGCTCTTTTTTGAGAAAGTCTTAAATTAGAGCTTGCTCTTCCGGTATTATCCGTATAACCTCTAATTTCAACTTTCATGTTGGGATAAGCGTTTAATGTGTTGTAAACTCTTTCCAAAATACTTTCGGATTGTGCAGTTATATCGGCTTTCCCGGTTTCAAAAGTTACGCCGTTCAGAACGATAGGAGTATCCTTTTTAATTTCCAAAACAACGTCATCTTTTGGGTCTAAAGGATTTGTACCTCTGTCGACTTCCGTTTTATCATCTGTTGTGCCGCCGTCGGTATCTTTCTTTAATGGATTTGTTTTATACTTATTAACTTCAGTACCATCTGACAAACCGTCGCCGTCTGTATCCGGATTCAGCGGATTTGTATTTAATTTTACTTCCGTTGCGTCGTTAAGTCCGTCACCGTCGCTGTCGGCTTTATTAGCATCGGTTTTGTATTCGTGTATTTCTTTAGAATCGGAGAGACCGTCGTTATCGCTATCGGCGGCATTCGGGTTTGTTTTGTATTTATTAACTTCGTCAAAATCGGATAAACCGTCTCCGTCAGAATCTGTTTTATTAAGGTTAGTATGGTATTTATTCAATTCATCGCTATCAGTAAGTCCGTCTCCATCGCTATCGGCTTTTAACGGATCGGAGTTATATTTTTTAACTTCGGCGCCATCGGAAATCCCGTCGCCGTCCGTATCGGCTTTATTAGGATCTGTTCCTAACTTTAATTCCTCATCTCTTGTTAAACCGTCTCCGTCTTTATCGGAAGAGCCGCTTTCGGAAACAAATGTCAAACCAAAGCCGAAATTAAAATATCCGTCATTACTGGCATTATTATTATAAAAATTGAGATCGTCTGTAAAAGTAGCGTTATAACCGCCGCTAATATCTAATAAAACATTATCAGATAGAGCAATTTCAATACCGGCGCCAAAAGGTACAAAGGCGTCCCAACCGGCGCTTTCAACGGCATTTGGAGAAGCGACGGCGGGTTTTGTATCGACAGACCATCTTAACATGCCAATTCCACCGTAGAAGTAAGGATTGAAATCTTTAATGGAAAAGGGGCTTAGTACGAACCTAAAATCGACAGGCACAATATCCGTACTTGTATAAGCTCCGGTAAAATCAAACGTATTAAGCGTGCCATAACCGGCTCCCAGTTCTGCTGCAAGCGCATAAGATAATTCGTATCTAAAAAATCCTCGGCCGAGAAAAGTAGGCTGATAAGGATGAATACTGAACTCGGAACTTTCCATAAGGAAATGAGGTTGTATTCCGTATTTAATTTGATAATCGTGAAACTGGGCGTTACTTACAGTAACAAAAGTCAACAATAATGTTAATATCATCAACCATATTTTTTTGCCTTTCATTTGAGATATTCCTTTATTTTTTTATTGATATTATTTAGTGATTTTTACAAATTCAATTCTTCTGTTTAATCTTCTTCCTTCCGGAGTACTGTTATTAGCAATAGGATTAGCTTCGCCGTAACCTTTTGCAATAACTCTGGAAGGTTCAATTCCTTTAGACAATAACCAATTTCTAACGGCGTTTGCTCTTCTAAGCGAAAGCTTTTTATTTGCTTTAGCGCTTCCGCGGCTGTCGGTATAGCCTCTTATTTCAACTTTCATATCGGGATAAGCGTTTAATGTGTTTAAGGCTTTCATCAAAACCTTTTCCGATTCAGGAGTTAAGTCTGCTTTACCGGAAGCGAATGTTACGCCTTCTAAAATTATAGGTTTTGAAACATCAAGAACCACGTCGTCATTAGGATTAAGCGGGTTTGTGCCGCGGTCAACTTCTGTTTTATCGTCTACTGTTCCGCCGTCAGTATCTTTTTTCAACGGATTTGTGCTGTGTTTTCTAATTTCTTCTCCGTCTTTTAATCCGTCTCCGTCGGTATCAGGGTTAGTGGGATTAGTTTTATAATTTTTAATTTCTTCGTAATCGGTTAATCCGTCATTATCTGTATCTTTATTATTTGGATTGGTATTTAATTTAATTTCCTCTCCGTCTTTTAAACCGTCAATATCGGTATCATCGCTCATCGGATTTGTTTTATATTTCATTAACTCGTCATAATCGCTCAAGCCATCCGAATCGGAATCCTTTGAGTTAGGATCGGTTTTGTATTTTTTAGTTTCCTCGGAATCGGTCAGCCCGTCTTTATCGGTATCGGGATTAAGCGGGTCGGTATTAAAAGTAAGAAATTCTTCACCGTCTAACAAACCGTCACCGTCGGTATCTGAATTATTTGGATCGGTTTTAAGTTCTTCTTCTTGATTTTTTGTAAGCCCGTCTAAGTCTTTATCGGAGCTGCCGCTTTCACCGGTAAAGGTTAACCCCAAACCGCCGCTCCAATAAGCATCGTAAGCTTTTGAATTGTCCACATCTTTATTGTTATAAAAATTGATATCATCGGTAAATGTTTGATTGAAACCGCCGCTAATGTCTAACAGTACATTGTCCGAAAGTGCGAATTCGATTCCCAATCCTACAGGCACAAAAACATCCCAGCCGTTATTTTTTACTCCCGGAAAGGGAGAAACGGAAGCTGGTTTATCTTTAACATCCCATTTTAGATAACCGGCTCCGCCGTAAGCATAAGGATTCCATCCTTTCAAGTCAAACGGACTTAATATTAATCTCAGGTCAAGTGGAATAATATCTGTCCGCCAATAATTTTTAACGAAATCGTCACCGGCTAATCTACCGTAACCGGCGCCAAGTTCAACCTCGAAAGCTTTAGACAATTCAAACCTCAAAAATGCCCTGCCGGTAAAAGCTATTTCCAAATTATCATTAGTAAATTCGGTATTTGGAATTAACCCGTTACCTTGGAGCCCGAATTTAATGCTGTAATCATTAAATTGGGCGGATAAACTGTTCCATGATAAGATGAATAACACCCCAAGCATAAGCAATACTTTTAGAAGCGGTTTCATATGGTCCTCTTATTTTTATTTTATTTTGATTTAAGTAAATCCCGGATTTCCCCAAGTAATACTTCTTCTTTTGAAGGAGCGGGAGGAGCTGCCGGTTTTTCTTCTTCTTTTTTCCTCATTGAATTAATTCCTTTTACAACAAGGAAGATAGCAAAAGCTATAATTATAAATTCAATAATTGTATTAATAAACACACCGTATCTTATAACCACGGCTTCGGTTTTTTCGGTAGCTTCTTTAACTACGATTTGGAGCTTCGAAAAATCGACACCGCCGAGTAATACACCTATTGGCGGCATAATAACATCTTTTACCAATGAGGCAATAATTTTACCGAATGCGGCGCCAATAACAATACCGACAGCCATATCAACCACATTGCCGCGCATAACAAAAGCTTTGAATTCCTTCATCATATGATTATCCTCCTTTATATATTAATTAAAATAATGTATATGTAATACCTAATTGTAAGGCTTCTTTAATTTGTGTTTTTAATGTTTGATCAGCATCGTAAATTACAAGAACGTTGACATTCATATTGAATAAGTCGCTCAATTTTACGGTAAGCGTATTATCCCATCTTACATCCCAAACATCTAATGCGTTAAATGCACTGAACAAACCGAGATCGGTTTGGAAAAGTATATTTTTTTGTAACTCGGTTTTTCCTGCAACTCCGAATTCAAGACCGGTTTCGAACTTGGTTTTTTCAATTTCCGTTGTTGCGGGATCATCCGCATAAGAATTAAATTTGCTTGTAAAGGTTTCTTTAAAACCCAAACCGGCTCTAAAGTTCCATCCCGGAATATGTTGATAGGTAAAGCCCATTCCCTGTTGTAAATAACCGGGATCAAAAAATGCGGAAGTTTGTAATGCGGGCGAAACGCCATAATCAAATCCGTTGGTAACCACCGTTCGGAATATGTTGCTTATATAAGGATCTACAACCCAACCGACTGAATAAGACAACATGTTTTGCATAAATATTTCGTTATCGGCTATCCTAAATTCTTGATCGCCTATTTTTGATTTACCAAAGGAAATTTTTAATGAGTTTTCAAATTTCCATGGATTAGAATAATACTTTAATCCGAAATTACCTATTATACTAAACGCAAGTGAATTATCTCCGCCTTGCGACCAATTACTTAACGCCAGTTGACTTAGATTAAAAGCAGCAACGCCAGACGGCAGCCAAGTTTTTTGTTTAACTTTTTCTTTTTGTGCAAATATTGAACTAACGGAAAATAATAGCAGTAAAATCAATATTTGTTTTTTCATTTTACCTCCTGTAATAGTTTTTATTTATCAGATTTTTTAGAAAACTTTTTAGTTTGTAAAATTCGTACTCTTTGTTAAAATAATAATCAATTCCTTTTAGCTGGTATTGAAATTGTGTCTTCAAATTTAAAAAATTAGAAAAAGAAATTATAAAAGCTTTTGGAAATAACTTCCTTATCTTTTCTATAAGATATTCATTAATTTCGTATTTATCCGTCACGTCAATAAGAATTAAATCCACATTCTCGTTTTCTATATTATTAAGAGAACCGGAATGACGGTAATCTCCCACAAAGTTCAACTCTTTTATGTCTTGTAAAAAAAGTTTAAGACCGCTTCTGAATATATCCGAGTTATCGATTATTAAAGTTTTCATTTTTGAATATTATATAGCATCGAAATATAAATTAATTTAATTATACAATTTGTCACACTAAAATCATTTCATTTGTAGCAATTAATGTGACAAAGAAACTTTAATGTTTCTATATTCTTCAGTAATAATCCCGATTAATCGGAAATAAGATGATTCTTAAATGCGTAAACTGCCAATTCAACATTAGTTTTCATCGACATTTTATTTAGAATCCTTTTACGATAAGTATTAACGGTATTAGGACTTAATTTTAATTGACCGGAAATTTCTTTTATGGATTTCCCTTTTGCAATTAAAATTGCAATCTCTAATTCTCTGTCAGATAGATTTTGATGAGGATATTCATGATTTGTTTTACTTACTTCTTCAGCCAACTTTTGCGCTATTAAAGGGGTAATATATTTTTTATTTTCGCCAACAGTTCTTATAGCATCTATCAATTCGTTAGCAAACGAATCTTTAGACAAATAACCGTTAGCTCCGGCTTTGAAAGCTCTGATTGCATGAGTTTCTTCAGGATACATACTGAAAACCAAGACAGGTAAATCCGGCTTAATATTTTTGATGTCTCTCAAAATATCCAATCCGCTTCTTCCGGGTAGACCAACATCCAGAACCACAACATCAATATTATTTTCCGAAATCAGTTTGATTGTTTCTTCGCCGTTTTCCGCTTCGCAACAAACTCTAAGGTCTACTTCCTTATTAATGAAGTTTTTTATTCCTTCGCGGAAAATAGGATGATCATCGGTAACTAAAATATTCAGCATTAATTTTTAAAAATAATTTTAGAATTATATTTAATATAAAAATCAAATCTTAGAATTCCAATCAAGTAGAACTACTTTTTAACGGAAATTTATTTTGCTTCCGGAATCCATAATAAAGTACAAAGATTAACGTTTATATCGGTTTTTTTAGGTCGAACAACAACTTTTTCGAATTCTTCCAAAGAAATATCAAATTTATCCGAATAATCTTCAACTTCCTCGTTAAATTTTTCTTGCAAATCGGCTAATTTTTCCTGTAATATTTTTAAATTTTCTTTTGCCCGTACCACATCTTGTGTTTCTTTAACAGCGCGGCTGGCGCTTCTAATTGTTGTTCCGGCTTTGCTTATGGTAGAAGAACTTATTGCTTTACGTCCGAGGAAAGCTCCTAATATAGTTGCTCCCAATGAAATAACGGATTGTAATTTTTGCTGTTTCGATTGTGCCATTTCCGTTTCTATTTTTGCTTCGGCTCTTCTTATTTTATTTTGAAGCGATTCTGTTTTCCTTGAATATTTGGCCCGGATCTTCTCTACCCATTCGTCTCTTTGCTCTCTTGCTTGCTGCCTCAACCGTATTCTAAAATCTTTCGCACTTTCACCCGGTTTGGAAATTTCACCCAATGTAGGACTTTTCAACAACTCGATATAATAATCCCGGTATAGATAGTCCCGGAATTCTTTCTCCCAGAGTTTGTAATTTTTAGTTTGACTTGCGGTGTTTGGCAGAGTTGAAAATTCAATGCCTTTTTCAGGTTTTTTATAAAGCCGGTCCAAGCCGTAATCAAATTCTTGAGCTCTTTTCCAATCAACTGAAATAACATCATCAACAATAGGAGTAGTAAATTGCGCGGTTTTTGCTAAATCGATTTTATTCCTTGCGTTAATAAAATTTACATCTGCAATACCGATTAAATAAGGCTTGTATAGATAATTCTCTGCTGCTTCTCCTTCGGAAGGATAATAAAGTTGTTTGATTTCAGGCGGTAACGACGGTTTGCTTAAAATCTTTTTAGAAACTTTAGGGGATTCATGTTCGTTATGCACCGAAGGCATTGCTGATTTTTTCGGCTGCATTAATTTTTTAATTTGAGTCCGTGTTAAAGGTCCTCTGAGATAGGACATTGCCCATCTTGTATAAAAAACAATAGGTTCTTTTTCATGAACGTTATGTAACAGAAAAACCCGTTTATCCAAATTCGAAATTAAATTTTCTATTTCGCCTTTGTTCAAAGATT
>JALSTI010000078.1 GCA_026983795.1 Melioribacteraceae bacterium
ATCCATTGATTGCTGAACCGATGTATCTTACCGCATTTATTGAACGTCTGGGAACGGGTACAACCGATATGGTGGAAAAGGCAAAAGAAGCCGGATTGCCGGAACCTGAATTTGTTCAGAATGATATGTTCAGAACGGTTATTTACCGTAAATTATTGCAGCCCGAGTCACAGCCCGAGTTACAGCCCGAGTCACTACTTGAATTACGGTTAGAGTCAAAGCTTGCGGCAAAAGTTATTCTGATGCTTAGAAAAACCGAGCTTAAAAAATCTCAAATAGCAAAAGAATTAGGACATAAAGGCATTTCGGGAGAACTCAAAAAACAAATAAAGCGTTTGATAGAACAAAATCTAATTGAAATGACAATACCCGAAAAACCAAACAGTCGTTTGCAGAAATACAGACTTACGCCTAAAGCTTTGGATTTATTGAACAAACTAATTATAAAAAAGAACTAGATTTTTTTAAAATAAAAACCATTTAGATGCCACTAATGCACGCATGAAATTATTAGTGCATTCGTGGCAAAAAATGAGTAAACAAATTTAGTATTATGAGTGATTTAATTTACAAAGAAGAGGCATACAAAATAATTGGCAAGTGCATGGAAGTGCATAATAATCTTGGTGCGGGTTTTTTAGAGATTGTATATAAGGATGCGTTGGAACTGGAATTTAGAAAAAACGGAATATCTTATGAAAGAGAAAAGGAATACAAGGTTAATTATAAAGGAGTGATTTTACCGCACAAATTTTATGCTGATTTTGTAGTTTTTGATAAAATTATTCTCGAAGTAAAAGCAGTATCCGGTATTGCGGATGAATTTATAGCACAAGCCATAAATTATCTAAAAGTATCGGGCAATAAACTTGCTTTGATAGTAAATTTTGGAGAATCAAAATTGAATTATAAAAGAATTGTATATTAAGTAGCCACTAATACACGAATAAAAATATTAGTGCATTCGTGGCTTGCAAAAAAAGGAACTATATGTTAGACAACGGGACTAAAAAGAGAATAGATGATTGTCGTGATATTTTGGTGGGTAAATTGCCCGACCCGAAATCGCAAATTGAACAGATTACCATCGCTCTGATTTATAAATTTATGGACGATATGGATAAAGAATCCGTTGAATTGGGCGGAGATGCAAAATTCTTTTCCGGCGATTATGCAAAATACAGTTGGGATAGTCTGTTTAACGCAAAAGTTACGGCAACGGAAATGCTGAAACTCTATTCCCAAGCTATTGAAAGTATGGAGAAGAATCCTAATATCCCGCAACTGTTCCGCAATATTTTTAAAAATGCTTATCTTCCTTATCGCGACCCCGAAACGTTAAAACTTTTTCTTAAAACTATCGGCGAGTTTGAATATACGCACAGCGAAAAATTGGGCGACGCTTTCGAGTATTTACTTTCTGTAATGGGCAGCCAAGGCGATGCAGGACAATTCCGGACGCCGCGGCACATTATCGATTTTCTGGTTCAAGCCGTTGACCCAAGCAAAACCGATACAATTCTTGACCCTGCTTGCGGAACTGCAGGATTTTTAATTTCTGCTTTTAAGAATATCAAAAGTCAGGCTGAGCGGAGTCGAAGCCTAACTCCCGACGAAAGAAAAAGACTGATTAAAAATTTTATCGGTTACGATATTTCGCCAGATATGGTGCGTTTGAGTTTGGTTAATCTTTATCTGCACGGATTTTCCAATCCGCATATTTTTGAATATGATACTTTAACAAGCGAAGAGCGATGGAACGATACCTTTGATGTAGTCCTTGCCAATCCGCCGTTTATGAGTCCGAAAGGCGGAATACGACCGCACAAAAGGTTTACCGTAACATCCAAACGTTCTGAAGTGTTGTTTGTGGATTACATTGCCGAGCACTTAAACCCGAACGGACGAGCCGGCGTTATTGTTCCGGAAGGAATAATTTTCCAAAGCGGAAAGGCTTACAAACAATTGCGTAAAATGTTGGTTGAAAATTATCTCTACGCCGTGGTAAGTCTGCCGGCGGGTGTTTTTAATCCGTATAGCGGAGTAAAGACTTCTATTTTATTGATGGATAAAGCACTTGCAAAAAAGACGGACAAAATCCTTTTTGTAAAGATTGAAAATGACGGCTACAATCTTGGCGCTCAGCGTACTCCCGTTAAAGGCGGACAGCTCGGTGAAGCATTGCGAATATTGAAAGAATTTAAGGAAGCCACTAATGCACGAATGAATAATGAAAATATTAGTGCATTAGTGGCTAAAGATGGAAGCCGTGAATATACGAATATTGCTCATGTTGTCGAAAAATCAAAGATTGCTGAAAATGGCGAGTATAATTTAAGCGGTGAGAGGTATAAAGTTCAAACTGCATTAAATACTTCATACGAATTAGTTTCTGTAAGTGAAATATTTGAATTAATAAGGAATGGCAAAAATGTAAAACAAATTGATACAAAAGGGAAATATCGAGTTACTAGAATTCAAACAATAGCAGACAAAACAGTTAATTTGGAAAAAACAAAGTGGACGAATGATGAAGTTCCGGAAGATTATTTTATGCAAGAAGGAGATATTTTACTTAGTCATATAAATAGTTTTAAGCATCTAGCTAAGTCTGCTATTTTTACCGGAATTAAAGATAAAGTAGTTCATGGAACTAATTTAATTCGTTTTAAACCAAATAAAGATGTAGTAATCCCTGAATACATTTTAGCTATTTTTAAATCAGATATGTTTATAAATAGAGCTAAATCATTTGCTCAAAAAGCTGTTAATCAAGCAAGTTTAAGAGTTGCTGATTTAAAATCCATCCAAATCCCCTTACCGCCCTTATCGGTTCAAGAGGAGATAGTAGCGGAAATAGAAAGCTACCAAAAAATAATTGACGGCGCTAAATTGGTAGTGGAAAACTACAAACCCAAAATTGATATTGATCCCGATTGGGAAATGGTGGAGTTGGGGGAGGTTTGTGACGTGAAATCAGGAGGTACACCAAGCCGAAAAGAATCTAAATATTGGAATGGAGATATTCCTTGGTATAGTTCGGGTGAATTAAATGGTATTTACACAACTGCATCTAAAGAGTTGATAACTAAAGAGGGATTAAACAATTCTAATACAAGTCTTTTTCCGAAAGGTTCATTATTAATTGGTATGTACGATACCGCAGCTTTTAAAATGTCGATTCTTGAAAAAGATGGTACTTTTAATCAAGCAATTTGCGGAATTAAACCAAGTGAAAAATTTAATCCTTTGTTTTTGCTCTTATTCTTTATGATGAACAAAGAAGAGTATTTACGCCATAGAGTAGGAGTAAGGCAAAGAAACTTAAGTAAAGGTTTTATTTCAAAACTAAAAGTTCCTTTAATTTCGCTCGAAGTACAAAAACAAATAGTAGCCAAGATTGAAAAAGAGCAGGAGTTGGTAAACGCCAATAAAGAGCTGATAAAAATATTTGAGCAAAAGATAAAGGATAGAATTGCAAAAGTTTGGGGTGCTTCGTCTCCGCTTAGTAAAGATGGTTCGTCATCGCTTAACAGGGTAGCGGAAACACAAATTAAATATAAACAAAAAGATGAATCGGCAGTCCGGAAGAAATAAAATTTATAACAAATTTGAAAGAGAAATATATACAAATGAAATACAGCCGGTATCACCAAAGGCTTAGAGTAATATATCAAAAAGAATGGAATTACGAAAAGCCAAACAGTTACAAAATTAAAACAATAACAATTGAGAATTAAAATGAAAAAAAATAAAATAGTATATTTCTTATTTACAATTTTGCTATTAAGCAGTTGTTCAACAACAAAGGTTGTAAAAATACCGGGTACTAAAAA
>JALSTI010000079.1 GCA_026983795.1 Melioribacteraceae bacterium
GTAAAAACAATTCAACAATAAATATTAAGTAACGGCAGTATACAAATGAACGGTGAAAAGAAAACCGGGAGAAGGTTTAAAGATTTTTCCCATCTTTTTATTTCTTCGCAAAATGAAAGTCCGGCAAAAAAAAATAATTCCAAGTTGGCTTCAATCCTCTATGATGTAAAAATTGCCAAACCAATTATGTGCATAACCAATATTAGCGGACCGGAACAGCGGGTTCTTTTTATGGAAAAAATTGCAATTGAGTTGGTTTCAAAAGGAAAAAAAGTGTTTTTAATCGATGCGGATTTTCGTTTTCCACGGATTGACTTTACTCCCGGCAAAGCAAAATTTTTTTCGCTTATTAATTTATTAAAAAGGAATTCTTACGAATATGAACGTAGGCTCGACCGATTAAAACTTATTACTATAGATGTAGATATACCGGATTTTAAAATGCTTAATATGAAAAAAAGAATTTTGCTCAAAAGATATTTTATGCAGTTTGAAGAAGATGCTGATGTCGTTTTAATATCGGTTCCGTACCCGTTGCATAATTTTATTGCTGAAAAATTATTAAAAAGTTCAAATTGGTTTATTACTTTAATTGATGATTATAAAGATGACATCGATGAATTCCCGTATCTGCTAAACAAAGTATCAGATATAAAAAATGATATTTCTTTCGGAGTTGTTATGACCGGAGCCGGGACAAAACAAATCTCGGATAATATCTTTAATCATTTAAATGAACATGCAAAAAAATATTTGGATAGGGATCTGCATAATTTCGGGTTTGTGAATTCCGGTATGTTAATCGAAGGAAAAAACAACGGTAAAGAGCATAGAGAAGAAAGTGAAGAAATTTACACTATTTCCCGTTTCTCAAAACAAATTTTAGATTTGATAGATCTCGTTTATAAACAAAATTATCCGCATAGTTTTGCTTTCCCGTTAACAACTGGTTTAATTGGATAAGTTTATTGAATTCTAAAAGTTCATTTCGAAAAAAAATCAGTTAATTTTTTCAGCTGAATATTTTAGCGAAGACTATTAATGATGTTTCCCCATTGCTTTTTGTCCGGTTAGGGAAAACCCGGTTGGACTGTTGGAGTATAGAATTGTTCATTCAAAAACCGGATTTATGGAATAAGATTGTGTCACTTCCATGCCTTATGATAATCAAAAAGAAATGTATTGACAATGAACTCAATATGATAACACGAATCATTCTATTGAATTTCTTCGAGTAACTCCGGCTGAAAATAGAATAATAATTAATATTCACCTGGAAGAGTTTGACGGACAAACAGCTTAGTTTCAATTATTACGATTAATAAAAATTTTGTACATTGTAAAACAAATCCATAATAGTTGCCAAACGTAAAATAAAAAACGGTGCTGCCATGCAAATCTCAGTCGGAACATTCAACTTAAACAACCTTTTCTCACGGTATAATTTTCAAGGCGAAATAAAAGCAATAAAAGACAATGCAACAACTGTAGACAGTAAAATCAGTTATGAATTTACCCATGACGATGTTTATCGCTTTCGTACTTTTATGGGTAAACTTGTAAAAGCAAAAAATGCCGAAGACACCGAAGTAATTGCAAATCGTATTATTGATATGGATATTGATGTGCTTGCGGTTCAGGAGGTTGAAAACATTGACATATTGAAGGAATTTAATGATAATTATTTGCTTGGACTTTACAAATATGTTGTATTGATAGAGGGAAATGATCCAAGATTAATTGATCTCGGATTACTTTCCAAATATCCGGTCGGTAAAATTACATCGTGGCAACAAGCGGTTCACCCGTCCAATCCAAATAAGAAAATTTTCGGTAGAGACCTTTTGCAAGTTGATATTTTATCTGCATCCCGGTCAAAAAAACTTTTTACAATTTTCAACAACCATCTTAAAAGCCAGTTCGTACCTTTTGGTAAAAACAAAGCCGAAGGAACAATTTCAAACAACAAACGCCGTAAAAACCAGTCTGAAGTAGTTAGAAATATAGTCCTTTCTCAAATGAGACCTTCCAGTAAATTTATTATTCTTGGCGATATGAATGATAGTCCGGATTCTCCGCAATTGAAACAATTAGTTAAAGATTCCGAATTAAATTTATTCAATGCGTTGAAAAACCCAAATGAAACAAGACCTGCAAAAAAAGATAATCCGGGACCTGCAACCAAAGCGTGGACGCACAGATTCAAAGAACCGGGCAAACCCGCTAAATACGAACTATTCGATCAGATTTGGTTAAGTAATCCTCTTAAGAACAATTTTGTGGAAAGTTGGATTGACAGACGTACAAAACATAAAGGAGACGGCAGCGATCATGATCCTTCTTGGATTGTTTTGGATTTGTAAATTATAAACTTAAAGTTTAATTGTATAATTTTCATAACAAAAAAGGGAATGTAGGGGAGTTAGTCCATACAAAAGTCCATACAACTCCATACATAATCAGTGGGATTTTAAAAATGTTTAAAAACAAAAAAGCTCGATTTAAAATTAAAATCAAGCTTTTTAAGTGGGCCCAGATGGACTCGAACCACCGACCCTCTGATTATGAGTCAGATGCTCTAACCAACTGAGCTATGGGCCCATATTTTAGAACTCCTAAAATAGTGTTTTGCATTTTTTAAATCAATCTTTTTCTTAATAATTTTTACGGAAACGCTATATTTGAATTCATTATTTTTGCTTAAAATCAAATTAAATATTATATTTGCTGTTCGTTTATAAGATTTTGTAAATAGTATATTTATTGTTCTTATTTTGATGGCTGCCGGGGTGGCGGAATTGGTAGACGCACAGGACTTAAAATCCTGTGGGAGTTTTCTCCCGTGTCGGTTCGAGTCCGACCCTCGGTACAATTTTCTTGGTAAAGTTATATTATCAAGTTACGTCGGGTTCTTAGCTCAGTTGGTTAGAGTGTCTGCTTGACGTGCAGAAGGTCAGAGGTTCGAATCCTCTAGAACCCACTATTGATCGGAGTTAGCTCCGTTTTTTTTTATCGTTAAAATTAATTATGGAAAAAATTAAAATTACATTTCCCGATGGTTCCACCAGAGAATACGAAAAAGGTATTACTCCGTTGGAAATTGCTAAATCTATTTCTAACCGTTTGGCTGATGAAGCTTTGGTGGCTAAAGTGAACGGTGTTGTAAGGGAATTAAATTACAAAATAAATCAAGATGCCGAAGTTCAGATATTAACTTTTAAAGACGACGAAGGCAAACATACTTATTGGCACTCCACTTCCCATCTGATGGCGCACGCAATTCAATCACTTTTTCCCGAAGCAAAATTCGGAGTTGGTCCCGCTATTGAAGGCGGCTTCTATTACGATTTCGATATTAACACACAGCTTACAGATGACGATTTGAGAAAAATTGAAAATAAAATGCTTGAAATTGCCAAAGAAGATCAGCCGTTTGTAAGAAAAGAACTGTCGAAAAATGAAGCTGTGGATTTCTTTAAAAAAGTTAAAGATAATTATAAGCTTGAAATATTAGACGGACTGGACGATAAAAATGATGTGATCAGCATTTATTCCGAAGGTGACTTTACGGATTTATGTACCGGACCTCATATCCCGTCGGCAGGAAAAATTAAATATGTTAAACTGCTAAATGTTTCCGGTTCTTATTGGAGGGGCGATGAACATAATAAACGTCTTCAAAGAATTTACGGCGTTTCGTTTCCGAAGAAAAAAATGTTGGAAGAGCATCTTCAACTTTTGGAAGAAGCAAAAAAACGGGATCATAGAAAATTAGGTAAACAACTCGGTCTGTTCGGTATTGTTGAAGAAGCCGGACCGGGTTTGATTTATTGGCATCCGAAAGGCGGCAGAATTAGAACCGTTATTGAAGACTTTTGGAAAGACGCGCATTTTAAAAACGGATACGAACTAATTTATACCCCTCATGTAGGAAAAAGTTGGTTGTGGGAAACTAGCGGTCACCTTTCTCATTTTAAGGAAAATATGTTCGCTCCAATGTCTATTGATGATCAAGATTATTATGTGAAACCAATGAATTGTCCTTTCCACATTATGATTTATAAATCCGATTTGAGATCGTATAGGGATTTACCTTTAAGATGGGCTGAGTTGGGTACGGTTTACCGGTATGAAAAAAGCGGCGTGTTACACGGACTGTTAAGAGTCCGCGGTTTTACCCAAGACGATGCACATATTTTTTGCACTCACGAACAAGTGGAAGACGAGATAATTGAAGTTATTAAATTCTCTTTATATATTTGGAAATCTTTTGGTTTCGAAAATTTAAAATTTTATGTTTCTACAAAGCCGGAAAAAGCTGTAGGGAAAGATGAATTGTGGGAACACGCAACAAATTCCCTTATCAACGCTCTCAAAAAAGAGGACTTGGATTATCAAATTGATGAGGGAGGAGGCGCTTTTTACGGACCTAAAATAGATATTAAAGTTAAAGATGCTTTGAACCGTGAATGGCAAATGAGTACTATTCAATTCGATTTTAATTTGCCCGAACGGTTCGATATGAAATATATAGGAGAAGACGGGAACGAACACAGACCTTACATGGTCCATCGCGCTTTGCTCGGTTCTTTGGAAAGATTTATGGGCGTGTTAATTGAGCATTACGGCGGAGCGTTTCCTACTTGGTTGGCTCCCGTTCAAGCTGCCGTTATTCCTGTTTCTCAAACTTTTATTGATTATGCCGAAAAAGTTGTAAACGAATTAAAAGAAAACGATGTTAGAGTAGAATTGGATAAACGAAATGAAAAAATCGGTTATAAAATAAGATACTGGGAAACTCAAAAAATTCCTTACATGCTGATTGTTGGCGAACGTGAACAAGAAAGTAATTCCGTTTCCTTAAGAAAGCATAAAGAAGGCGATAAAGGTTCAATAACGCTTAGCGAAGCCGTATCAAAGATTAAGAACGAAATAATTAATAAATCTATCAACTAATTAAGGGGTAATTCATCGCAACAAAAAAAGTACGGGTTAATAATGAAATAAAAGCTCCGACCGTTAGAGTTATCGCTCCCGACGGTGAACAATTGGGTATTGTTTCAATATCGAAAGCGTTGGAGCTGGCAGAGCAAAAAGGACTGGACCTGGTTGAAATTGCGCCGCAAGCTCAACCGCCGGTTTGTAAAATTATTGATTTTGGTAAATATCAATATGAACAGCAAAAAAGAGAAAAATTACAGAAAAAGAAACAGCATGTAACCGTATTAAAGGAAATTAGACTTCATCCTAATACGGATACGCACGATTTTGAATTTAAAGCCAGACATGCGGAAAGATTTATTAATGATGGTAACAAAGTAAAAGTTTCTGTAATATTTAAAGGTAGGGAGTTAGCATATACCGAACACGGAAGGGAATTATTGGTTAAGTTTATTGATAAATTATCGGAGATTGCAAGGGTAGAACACGAAATTAAATTTGAAGGTAGAACAATGCATGTAATTTTAGCTCCGGTGAGAACAAAAAAAGGTAAAAACAAATAGGGTTAACATTATGCCAAAAATGAAAAGTAATAGAGGAGCCGCTAAAACTTTTAGAGTTACCGGTTCCGGAAAAGTAAAAAGAAATAAAGCTTATAAATCTCATATCCTTACTAAAAAAAGTACTAAAACCAAAAGGAATTTGAGAAAAGCTACGCTTGTTTCAAAAGCGGATGAAAAACGTGTAAAAATTATGATTCAAAAGTAAGAGGAAAGAAAAATGCCACGTACAAATAACGCTCCGGCATCGCGCCGAAGAAGAAAAAAAGTAATGAAATTGGCTAAAGGCTATTGGGGCTCGCGAAGCAAAGTATATACCGTTGCTAAACATTCAGTTGAAAAAGGCCTGCAATACGCTTACAGAGATAGAAAAGCTAAAAAAAGAACTTTCAGAAGATTGTGGATTGTTAGAATTAACGCCGCAGCCCGTATTAACGGTACAACTTATTCTAAATTGATTAATGCAATGAATCAAAAAGGATTGGAAATTAACCGTAAAGTTTTAGCCGGCTTGGCTGTGGAAAATCCGCAGGCTTTTGCCGAAATAGTTAAATTTGTTTCTGCTTAAAATTAACCCTTAGATTGTGCTAATTCTGTGCGGTCTAAGGGTATTTTTTAAATTTACCGATAAAGAAAATGGAACAAAAAATAAGTGAAGTAGCCGGATCATTCAAAGCGGAATTGAATAATGTTAAAGACGAAACCGGTCTGGAAGCAATAAGAATTAAGTATTTTAGCCGAAACGGACTCTTCTCAAAATTATTTGAAGATTTTAAAAACCTTCCGAAAGATCAAAAACCTAAATACGGTAAACTGCTAAACAAAACCAAAGCGGAAGCTCAAAAGGAATTTGATTTGCTGAAAAATAAAATCAATTCCCGGAAAAAACAATCGCAGAAGTTTGTAGACCTTTCATTACCCGGAAGAAAAAAAACTGTCGGAAGTCAACATCTTATTTCCCAAACTATTAAAAAGATTAGCTCCGTTTTTAAAGGTCTCGGTTTTTCGGTTTATACCGGTCCTGAAATTGAATCTGATGAAAATAATTTTGAAGCCCTTAATTTTCCGCCCGATCATCCTGCACGTGATATGCAAGATACTTTTTTTATTAACGATAATTTTTTACTGCGGACGCATACCTCGCCAGTTCAAATCAGATTAATGAGGGAAACAAATCCGCCTATCCGCGCTATTATTCCAGGTAAAGTTTATAGAAATGAAGCAATTAGCGCTAAAAGCTATTGCCTCTTTCATCAAATTGAAGGGTTATATGTAGATACAAACGTAACTTTTGCCGAGTTGAAAAGTACTTTGGTTTACTTTGCTAAAAATATTTACGGAAATGATGTAAAATACAGATTCAGATCCAGTTTCTTCCCGTTTACCGAACCGAGTGCCGAAGTTGATGTTTGGTGGCAGCCGCCCGGTAAAGAAGGCAAATGGCTGGAAATATTGGGATGCGGTATGGTTGATCCTAACGTTTTGCAAAATGTCGGCATCGATCCGGAAAAATATACTGGCTATGCTTTCGGAATGGGTGTGGAAAGAATAGCTATGCTTAAATACGGTTTAAGCGATATCAGAATTTTATTTGATAATGATAAAAGATTTTTAACTCAGTTTTAAAATGCAGCTTTAGGAGTAACAACGTTGAAGATTTCACTTAATTGGTTAAAAGAATATGTCGATTTGGAAGGTATTTCGGTTGATGAAATAGTCGATAGTCTTACTACCTCCGGTTTGGAAGTTGAAGAAGTAATTGACGAAACGAAAAACTTTGAAAACATTGTTGTAGGTTTGGTTAAAGAAGTAAAAAAACATCCCAATGCCGATAAACTTTCGTTATGTGTTGTTAGTGACGGTGAGTTCGATTATAATGTTGTATGCGGTGCTCCAAATGTAAAAAAAGGACAAAAATCCGCATTTGCTAAAGTGGGAGCATATCTGCCGGGTTTAGGTGTTAAACTTAAAAAAGCGAAAATTAGAGGCGAAGTTTCTTACGGTATGCTTTGTGCCGAAGATGAATTGGGTTTGAGCGATAACCATGACGGAATTATGGTTCTTGACGAATCCGCCGAAACAGGAAAATCCTTGTCTGAAATCTTGAATAAAAACGATGTGGTTTTGGATATTGCCGTTACGCCAAACCGTGCCGATGCTTTAAGTCATATTGGCGTTGCACGTGATTTATCGGCTTTATTTAAACGTAAATTAATGCTGCCCGAAATTAAAATTAAAGAAACCAGCACACCATCGGAAAAACTGGCGCGGGTAATTATTAAAAATGAAAACGATTGCCCGAGATATGTTGCAAAGGTTGTTACCGGAGTGCAAGTAGCCGAATCACCCGGATGGTTAAAACAAAAACTTAAATCAATTGGTTTAAGACCAATCAATAATATAGTTGATGTTACGAATTTTGTACTCCATGAAGTTGGTCAACCGTTACATGCGTTCGATCTTGACCGCCTCGCAGATAAAACGATAATTGTGGATAATGCAAAAAATGGCGAAAAATTTGTGACTCTCGACGGGAAAGAAAGGGAACTGGAAGATTCGTTTTTAATGATAAACGACGGTAAAAAACCGGTAGCTATTGCAGGAGTTATGGGCGGTGAAAATTCCGAAGTATCGGAAAACACTAAAAACATTCTTATCGAAAGCGCTTATTTTAATCCGGGCTCAATAAGAAAAACAGCAAAACGGTTAGGACTTTCTACCGATGCTTCTTACAGATTCGAAAGAGGATGCAATCCCGCCGGAACCGTAAATGCTGCGCGCCGCGCCGCTCAACTTATAAGTCGGTTAACAAACGGTAACGTTGCTAAAGGCGAAATTGATATTTATCCTAACCCTATTGCTCCTCTAAAAGTTTCTTTGCGGTTCGAAAGATTAAATAAAATTTTAGGATTTAAAGTAAAACCCGAAGACGTTGAAGAAATTTTTAAATATCTGGATTTTAAAATTGAAGAAAAAAGCGAAGAACGCTTAACGCTAATTGTTCCGCTTGCCCGGCACGATATTGAACGCGAAATTGATTTAATTGAAGAAGTTGCCAGAATTTACGGTTTTGATAAAATCCCTTTAACGGAAAGAATTTCTGTTGCTTTAAACGCTAAAGTGGATCAAACGGATTTTGATTTTACTTTAAGAAATTATCTCGCTTCACTCGGCTATTTCGAAATTATTACAAATTCTTTGCTAAATGAAAAAGATGCAAAATTTTTCGGAACCCCAGTGGAAGTACTAAGTCCGCAAACAACGGAAATGTCTCATGCAAGAACTTCTTTAATTCCCGGCATGCTCCAAACTATTTCCAGAAATTTAAGAGTTAAAGAAAAGAATCTTAAGCTTTATGAAATCGGGCATATTTTTGAATTAAAAAATGAAGGCGTGTTGAATAATTTTGACGATTTGATTGAGACCGAACATTTGTTATTTGCCATTACGGGCAAAGAACTTGAAGGGGAATGGTACGGAAAAGATTTGAAGTTCGATATTTTCCACTTAACGGGAGATTTCGACGAACTTTTACGGAAAGTTGCCGGAACGGATAATTTTGAGGAAGAGTATAATTTTAATACCGGTAAAATATTCGAGTATTCCGTAACAAAAAAAATCAAACAAAAAGTGATTGCCAAAGGCGGTAAAATTTCAGATGAACTGCTTAAGAAAAATCAGATTGATCAAGAAGTTTTTCTTTTCGATCTAAATGTGAACATTTTATCGGAAATTCAACGCGATGCGCCTGAATTTAACGAACTTCTCAAGTATCCTAAAATTGTTCGAGACGTTGCTTTCGTTTTAGATAAAAATATTATGTATAAAGATGTTGTAAAAGAAATTTTAAAAGGTAGTTCTAAGTTGTTGAAAAAGATAAAGTTATTTGATATCTTTGAAAGTGAAAGTTTAGGTGCGGGTAAAAAAAGTATGGCATTCCAGTTGGAATATTATAATTATTCCCGTACTTTAACCGAAGAAGAAATTGATCGTGATTTTTGGAATGCCATCGAAACAGTAAAAAAACAATTAAATGCCGAATTGAGGGATAAGTAAGTGCCGAATTCTTCAAAGTACGATTTATTTATGAATGAACTAAATTCCCTTGAGAAGATGGTTCATATAGTTACACAGAATAATAAAGATTTAACGGAAATTAAAGAATCATTGGAAAAAAAAGTTACAAAATTGGAAAACGAGAACGAGGTTCTCAAACTAAAAATTTCTGAATTGGAAGGTAAACTTGATGATTTAATTAAAAAGAAAGAAGAGATAATCGATAGTAGTAATATTAGTGTAGATGATCGGAAAAAATTAATTAACCAAATTGATGATCTCATTGAAAAGATCGATTATCATATACGTTCTTAGGACGCTTTGTCCTTAAACATTTTGTCTGTATGGTGGAATGACATTAAATGACAGAAAAAAAGAAGCTAAAAGTAAAAATATTTGATAAAGAATTTTCATTGTTAGTTGAAAATGAAGAGATTGCTGCCGATTTGGTTGAGTATGTTAATAAAGTTATGGAAGATACAAAAGAAGAATTAAACGATCAACCGTTAGAAACCGTGGCAATAATAGCTGCTTTGAATATAGCTTACGATTTATCTCTAGAGAAAAATAGATACAGAGAATTTAGTATTCAAGCTACCGATAAAATCAAAAAAATGAAGCTTCTTTTAAACGAATCTGTTTTGTCCTCTCCATCATAAATTTTACCGCGCTGTTAGTCCTGTCAATGAAGAACTAACAACTTAAAATAGGGTTATCGACTCAGAGCGTGTATTACAGGCCTTAACCCGTTCGGGTGTCAATTAATTTGACCATTGGAAGTAAAAAGCGTTCGGCGGTTTCCCACATTGTCATGGAAGAGTTCTTCCATAATGGATTAACAGTTGCGGACTTTAATATTGATTATTACGGAGGATAATTATGGATTGGATGAACCCTATATATTTAGTCGCATTCGCATTAGTTCTATCGATTATTATGTTTGTATTGGGATGGATACTAAACTCTAAAATGGGAAAATCATCTCTGGCAAGAGCTAATCAAGATGCTAAAAAAATTATTGAGGATGCGGAAAAAGAAGCCAAAAATCTTAAACGAGAAAAACTTCTTGAAGTTAAAGATGAATGGTTAAAGAAAAAACAAGAGTTTGATAACGAAGTAAATACCCGTAGACAAAAACTCGCTAATTACGAAAAAAATCTTGATTCGCGCGAAGAAAATCTCGAAAAAAAATTCGATGTTGTTGTTCAAAAGGAAAAAGCCAATAGGGAACTTGAGCAAAAACTTAACCGTCAACGCGAAATTCTCGATAGAAAATCCGCTGAATTGGAACGGCTTTTACACGAACAGAATAACCGTCTGGAGAAAATTGCCGCATTGTCTGCCGACGACGCTAAAAAAATGTTGATGGAAAATATGATAGAAAAAGCAAAATCCGACGCATCGCAATACATAAAGGAAATTAGAGACAGAGCTAAGATTGACGCTAAAAAAGAAGCTCAAAAAATTGTGGTTCAAGCAATTCAAAGAACCGCCGTTGATCATTCCGTGGAAACCACCGTATCGGTTGTCCAAATTCAAAGCGACGAAATGAAAGGAAGAATTATCGGCAGGGAAGGAAGAAATATAAGATCGTTCGAAGCCGTTACCGGTGTTGACGTTATTGTTGACGATACTCCCGAAGCGGTTATCCTTTCGGCATTCGATCAATACCGCCGCGAAATTGCAAGAATTGCTTTGGAAAGATTAATTGCCGACGGTAGAATTCACCCCGCACGGATTGAAGAGGTCGTGCATAAAGTTGAGTCCGAATTAGAGGAAGAAATAATTCACGAGGGAGAAAATGTACTTATGCAGCTCGGACTTCACGGAATTCATCCCGAACTCGTTAAGCATATCGGGAAAATGAAATATAGATCGAGTTACGGACAAAATTTATTGCAACACAGTATTGAAGTGGCTTATTTAACGGGAATTATGGCCGCAGAACTTGGCTTTGATGTAATTTTGGCTAAAAAAGCGGGTTTGATGCACGATATAGGTAAAACAATCGACAAAAGTGTTGAAGGTCCGCATGCACTTTTAGGCTATGATTTAGCTAAAAAATATAAAGAGCATCCTATAGTTGTAAACGCCATTGGGTCCCACCACGAAGATATAGAAATGGAACATCCGATAGCCGCCTTGGTTCAAGCAGCGGATGCAATAAGCGGAGCACGACCCGGAGCACGTAGAGAGCCCTTGGAAGGTTATGTTAAACGATTGGAGAATTTGGAAAATATAGCTAATACTTTTGAAGGTGTTGCGAAAACTTATGCAATTCAAGCCGGTAGGGAAATTAGAGTAGTAGTGGAACCGGATAAGGTTGATGACGGTTTTTCGGATAAACTTGCTTATGATATTGCCCAGAAAATTCAAGAGGAACTCGAATATCCGGGACAAATTAAGGTTACTGTTATCCGGGAAGTTCGTAAAATTGCGTATGCAAAATAATATCCCTGTGCAGTCACGGTCGTATCATGACCGTTAATAGCGATTATGTTTGAATTATTAAAAATTAATAAGCCTAACTTTTTTTAACAGTTGGGCTTATGCATTTTATTCCTTTTGTCATGCCGGTTTTCTGCGGATGCAGAAATACCGGCATCTCTCGTTTAGTCCTTTTTGAGATTCCGGCATTCCGCTTCGCTCCAGCCGGAATGACAGCGCTTTTTGTTACACTAATTTATTACTTTATAGAACACTGCCTACTTTGTCATGCCGGTTTTCTGCGGATGCAGCAATACCGGCATCTCTCGTTTAGTCCTTTTTGAGATTCCGGCATTCCCGCTTTGCTTAAACCGGAACGACATGTTCTTTTCTTATCATTCATGCTCGCACCGTGAGCGAAAGAAAAAAAGCCGCATGAAGAT
>JALSTI010000080.1 GCA_026983795.1 Melioribacteraceae bacterium
GTAGTTTTGCAATTACCATGAAAAAGAAAAAAATTAAAGTTGCAATAACCGGAGGAATCGGCTCGGGAAAATCTTTCGTTGCCAATCTCTTTAATAAAGCCGGTTATAATGTTATTTCTGCCGATGATATAGCAAAACAAATTTTATCCAATGATGAAATAGTAAAAGAAAAAATAAAAAAGGAATTCGGACCGCAAGCTTATTCAAATGGTAAACCCAATATAGAATTTTTGTCCGGAAAGGTTTTCTCCGTTCCGGAAAATGTAAAAAAAATCAATTCTATTATTCACCCCGCTGCTATTGCTAAAATTGAAACTATAATAAATAAACTGTTAAAGAAACAGAATATTGTTTTTGTTGAAGCCGCATTAATTTTTGAAGCAAATATGCAAGATTTATTCGACTATATTATTTTACTTGTATCCGATGAGAAAAAGAGAATAGAACGGGTAAAAAAAAGAAGCGGATTAACAGGTAAAGAAATTGCCTTGAGAATGCAAAATCAAATACCCGATAATGTTAAACGCAGAAAATCCCATTTTATTATTGAGAATAATTCAAGTTTAGAAGATTTAACTGAAAAGTCATTATTCATATTAAACTTACTAAAAACCATTACGGAATAAATTAAACCATTTCACTAACTAAATAAGTTATGTCTTGAAAACTTGATATACAAGTCTTAAATTTACCTGTCAAATTATAGGAAAAAAACGTGAATATTCTAAATAATCTGATCGTTTCCGTAGTAAAAATACTGCCTAAACCGGTAGTTTTTATTTTTGCCAAAAAATATATTGCCGGCACTACTTTGCAACATGCAGTAAATGTTGTAAAGGAATTAAACAAAAAGGGAATTCTGGGTACAATGGATGTACTTGGAGAGGCGATAACTAAAAAATCCGAAGCTGTAGCAACCAAAAATGAATGTTTCAAAGTTTTGAATGAAATAAATTCCAATAATTTAAATGCCAATCTTTCAATTAAACTTACTGCACTCGGGTTAGAAATAGACGAACAATTTTGTTATGAGCTTACTAAACAAATTGTTGCTAAAGCTAAAGAGTTAAATAATTTTATCAGAATCGATATGGAGAATTCTCCTTTTACGGATGCAACAATTGATATTTATAAAAAGTTAAGAAAGGATTTCGATAATGTTGGACTTGTCTTGCAAGCCTACATGAGGAGAACGTTAAACGATATTGAAAAGTTAAAAGAATTTAAACCGAATTATAGATTATGCAAGGGAATTTATATCGAATCTGAAGAAATTGCATATAAAGGGAAAGAAGAAATTAGAGAAAATTATTTAAAAGCATTAAAAAAGATGTTTGATTTAGGAAGTTACGTTGGAATTGCTACGCACGATAAATATTTGATTGACGAAGCTTATAAAATTATAAAAGAAAGAAACTTATCAACTGATCAATATGAATTTCAGATGCTTTATGGCGTTACGGAAAATTTAAGGGATCAAATAAACTCGGACGGTAATAAAATCAGAGTGTATGTACCGTATGGCGAGCATTGGTATCCTTATTCCGTCCGCAGAATGCAGGAAAATCCGCAAGTAGCGCGTTATGTTTTTAATAGTATATTTAAGTTTAACTAATGAATGTTTTAGGTATTGAGAGTTCGTGCGACGAAACTTCGGTAGCAATTATATCTAATGGAAAATTAAAAGCAAATCTTATTTCATCTCAGGATTTTCATGCAAAGTATGGTGGAGTGATTCCCGAACTCTCCAGCCGCGCCCACCTGCAAATTATTTTACCGTTATTAAAATCTGCGCTGGAAAAAGCCGGATTAAGAAAAGAGGATCTGAATGTTGTTGCGGCTACAGCAGGTCCGGGATTAATCGGTGCATTGTTAGTAGGACTTACATTCGCTAAAGGGCTTGCATACAGTTTAAATGTCCCTTTTGTTCCTGTTAACCATATCGAAGGACATATCTTCTCCGGTTTTCTAATGGACGATAAACCTGAGTTCCCTTATTTGTGTCTGGTGGTATCCGGCGGACATACACTTTTATTGGTAGTTAAAAGTGATTTGGAAATTGTTAGACTCGGTTCAACTGTTGATGACGCAGTGGGTGAAGCGTTCGACAAAGTAGCAAAGATGCTCGGATTTGAATATCCCGGTGGTCCGTTAATTCAGAAGTACGCCGGAAAGGGGAATCCCGATGAAATAAAATTTCCTATTGCAAGATTAAAAAATAAATATGATTTTTCTTTCAGCGGATTAAAAACATCAGTATTACGATACATTCAAAAATTACAAAAAGAGCACATAAACTTAACGGATAATGAAAAGGAGAATATCTCCGCTTCATTTCAAAAGGCAATTATTGATGCTTTAACACAAAAGGTTATTTTAGCTTTGAATGAATTTGAAGTGGCGTCATTATCGTTAGTCGGCGGTGTTGCCGCAAATACAGCTTTAAGAGAATCTATAGTTAATATAGGAAAAAGTTTTAATAAAAAAGTTATTATTCCGGATCTGAGCTTTTGCGGTGACAATGCTGCAATGATAGCTTACCGGGGAATGAAACTCCATCAATTGGGACAAGTATTCGGATACGGCTATAATGCTTATGCAAGAATGCCTGAAAATACGTTTACTAGTATTAATGCCTTATAATTAAATTATCTCTTCTAAAAACTTCATTATTAAATATTTATTGTCACTTAGTGTGTTGCACCAAAAAAGTACATTATGTAACATTTAACTTCATTACAAATGAATAAACTTCAATTATTTCAAATAATAAAAGGGTCAATGAAATCTAAAATATCTTTTCAGACTATTGATTCTGCTGCTTTTATTTTAGCGGGTTGTTCGTTAAATCACAAACAAGTGGCAAAATATCAAACTGTTAAAAAAATAGTTAAACCGGCAACCGATAGGTAAATACATGTCCTGCTGAATACCAGACGATAACAAAGAGAGTAAAAGTAACCAATGTAAAAATGGTGTGGCGTACGGTTCTTATCCGGATAAATACCTCACGCAATTATGTTAGGGCAATTAAGAGAGCATCGAAAAATGCAGATTTTAAACCTGACTAAATTGATGGTATAATTGGTTCTCAATCAACAGCAGCGTTCGTTTCTTATCAGAAAGCAAAACATCAGACAATAAAAGATATTATTTTTATAAATTTAAAAAGTTTATTATAAAAATAAATTGTAACTGAAGTAACCGTACCAGAGAAAGTTGTATTGTACGGCCTTTTGTTTTAAATAACCAAATTCAAAAAAATATTATCGTTTCAATTACAAATTATTTATATTTAATAAAATATTTTCTTTTCTATAATTTTAATTTACCTTTATGAAAAATATCCCCTGCGGAATTATAGTATTATTTTGGACTTTTATATTTGCTTTGTCTTCCGTTTCATACCCGCAAATAAAAATCCACAAACATCTAACAACTGACGATGGTTTGGTTAATGATATTGTTACGGTGATTACACAAGACACAAAAGGATATATCTGGTTTGGCACCGAGAATGGTTTATCAAGATGGGACGGAATTAATTTTTTAAATTTTCAAAAACATAACGGACTGCCAACTTCTTATGTTAGCGATATTAAAATTGCTAATGACAGTAGCATTTATATTTCAACTTTTGGAGGCGGGATAATTGTTTATAAAGATTCGCAATTAGATACATTAAATGAATCCGACGGACTTACTACAAATTGGATAAACAAAATTCTGATTAAAAAAAACGGAGAGATATTATTTGGAGGAAACGATGGAAAAATATCAATCCTTAGTAAGGGACAATTCTCAGAATGGATTTCTCCGGAAAGACTAAACAATAAAGATGTTTCCGCTTTATTTGAAAGCGCTGACGGAACAGTTTATGTCGGGCTTTTCCAAGGAGGTTTTTTTTCTTTTAAAAACGGAAAGGTAAAACATTTTAGCGCCAAAGATGGAATGCATAATGAAGATGTTAATTGTTTTGCCGAAGACTCATCCGGAGTAATTTATTTTGGCACTAACTTTGGAATACATAAAATTAAAAACGGCAGAACTAATTATCTAAATAGTCAATGGAAAATAGGAAATACTTCTTTAAAAGAGATTAAAATAATTAATGAAGAAATATACTTTCCTTCGGATTTGGGTTTGGTTATAAGAAAAAACAATGAAACACAAGTTATTGGAATAGAAAACGGATTGTCATTCAATGAAGTTTCCAGCTTTTGGATTGATCAGTATGGAATTGTTTACTTGGGTACTCATGGAAATGGTGTTGATATATACAATAAAAATCGTATAGAAACTTTTAATACCGAGACAGGTTTGCCCTCCGATAAGGTTTGGTCAATTTCAGAAGACGAAAAGGGGAATCTGTTTCTCGGAACTCAAAAAGGTTTGGTGGTCCAAAAAGGCAAAACGCAAAAGGTAATTCCTCTCTCTAATATTTATTTTGCAAATGTTGCTAAATCTGTAGTTCACCAAAAAAACAAGATTTTTGTCGGGACGACTTATGGCTTAAACATTATTTCAAATAGCAACAATAAAAAATTAACAAAAAAAGACGGACTTATTGATACTTATATTATGGATATGGCTGAAACACCTTCTGGCGAAATTCTTTTAGGAACCAGATTTGGCGTAGTCAAAGTTAAAAACAACCGTATAATTAACTTAACAAAAAAAGATGGTCTTGTTGATAATTTTACACAGGCAATTCTTGTTGCAAATGACGGCACTATTTACTTTGGAAGCAGCAAAGG
>JALSTI010000081.1 GCA_026983795.1 Melioribacteraceae bacterium
CAATTTATTACCTTTCGTATATTTTTAATTAGTATAAGTATTTATCATTATTTGTAATATAACAACATTGCAAATAACCTACTGCCCTAAAAAAATATTAACACTTGTCCGTTATCTTTTGGACAGAAAACCATAACCGTTTTCTCAGCTTGTCCGCCCTTGGCTGAGCCAAGTTGTCCGAAGGACTTCTATGAAGATTTGCTGGTTATGTATTAATTATTTTTTGTCTTAACGATATATTCTTTATCTAATAATTGGTGGCCTTCGAATATAGTCAGTACTTCAATGGAATTTTTCTTAACTAAATAAACGATTCTATAATTTTTATAAATTAATTCTCTGATTTGTTCAAAAGAAAGTTCTGGAACCACTCTGCCTTTTTTAGGGAAAATTATAAAAGAGACTCAACAATAGAAATTAATTTGTCAGTAAGTTCAATTGCTGCAGTTGGATTATCTTGGGAAATATAATTTTCTATTTCTTGAATATTGAAAAGAGCTTCTTTGGTCCATTTAATTTTCATAATACTTTTTTAGCTCTACGTTTGCTTAGCTGATTTTTTAATTGTTTTGTAGTAAAAAGATTACCTTGTTCAGAGTCTGATAATCCACGTGAAATAGATTCTAAAAATAATTTGTTTTCTCTAAGTTTATCAAATTCTTTCGGGGAGATTAAAACTCCGGCTGGTTTTCCATTCTGAGTAATAATAAGAGAATTGTTATGAACTTGAATATCCCTAAGATATTTGGCTAGACTAGCTTTAAATTGACCAACTGGAATTATATCATTAGAAATTGAAATCTTTTTCATATTAGGACCTTTTTATAATAACAAAATAACATACAAAATATAGGTCATATATTATGACTTTATCGATATTAAATACGCCACATAACGGCGTTGCTTTTCACCCGTTTTCCTCCGAAGCGAAGGAGGGTCCTCTTTGAACTGCAGACTAACTTTTACCGATAACTTTTTGTTTATTGAAATATCTTTTATTACTCAAATATTTTTAAACTACAAACTTTAACCTACAACACAAAACCAAAAAAAAACACTAAATCTTTTCGACGCAGCCCGCTTTTTGGTCGAAGTCGGGAAAACCCGCACAGATGCGGCGGTCGGGTGAAAAAGCTGGTTATATGGCAAATGTTTTTCAACTCTTTTTGTCAATTATTTGTTGATTAAAAAAATGAACTGTTAATTTATGTAGATTAGTTACACACAAGATAGACAAGCCAATAGCTTTACTTTTATTGTTTCATTACTTTTAACCACAACTAGTTTATGATAATAATAACCAGCAGGACCCGGTCCCGGAAGATTTGCGTTGACATAATAATCACCAGGTTCAACTTCAAATTTACATATTCCATTTGCATCTGTATATTTAACTAAGCTATCTGGCAGGATTATAATTTTTTCATTTGGGACTGGAGAGTTGCCCTCATCTACTACCGTAACATAAATTACTCCGGTTTGAACTTTAGTTGGTTCATCATCACAAGATGAAACTAAAATAATTAGGACAAAAAATACAAAACAACTAAAATATTTCATTTCTTTGACCTCAATTTATTGGTTACAAGTACTTCCAATCTGCTGACAAACATTGGAAAACATCTATATTGCTATTAAACTACAATTTATCACTAAATTATTATGTAAAAATATATAATTCCTATTCTTAACCACATAACTATTATTAATAAAGGACGAATTGATTGTATGTGTTTGCGAAATTTTGTTTATCCTTTATAAATATTATGAAAATTATTACCATCATTCAAGAATATTTTTAAATAATTTAATTCAATTTTATTAAGAGGTTTAAAATGGATTGGGGAATGATGATTTGCCGGTAAATAAAAAAGCCGCGGTTGGTATTCACGGCCAAAGAAACCTGGCAAAAATCAGGTTGTGGGCGGAGACGGAATTGAACCGCCGACACAAGGATTTTCAGTCCTTTGCTCTACCAACTGAGCTATCCGCCCTAAAAATGAAGCACAAAAATAACAATTTATTCCAAAAGTTCAAATATCTTTTTGCACTGCTTTTAATATTACATCACTAATGCCATTATAGCTTTTTGAACGTGCAAACGGTTTTCCGCTTCGTCAAATACTACCGAATTATTAGAATCGATTACTTCGTCAACCACTTCGTCTCCGCGATGAGCAGGTAAACAATGCATGAAAATATAATCGTCTTTTGCATTTTTAACTAAATCAGGATTTACTTGATATTTAACAAAATGTTTCCTCCGTTCTTCGGCTTCGGCTTCCTGACCCATACTTGCCCAAACATCGGTATAAATAACATCAGCATCTTTTACTGCTTCAACCGGATCATTAATTATATTTATTTGGCTGCCCATTATTTTAGCGTTATTCTTGGCATTTTCAACAATGTCTTTATCCGGTTCGTAGTTAGACGGCGTTGCCAGAGTTATATCTATTCCTACTTTTGAGCATCCGTGCAACAAACTGTGCGCCATATTATTACCGTCACCAAGATAAGCTAATTTCAATCCTTTGAATGTTCTTTTTTTCTCTAAAATTGTGAACAAATCCGTTAATACCTGACACGGATGTAAAAGATCGGTTAAACCGTTAATAACCGGAATAGAACCGAATCTGGCTAAATCAACAACATCTTGATGGGCAAAAGTACGGATCATTATTCCGTCCAAATATCTGGAAAGTACTTTTGCAGTGTCGTGAATATTTTCGCTTTTCCCAAGTTGTAAATCATTAGGACCAAAATACATTCCCGTCCCGCCGAGTTGATAGATTCCCGTTTGAAAAGAAATCCGTGTTCTTGTAGAAGGTTTTGAGAAAATCATTCCTAGAGTTTTTCCCTCAAGAATTCTATGCGGTTCTCCTGTTAATTTTTTCTCTTTGAGAGTTTTGCTAACGTCAAAAATTTGATAAATTTCTTCGAGAGTAAGATCATTTATTGATACTAAACTCTTCCCTTTCATATTTATTGCCATAATTTCATCTCCAAATAATTTTGTAGTAAAACGCAAAGCGCTAATAAAAATATTTGTACTTTATTAACTGAATTATGATTCCTTTACTATTCTGGTTCCGCAATTTTTCTTCGGTAAACTTTCAGTATTGGTAATTACGGCTTCCCTGCCGCCGTTTTCAACAAAGTCCAAAGAAGCTTCTATTTTCGGCTGCATACTTCCGGCTGCAAATTCACCTTTACTTAAATAATATCTGGCTCTTTTAACATTTAGTTTATTAAGCGCTTTTTGCTGTTTGGTATTAAAGTTAATATATACTTTCGGAACGTCGGTAATTATATAAAATGAGTCGGCTTTTATCTCTTTGGCAAGAAGTGCCGAAGCCCGGTCTTTATCAATTACCGCTTCAATTGCTTCAAGATGTTTGTCTTTATGTTTATAAACCGGAACGCCGCCGCCGCCGACAGCAATAACGATATTTCCTTTTCTAGCCAGACTGCCAATCACACGTTTGTTCAATATATCGATTGGTTTAGGAGAAGCCACAACTTTACGCCAACCCCGTTTCCGTGGATCTTCTTTAAATATCCACTTATTGGCTTTTGCCAAAAGGTCGGCTTCTTCTTTTAGATAGAAAGGACCGATCGGTTTTGTCGGATTATCGAAAGCAGGATCCTTAATATCCACCAGCACTTCGGTAATTAATGTTATTACGTTTTTTCTGATTTTATGTTTTGCCAGTACATTCCGCATCTGCCGTTCAATCATGTAACCGATTCCTCCTTGAGAATCTGCCACACAAATATCCAAAGGCATTTTGGGAATTTTATATTCTTTCCAGCCGGCTTCGTTTCGTAATAAAATATTTCCGACTTGCGGACCGTTTCCGTGGGTAATTATTATATTATAACCGTTTTTAATCAGCCCAATAAGCTGTTCGCACGTATCGAATGTATGTTTTTCTTGTTGTTCAATTGTACCAACCTCGTTACCTTGCAAAAGAGCATTTCCACCAAAGGCAACAACGGCTAACTTTTTCATATAATTCCCTTTTCTTTCAATACGGATTCCAATGTAGTATTACCGATTTCTTGAAGTTCATACATTACGCGCGTGCTTGGTTTGTTAATATTTAAAATTCTTCCGAGGTCAATTGGTGTGCCGATAACAACCGCGTCGCAATCGACTTTGTTAATAGTGGCTTCAAGGTCTTTCATCTGTTGTTCGCCGTAGCCCATTGCAGGAAGCAAAATTCCGATATCCGGGTACTTTTTGAAAGTGTCGGTAATTGTTCCGACGGTGTACGGACGAGGGTCAACAATTTCCGAAGCGCCTAATTTTTGAGCGGCAACAGTCCCGGCGCCGTATTTCATTTCACCATGGGTTAATGTGGGTCCGTCTTCAATTACCAAAACTCTTTTGCCTTTTATAATTTCAGGTTTGCCAACAATTAAAGGTGAAGCGCCTTCTATAATAGTAGCAGTGGGATTTACGCTTCTAACATTATTCATAACGGTTAAAATGTTTTTCTCGTCGGCAGAATCAATTTTATTAATTATAGCAACATCTGCCATTCTTAACGACGTATTTCCCGGATAATACATCAATTCATGCCCGGGACGGTGCGGATCAACAACGGTAAAAGTAAGATCGGCTTTATAAAACGAAGTATCGTTATTTCCGCCGTCCCATAAAATTATATCGGCTTCTTTTTCGGCTTCTCTTAAAATTGCTTCATAATCAACTCCGGCGTAAATTATTCCGCCAAGCGCAATATGGGGTTCATATTCTTCAATTTCTTCAATTGTGCATTCATGTTTTTTCAAATCTTCTAAAGCGGCAAATCTTTGAACTTTTTGTTTAACCAAATCCCCGTACGGCATAGGGTGACGGATAGCTACAACTTTTTTACCGTTTTCTCTTAAAATTTTAACAATTTTTCTTGAAGTTTGAGATTTCCCGCATCCGGTTCTGACAGCCAGTACGGAAATAACGGGTTTAGAACTTTCCAACATTGTTTCATTAGCTCCCATCAGGCGGAAAGATGCTCCCGCCGCATTAACGATTGAGGCTTTCGTCATAACATAATTAAACGGTACATCGGAATACGAAAAAACAACTTCGTCTACTTTTAAATTATTTATTAAATCCACTAATTCGGACTCTTGATATATTTTAATACCTTCGGGATATAATTTTCCGGCAAGTTCCGGTGGATACAATCTTCCTTCGATATTCGGGATTTGAGTTGCGGTAAAAGCCACTACGTTGTAATTTTCGTTATCTCTGAAATAAACGTTAAAATTGTGAAAGTCACGTCCGGCAGCGCCCATGATTAAAACATTTTTCTTAGACATCGTTTTTCTCCTTAAGTTATTCTGTAATACTGATTATTTATGTAATTCTAAAATTTTCTCAATCTATGTTTTAAAATGGATAAACCGTATTTTAAGTTTTATTCCACAGTTACGCTTTTAGCCAAATTGCGGGGTTGGTCAACATCCAATCCTTTTTTAACCGCTATATGATATGATAGTAATTGCAGAGGAATAACATTTAAAACAGGCATCAGCATTCTAATAGTTTCGGGAATTTTAATTGAATAATCGGCAAGGTTATCAATAGTGTTATCATTTTCGCTTGCTATTGCAATTATTTTTCCTTTTCGTGCTTTTACCTCTTCTATGTTACTAACTATTTTATCATAAACCGAATCGTGCGGGGCTAAAAATACCGTCGGCATATTTTCATCAATCAAGGCAATAGGACCGTGTTTCATTTCGGCAGCCGGGTAACCTTCGGCATGAATGTATGAAATCTCTTTTAATTTCAAAGCGCCTTCCAGTGCAACCGGAAAGTTATATCCCCTTCCCAAATACAAAAAGTTTTTTGCATCAACAAAATCTTCTGCAATTTTTTCGATTTCTTTGTTTAGTTCAAGAATACGTTGGACTTTACCGGGAATTGATTCCAATTCTTTTATAATATTTTGCCCGTCAACAAGGCTTAAATTTTTTCTTCGTGCAATCAGCAAAGTTATTAAAGCCAGCACAATCAATTGGGAAGTAAACGCTTTTGTAGAAGCAACTCCAATTTCGGGTCCGGCATGTATATAAACTCCCGCATCGCTTTCCCGCGCAATGGAACTGCCTACAACATTACAAACGCCAAGAATAAGCGCGCCTTTCTTTTTAGCTTCTTTCATTGCCGCCAGTGTATCGGCGGTTTCACCGCTTTGGGAAATAAAAATGAGAGTATCGTCTTTATTAATAACGGGATTTCTGTATCTAAACTCGGAAGCATATTCAACTTCAACCGGAATTCCCGTATATTGCTCCAACATATATTCGCCAACCAATCCGGCATGCCAAGATGTTCCGCATGCACTAATTATTATCCTTTTTGAATTGGCTATTCTGTCAATCTGATTGCGTATTCCTCCAAGTCTGGAAATTCCGTCTTCTTGAATTAATCTTCCGCGCATAGAATTTGTTATGGATTCGGGTTGTTCCATAATTTCCTTCAGCATAAAGTGAGGATATCCGCCTTTACTGATTTCATCCAACGCTATGGTAACTTCGTGAACTTCTTTAATTATATCTTCATCTTTAATATTTTTAGCTTTAAATTTGTCTTTGTATACTTCAACCACCTCGTTATCGTCTAAATATACAACTTGACTTGTATGCGTAATTAATGCGGTTACATCGGAAGCGATAAAATTTTCGTTATTTCCCACGCCAATAACCAACGGAGAACCTCTGCGCGCTGCTATAATTTTATCCGGTTCCAACGAAGATATTACGGCAATTCCGTATGTCCCTTCAACTTCTACCAAAGCTTTGCGCACGCTTTTAAGCAAACCGTTTCCTTTTTTGAGGAAGCTGTCGATTAAATGAACCAATACCTCGGTATCGGTTTCGGAATAAAATTCATATCCTTTTTTCAATAAATCTTTTTTTAGTACACTGTAGTTTTCAATTATGCCGTTGTGAATAAGGCATAAAGTTTTATCGTTATTAAAATGAGGATGGGCATTTTCTTCGGTTGGAGCGCCGTGCGTGGCCCAACGGGTATGACCAATTCCAACGGTTGAATTTATTGGTCTGTCAGTCATTTCGGATTCTAATATACTTACCTTTCCGACTTTTTTTACAACGTTAACATGGGAATTTTCCAAAATACCCACACCGGCTGAATCGTAACCGCGGTATTCTAATCTTTTAAGTCCTTCAATTATAATTGGAACGGAATTTTTATCTCCGATATAACCTACTATGCCGCACATATTAGTTCTCCTATGTTAAAATTAAAACTTAAAGAAAGGAAAGGTTGTTAATGATCCGGACAATGTCTGAATAGAAGTAAATTGACTTTTTTCTTAAAATTCCGCAGTAAAATCATAATTAGATGTTTGTAAAATTTATTAATTCACAATTGTAAACATCATATAATTTAATCAATAAAACAAGTATATAAGCAAATTTTTAATCCGGAAAAACATCCTTTCTATTGATGATCTACAATAAGTGCCATTCTTAAAACATCTTGAAATTCGTTATCTATTAATGTTTCTTGGCGCAAAATACCTTCTATCTTGAATCCTAAATCTTTATTCAATCTAATATTAGCAATATTTGTGCCTATTGTATGTAAATATATTTTTCTTAAATTAAGATGATGAATTCCATAATCTATCCATAATTTAGTAGCTTCTTTTGCGTATCCTCTGCCCCTGTATTCGTCTACTCCTATTAATTTTCTTAGTTCGGCTTTTCTTTGCTTTTGATCGATGTTTAAAAATCCGAGCAACCCGATAGGATCTGAATTGAGCGTTGTTACAATGCCGAATTCATTATCTTTATTATGAATTAATTCATCAAAATCGCATCTTTTGGATGTAAGCCTGGAAAGTAAGAACAGTCTGCCCTTTTCATCGTTTAACCATTTAGTTACTGTTTTTTTATCTTTTTTTTCATCGAACAATCTAACAATAACGTTTTCCCCTTGAATAGGCAATTCTATTTTCTTAACTTTTTCCTTTACGGTTTGCCCTCCGTTTGAGGAGTTATTTTTAATTGAGTTTGTCATTGTTAAATCTAACAAGCTGTTTACAAGTTTAATATAATCTTGTGTGGAAAAACCAAACTGGGCGGTTTCCTTATAAATCCCTTTGGAAATTGCCTCCATCGTTAAATTTTTCACTTCTTTTTTTCTAAATTCGCTGTTCATCTTATATTAATTTTTTATTAAGAAATTATTGATTGCTACACTAATTAATTGTGACGGTTATCAAAATTTAAGTACAAAATGCAATTAAATGATTTAAAATGAGATTTACAAGATTTTTTTTATATTTTCCGCTCCGGACATCATCGAATTTTTAGAAATAAAATTTAAAAATGCTTAACTTATTTCACAAATTTTAATAATTTAGAAAGGATTAAATGTAAATGAAATTTCCCAAACCTTTTTATAAATGGAGGCCTCACCCGTGGCACGGACTGGAAGTTGGTAAGGAACCTCCGATTTTTGTAAATGCATATATAGAAATAACACCATTCGATTTGGTTAAGTATGAAGTGGATAAACAAACCGGTTATTTAAGAGTTGACAGACCTCAACGTACATCATCGCAACCGCCTTCGCTCTACGGTTTTATTCCGAGAACATTTTGCGGGGAAAGACTTTCCAAACTTTCTCCAAAAGCAGTTAAGGGAGACGGCGATCCGTTGGATATTTGCGTAATAAGCGAAAGACCTATTAATAAATCCGAGGTTATTTTACACGCTCGCGTTGTGGGCGGATTTCAAATGGTGGATCATGGCGAAGCCGACGATAAAATTATCGGTGTTTTGGAAAATGATAATATCTGGGGAAAAGCGGAATCAATTAACGATTTACCGAAAGCTTTGGTGGAAAGATTAAGACATTATTTTTTAACTTATAAGTTAATTCACGGGGAAGAGTCTTTGACATCTATAGAAATGGTTTATGACCGGGAACATGCTCTTAAAGTGGTTAAGGCATCTATTGATGATTACGAAGAAATTTACGGCGGATAATTAATAAAAGTTTGGTATGAAAATAAAGAATAAAAAATTAGTTCAAGTTATGGATTGGCGGGCCGCTTTTTGGGCTGGTATAATTAACTCGGTGGTTTTTGCTGTTATTAATTTTTTTGTGCTTCCTGTTATTTTGTATACAAATTCTTGGGTTATTATCAGATTATATGCATCCGTATTTTTAGGCGAAAATATTTTAGCCCCGCCGGCAACATTTGATTTTCAGGCTTTAATATTCGGCATTGCTTCCGTTTTTGTTTTTTCGATGTTATTTACAATGTTAATTGCTTTTATTTTACACAGGTGGGGACTGTTAGTCGGAATTCTCGGCGGCGCAGTTTTGGGTCTTTCGATATATTTAATTAATTTTTATTCCGTTAGTTATTTTTTCCCGTGGTTTTTCCCGTTGGGAAGTTGGTCCTTTGTTTTAACCCATATCATATTCGGTGCAGTTGCAGGCGGTATTTACGAATTGCTTGAAGTTGAAAAACTAGTACCTGAAGATTAACATTTTTTTTATGAGCAGAACATTTACAAGAACAAGGTCTTATGGCAAAAGCAGATTAATTATAGCGCTGGTTTTTGTCGTTTTTTCTTTAATTTCTTATTTAGGATCTAAAGAATATAATCCTGTTACCGGGGAAAACCAGTATATAAGTATTACTCCCCGGCAGGAAATTACCCTTGGATTGCAAGCTGCGCCAAGAATGATTAGGCAATACGGTGGAATTTATCCCGACCCGAGATATCAAAATTTGGTAAAAAAAGTTGGAGAAAAAATTGTTAGAAATAGTCAAGCTTCCAAAACTCCGTATAAGTTTGACTTTCATTTATTGAATGACGGTCGGACAATTAACGCATTTGCATTGCCCGGCGGTCAAGTTTTTATTACGGTTGCGTTACTTAGAAAATTAAAAACTGAAGGTCAACTTGCCGGCGTTCTCGGTCATGAAATAGGACATGTGGTTGCCCGGCATTCGGCTCAACAAATGGCAAAACAAAATTTGACTAATGGCATATTAAACGGAATTTTAATTGCCAGCGATCCTGCTTCCCAATCCGGACAAATGGCGGCATATTTAGGTAAATTAATAAATCTTAAATTCGGGAGGGACGATGAATTGCAAGCCGATAGACTCGGAGTTAAATTAATGTCTCAAAGCGGTTATAATCCGGATTCGATGATTGGAGTGATGAAAATTTTACAATCCGTGGGCGGAGGTTCTCAAGCCGAATTTTTCAGTACACATCCAAATCCGGCACATAGAATAGAAAAGATAAAAGAGACCATTCAAAAAGTTTTTCCAAACGGCATCCCGCGTAATTTAGTTAACTGAAATTATAAAGTGCCCGGCATTTAATAAAATTAATTTTTCATTCTCTAAAAATGACTAAGATTTTCTTATATTTTGTCTCAATAATTAGAAATTTTATCTGGTTGAATTATGAAACTACAATATAAGATATTAGCCGGTTTTGCAATTTTGGCAGTTATGTTATTTATTGCAGGCGCTTGGTCAATTATACAAGTCAAATTTTTCGGGGAACGTTTGGAAAAAATTATTGGTGACAAGTACCAGAAAATAGAAGTTTCTAAAACATTTCGCGAAATTATGGAACGGAAAGACAGGGAAAATATATTGTTATATATGTCCGGAACCAACGTTAATATAAACGCAAACATGTCAGAATTTATATCGGAGATTAAAAATTATAAACAAAAATACTCCGATAAAGATGAAAATAAAATTTTAACTCCTCTTATCTCTTCCGTTAATGTTTATGAAAATAAATGGAAGGAAATTTTAATATTAACCGGTAAAACAAATAAATTGGAATTATATAAAAGTAAAATTGTTCCGGCTTTTAACCAAAGTTTAAAAAAGATAGATAAACTTATAGATTATAATCAAATATCGTTGAAAAAAACAATAGTTGAAATACGCGGCAGAGCACGAAGGGCAATAATTCCCGGTATTGTTGCTATTATAGCTGCAATTGTTTTTACGTTATTATTTAATTATTTCATCAATCATTATATTGTTAAACCGCTTAATACCATTAAAACACAAATTGATGATTTTATTTCAAAAGGCAAACCGATCAGGTTTCAACCAATTATGGATGACGAAATAGCCAAACTTTCCGAATCCATTTATTTGCTCAGTTCATATACAAATTTAGACGAGCAGCATAAATGAGATTATATGTAATTTTCAGGTATGTTGGTTTTGTAATATTACTGAACTCATTTTTTTTATTGATATCAACGTTAATCTCTTTCTTTTATCATGAGAGTTCGTTCTATCCACTTTTATATTCAACTATAATTACAATACTTTTCGGAGTATTTCCGATAATATTTGTACCTTCTATCGATGATATTACGTATACCGAAGGTCTTCTGATTGTTGTAGGCGCTTGGATTCTATCGGTGTTTATCGGAACAATTCCGTATGTAATGTGGGGCGGAGAATTTTCTTTTACGAATGCAATATTCGAAAGTGTTTCCGGATACACAACAACCGGCTCAACAATTCTAAATCAAATTGAAAGTTTGCCGCTTGGAATTTTATTTTGGAGGGCTTCTACACATTGGATTGGCGGAATGGGAATAATAGTTTTTGTCCTTTCCGTTATGCCGTCTTTAGGTTCTGCGGGATTGGTATTATACCGTTCGGAAATGTCGCCGACTGCCCTTAGGCAATTTAAAATGCGCAGCAGAGACGCAGTCCGTATAATTTTATGGGTTTATGTCGGTTTAACTACTATCGAAACAATTTTATTGATGTTTGCTGGTATGAATTTATTCGATGCAGTTACACATGCTTTTTCTACAGTTGCAACCGGAGGTTTTTCAACTAAAAATGCAAGCGTAGCGGCTTTCCATTCACTTTCAATCGAAATTATTATTATGGTTTTTATGCTGCTTTCGGGAATGAACTTTGCTTTGCTTTTTGCCGCGGTAACGGGAAGATTTAAGGAAGTTAAAGCTTCTTCGGTTTTGAAATATTACGTGGGCGCAAATATTGTTGTTATTCTTCTGGTAGCATTAAACATATGGGGACATAATTATCACACGTTTTGGCAATCGTTAAGATATTCTGCCTTCCAAGTATTATCGGTCGGCACCTCAACGGGTTTTGCAAATGCAGATTCTTCCGTGTGGCCTCCGTTTGCGCAAATGGCATTGGTTCTTATGACTTTACAATGCGCATCTGCCGGTTCCACTTCCGGCGGAATCAAAGTGGATAGGATAGTTGTTTTTCTGAAAGCAATCGCAAGGGAAATAAAACAAAATCTTCATCCGAATGCGATTATAAATATTATAATGGATGGGAAAAAATTGGAAGAGGACTTAGTTTATTCGGCAATTTTATATATTGTGATTTATGTGGTTATTGTAGCGGTTGCCGGACTTTTAGTTAGTGCAATGGGTGTGGATATGGTTTCGGCTTATTCGGGTGCCGCCGCTACTATGGGAAATGTCGGTCCCGGTTTGGGTTTCCTCGGGTCACTGGAAAATTACTCTTCTTTACCCGCTGCCGCTAAATGGGTTTATTCATTAACTATGCTGCTTGGCAGATTGGAAATTTACGGTTTAATTATTTTCTTCCTTCCAAGCACTTGGAAACGTAAAGCTTAATGTCTGAATAAAATGTCAAGAATAAAAATTAAATTACCTGAGTTTTTTCATTTTACCACCGAAATACCGGTGCGTATAAACGATTTAAATTATGGCGGACATGTTGGCAACGATTCGTTTTTATCAATTATTCAAGAAGCCAGAGTAAGGTTTTTAAAGTCTCTCGGTTACACGGAAATAGATATTGAAGGCGTTGGAATAATTATGGTGGATTCTTTAATTAATTATTTAAGAGAATGTTTTTACGGTGATGTGCTAATAATTGATATATCTGTTAGTAATTTTGATGAAAGAGGTTGTGACTTTTTCTATCGTATAACGAAAAAGTCCGACAAATCTCCGGTTGTTAATGCAAAGACAGGAATACTTTTTTATGATTATCAAAAGAATATAAAGGCAGCTACTCCGGTCGCATTTAAAACAAGAATTTTGGAAATTGAAAAATCAATGAATAAAAGAGATACAAATTGAATCAAATAGAAAACAATAAGGACTGCATAGAAAATCCGGATGTAACAAAAGTTGAGATTAACTCTAAAATTTTTACTATCGTAGGAACCGCTCATGTATCTAAAAAATCGACCGATTTGGTACGTGAAGTTATCGAGTGCGAAAAGCCGGATACGGTGTGCGTTGAATTGGATCAACAAAGATTTAATGCGCTTTCAAACAAAAAGAAATGGGAACAACTCGATTTAAAATCGATTATCAGAAATAAACAACTTACTACATTGCTTGTAAATTTATTACTCGCTTCTTATCAAAAGAAATTAGGCAAAAAGTTGGGCGTTATGCCGGGCACAGAATTGTTGGAAGCCACAAAAGTTGCTCATGAAAATAATATTCATATTGAATTAGTAGACAGAGACGTTAAAATTACCCTAAAACGCGCGTGGAATAAAATGTCGTTTTTTCAAAAACTTAAATTTATGACGGCTGGATTAGCAGGCATTTTCGAAAAAAAGGAATTAACCGAAGCAGAGTTAGAAAAACTTAAAGAAAAGGATGTTTTAACGGAACTTATGAACGAGTTAGGGCGGGTTATGCCTGTTGTTAAAGAAGTTCTAATAGATGAACGGGATACGTATATTTCCGAAAAAATGAAAAGGTCGCCGGGTAAAAATGTTGTTGCGGTTGTTGGTGCCGGACATGTAACGGGAATTGTAGAGAAGTTAAATATTCAAGAAACAGTTGACTTAAAACAGATTGAAACTATTCCCCCGGTTTCGCCGGTTTGGAAATGGATTGGTTGGAGCATCCCGGTAATTATAATTTTATCCCTTATTTATATCGGATATTCCAAAGGAATGGCAACAGCCCAATATAATGTTTTATTCTGGATTCTAGCTAACGGAATACCAAGCGCAATTGGCGGAATTATTGCATTGGCGCATCCTCTTACAATAATTTCCGTTTTCCTTGCTGCCCCGCTTACTAGCTTGTCTCCTTTAATTGGAGCCGGATATGTTGCGGCTTTTGTTCAAGCGTATTTTCGTCCTCCGGTTGTAAAAGAGTTTGAAACTCTTAGCGAAGATTTTAATCATATTAAAATGTGGTGGAAAAATAAATTATTGAAAATATTTCTTGTTTTTATTCTAACGGGAATCGGAAGCGCTATCGGGACTTATGTAGGTGCCTATCAAATAATTTCCGATTTATTTTAAGTGATTTTAAAAACTTAAACTTACCTGTTGTACCGTTCGCAGTACGATAGTAACTTCACTTCTTTAAAATAGTTGGGCTTATTTAAACCCCAAGTTTACTCAAGCCAAATCAAATTATTTTTTACGATGGAGTACTTAATTAATTAAAGTAAATACTAACAATTTCATAATCATTATATCATTTCACTCAGCAATTCTTTTCTCGGTTGTGCAATTACAACTTTGTTAACTAACAATCCCTTTTCTGCAATTACTCGTGAGCCTGAATCAACCGCGCTAGTAACGGCGGCAACTTCGCCGGTTAATGTACAAAACGCTTTTCCGCCTAAAGCCATTGCCAAGCGTATTTCTATCAGTTTAACGCTGGCTGCTTTAACCGCAGCATCGGCGCCTTCAATTAAAGAAGCAACCGAAAAAGATTCAATAATACCAAGTGATTCAAGCGCTTCGATTTTGGAATGCCCTGAAAGAGCGGGAAATATATCGGGATGAACATTCGGGATAACGAATGTATCAATAATTGCAAAATCCAATGAATTTGTAACCGCATCGACTGAAGTTTGAACTTCGGCAACATCACCGCCGACCAAGACCATATATTTACCCGAACAAATTGTCCTTGATAATAGCAATTCCACCTCGGAAGTTTTTAGCATTATATCAGCTGCCTGCATCCCGGCAGCAATACTTGTTAATTCTACCAATCCAATTGAATTCATTTGCATAATTGTATCCTCTTTTTTAGCTGAGTGAGAATGAAAAGTTAAAATTCATAATACAGTTTAACCATTCCGCTCAATAATTACAGTGTTATTATTAATTTCCTTTACGATACCGCGTATTGAAGAATGAACATTTGCACCAAGATTTTTAAAATCCACTTTCCCAATTAAATCTCCTTTATTGACTAAATCTCCTGATTTTACAATTGGCTCAGCCGGTACGCCAATATGCTGTTTTAATGGAATTTTCACTGTAGCAGGTGAAAGTTCTTCATCCCTGAAAGGTGTTGGAACATTGTAATTACTAACATTTAATTTCTTCATTAACTGTTTTAACGGTACTTTCCTACCGTCTCTTATAGGATGAACTTTAACGGGTTTAAGCTGTTCATATTTAACCCCTTGATTTTTCAGTTCGGCTTTCCCTTGATTGCAAGCTTCCCTTGGATATAGGTCCTCGGGACATGAATACAACGAACACAAACCGCAAGAGCTGCATAAATCGGCATATTGATTCCAAACTGCTTTTCCGGTAGTTGTAAATTCCAAAGAACGCATGACTTTGTGCGGTTGAACATCGTAACCCAACAAGTATCTTGGACAAAACTCAGTACAGTAACTGCATTGATCACAAGCAGATTTACCAATTCTGTTCATACTTTCAATCGGTCTGTTCATTCGGTTAATCATATAATGATCTTTAGGAAGAATGATAATACCTGTAGTTGTTTTTGTAACAACTTCATTGAGATCAAAAGTAAGAGTTCCCATTAATAGACCACCGATGAATATTCCGAAATCTTTTACGGTTGTTCCTCCGCAGTGTTCAATCAGTTCACCGAAAGTAATTCCGATTGGGGCAAAAAAAGTAGAAGGGGTTTTAACTTCACCGGTAACACAAACAAATTTATCCGTAACGGGAATACCTTTAGCCGCTCTGGAAATGTTGTAGAGAGTTTCCACGTTATCTACAACTGCACCAATATCCAGAGGGATTCCATGCGGCGGTATTAATTTACCGGTTGCTTCATAAACCAATTCGTATTCATCGCCGGTTGGATAAAAATCGCCCAATTGTAATGTTCTTATCATACCATTTGAGTACGATTTTTCAATAGCTTCAATTGCAAGAGCGTTTTTAGATTTTATTCCGAAAACCCCTTTTTTTGCATCCGTTTGACGAATCATCAATTCAAGTCCTTCAACAATTCCGGAGGAATGATGTAGCATAATTTCGTAATCTTTGTGGATTAAAGGTTCGCATTCCGCACCGTTTGCAATCATGTATTCCACTTTGGATTTTGCTTTAATGTGTGTAGGAAAGCCCGCGCCGCCGGCTCCTACAACTCCTGCATTAAATATTTTTTCAACAAGGTCCATTTACTTTACCCGTTTTAACACTACAATTGTTTTATCGTCTTGATATTTACTGTCGTCAGTGGAAAATTTTACAACATCGTCTAAAATTGTGTAAACAATCTCTTCGGGCGACTTATCATGATTTGCCAAAATAATCTTTTCCAGTCTTTTTTCTCCATAGAACTCAAAATTTGAATTTGCCGCCTCAACAATTCCATCCGAATAAATAACCAAACTATCATTCAAGTTAAAATTTAAACTATCCGTTTCATATTTTGAGTTAGGAGCAGGTCCTAATAAAGGTCCCGTGGGCTGCAAATAAATTAATTGTTTCGATTCGTAATCAACAAAAACCGGTGGATTATGCCCCGCATTTGCGTACAAAAATAATCCGCGAGTATCGTTGGAAATTTCTCCGTAAAAAAGCGTTGTGAATTTATCGTCGCTAAAAATTTTATTTACAAGTTTATTAATTCTGTTCATCATCGGCGAAATTTTCAATTGAAAAGTAGCTGCCATTCTCACAGCTCCCGAAATATACATTGCTTCTGCGGCAGCGCTTAATCCTTTAGACGCCGCATCGCCCAAAACAATGCCGAGCCTTTCTTCATCACGACCGATTTGAACATAATCATAAAAGTCACCTCCG
>JALSTI010000082.1 GCA_026983795.1 Melioribacteraceae bacterium
ACAGAAGTAATAAAAGGTAGAAAAATAATGGCATCGTTGGATTTGGCTACAGATATAAATATATCCAATCAAATAAACGGGCAAATAAAATTTGGCGGAAAGTATAAGTATAATGATAGATTTTACGACTTTGAAGGAAGCGGCGGAGTATTGTTTTTGGGTAGCGGACAAGGGACCAAAGATGCAATATTAACCGCTTTCCCATGGATGCAAGAAACAACACCATTGGGAAGCACAATATTACCATATTCTTTATTTATAGATAAAAACTTTGAGCATGGTGAATTTTTAAAAGGTCAATATAATCTTGGACCCGTAGCCAATATAAACTTAATGAACAAAATAGTAAATGTAGTACGTAATTTAGAACAACCCTCGCCCGAAACATATAGTTATTTGCAAATGAGTTCAACCACATCTGATTATTCAGGAAACGAATATTTAACTGCTGCATACTTAATGGCAGATTTTAATTTAACAAATAAAATTAAATTTATTCCGGGTATCAGATATGAACACAACAAAACCAAATATACCGGAGTCCAAGGTATTTCCGCTACAGCTTTTCCTGAACAAAAATACATACACAAAGACACCACAACAGAAAGAAGTATTGATAACTGGTTACCAATGATCCACTTGCAATATAAACCTTTCGATTGGTTGCAAATACGTTTTGCATATACGAAAACATTATCACGTCCGGATTTTAATTTAATAATCCCAAGAAAAGATATTGGACAAAAAGAAATAATATTTAATAATTATAAGTTAAAACCGGAACGTTCCGAAAACCTAGACTTATATTTCGCATTCAGCAATAACTATGTTGGTTTATTTACAGCCGGTGTATTCCGAAAAAACATTTCGGATATGATATTTTGGACAGACAGAAGAATACTAATAAAGCCTTCCGACTTTAACTTGGATGCAAGTCAAAAAGGTAAATTTATAATAACCCAAGAAAACAATACGGAACTTACAATAGTAAAAGGGATTGAGCTTGATTGGCAAACAAACTTTTGGTATTTGCCTTCCTTCTTAAAGGGCTTTGTACTTAACATTAACTATACAAATGTATTCTCCGAAGCAAAATATCCAAGAACAATAATAAACAGTGAGTACCTTTTAGAACCACCATACGGAGTGAAATTAACTAATCAAGATACAACATACAGCGACAGACTATTAAACCAACCAACAAATATTCTAAATTTTGCACTTGGTTATGATTATAAAAATTTCTCTTGCCGTTTATCAATGCTGTTTCAATCGGATATATTTTCGGGTCCTAACTTTTGGCCGGAACTAAGAACATATACCGATGATTATTTAAGATGGGATTTTTCTATGAAGCAAAAGTTACCTTGGAAAGGATTACAAGTTTATTTGAATTTGGTCAATATTTCCGCTGCTATTGATAAAGTAATAAATGCAGGGTCAAATTTCCCTACTTCCGAAGAGCATTACGGCAGAACCTTACAATTCGGATTAAGATGGGAACCATTTGATAATTAAATATAAAAGTGAACAACCGAACTATTCACTAACTAACTTAATGTATAATTAAATAGGAGATGAAAAATGAAGCACAAATCTATGAACCTTTTTATTGCTTTTTTGATTTTAATGGCAATTCCAACCTTTATTTTTGCCCAAGATATTGTTACGGTTCCCGATCAAATTGATGGTAATCCGGTCGGAGCAATTAACAAATATATTATGGGAGATACCACATCAACAGGTGCACGAAATAATCCTGATAGAATTTACCGTTTGGAAAGAGGTAAAATCTATGTGCAAGATGCAACAATGGAAATTAATTTTAACCTTACACTTATTGCAGATGATGACGACCCAAACAATCCGACAAGACCACCAATGCTTGTTAGAGCTTATTTACCGGACGGAGAATTACTCGGCTTACTTTTCCATATTACCGGCGATAATGTTAATGTTAAATTTCAAAACCTTTTATTTCAAGGTATTCCTATTGATCGAGTTGTTGGCGACGATTGGGGAAATGCAATCCACTTTGCAAGTAATGCCAGTAAACTTCAAATTGACAAATGTATTTTCAACGGTTTTGGAGCCGGTGTTCTTGAAATGTATGGCTCAACAAATTATAGAGTATTTCTTACCAATAATGTTTTTAGAAATTTGGTTCAAAAAGTTCATCCGTTTGGTGGACAAGTTCAAGGAACCGGAGCGGAATTTCCCGGCGATTCTTTAGTTTATACCAATAATACTATTCTAAACATTAACGCTTATGTACTTTTACCTAACAAATCAATTGTTAAATATATTCAATTTGAACATAACACAATTTTTGCCTCTGTTATAAATCCTTTCTTTATTCCTTGGGCTACAAATGCTCATATAAAGAACAATATTATTTACGGAGCTTTTTCAAATGGGCAATTACCTACTGAAATTTCCGAAGGCTGGTACGGCTTTGACGGTGATGTTACCGGTTTAATTGATATTGATACAATAGATGCATCTGCCGGTATTAACGAAGCTGATCGTGTTATTGAAATTTCTAACAATGCTTACGGTTGGCCACAAGCAATTAAAGATTATTGGAATTCTATTGATAGTATGTCGGCTACACCATGGATGAATGAAAGAACAGCATCAATGTTCGCCGATGACGCAAACTACCCTCACCTTTTAAATGATAATAATGTTGAAGCTGAACCTGGTTTTGACGCAACAATGGAAACATCCGTTACTGATAGTTTACTTTTATGGATACAAGCTTTTAGAAATCACGGCTGGGATTGGGTTGGCGGAATGTTACGCCATTATGCACCTAACGGTGATATTTTCGATATCCCTTGGCCTTTGCCGGAAAACTTAACCTATAGTAATACAAACTTAGCAACTGCCAGTACAGACGGTTTACATTTGGGTGACTTAAATTGGTACCCTCAGGAAAAAGCTACTTGGTTAACAAGCATTGAAAGAAAAACCGGAGAAGAAATTCCTAACAAGTTTTCTTTATCTCAAAATTATCCTAATCCGTTTAACCCAACTACTGTAATTGAATTCTCTATTTCTGAAACTCAAAAAGTAACATTGGATGTTTATAATGCATTGGGACAAAAAGTTCAAACACTTGTTAATAAAAAATTAAGTGCAGGAAGTTACAAATATTCATTTAACGCTTCCAAACTTTCCACCGGTGTTTATTTTTATAAAATCAAAACAGGTAATTCTTTTGCTCAAACTAAAAAGATGTTATTAATAAAATAATGTCTTAGTATAATCTATAATCAATGGAACTCTTTCAGACTAATAATGTTCCTCCTAACAAATGTTAATCTGAATTGAGTTCCTATTTTTATATAAAAATTTATAACTCTAATATTTTTTAATTGAATAAAGTAAAACAATAATGAATACAAAAAAAAAGCTTAATTTCACTTCCCTTTTATTTTTAATTTTCTTAACAATACCTAATTTAATAAAACCACAAGTACAAAACATAGCTGTTAACGGAACAGCTTATGTTTGGTCCCATAATATATTAGAACTTTCCAATGACAACAGACGAATTGAACCGGAACTTAATGATGAGAACCCAGATTCGGTTATTTGGCTTAATAGAACCGGCATAAAAGATGATGGTGATACGGCAAATGCATGGGAAGCGGCAGGGATTAGTTGGAACGATTCTCAAAATGAAATTAAACGTATAATTTATGTTCACGGACCTTTTGATGGTGATGGTTTAAGCGACGGTG
>JALSTI010000083.1 GCA_026983795.1 Melioribacteraceae bacterium
AAAGAGCCATGAATTATCATGGCTCTTTAATATTAATATATTTAAGGCTCAACAAATGAATATAGAAGAAATAAGAAAACAATTTCCTTATCTGAATTCAGGAAAAATATATTTTAATCATGCCGCGGTTTCTCCTTTACCGGTTGTTGTAACGGAGAGCGTTCAAAAATATATCCAAAACCGGAGTAGAGAAAAGATTGACGATTATCAATCGATGGTTGATACTGCAGCAAGGACTAAAATACATTTAGGAAGGTTATTAAACGCTCAGCCGGATAGAATAGCTTTTACCAAAAGTGTAACCGACAGTTTAAATATTTTAGCCGGCGGCATCAATTGGAATGAAGGCGACAGAATAATACTAAACGATATAGAATTTCCGGCAAATGTGTATCCGTTTTTGAATCTTAGAAGAAAAGGTGTAATAATAGATTTTGTAAAATCTGTTAACGGAATGGTTACTTTGGAAGACATTGAAAAGTTGATAAAACCGGAAACAAAATTACTGTCGATTAGTTTTGTCCAGTTTTTATCGGGCTTCCGTGCGGACCTAACTTCTATCGGTAAGCTTTGTAAAGAAAATGATATTATTTTTTGTGTGGATGCAATTCAAGGCGCCGGTGTTATTCCTCTTGACGTAGTAGAATCCCAAATCGATTTTCTTGCCGGCGGAAGTCATAAATGGTTAATGGGCTTAACCGGTTTGGGGTATTTATATGTAACGGAATTATTGCAAAATAAAATTAATCAACCGTTTGCCGGATGGCTCTCGGTGGAAGATGAATGGGATTTGCTGAATTATAATTTAAATTTCAAAGCATCCGCCGAAAGATTTCATACCGGAACAATGTCGTTTATAGGTGCAACAGCTTTAAACGCATCGCTGCAATTTTTAGAATCGGTTGGTTACGAAAATATTCAAAATACAGTGCTGGAAAATACTTCTTATTTTATAAATAAATTAAGCGATATGGGATTAAATCCCATACTAAACGGCGTAAGTAAAAATAATCTTGCTGGAATAGTTACTTGTCCGGTTAACAACGCGGAAGTTGTTTTTGATAAACTAACCGGTGTAAACATTAAGTGCTCACTTCGGGAAGGGCAAATACGGTTTTCGCCGCATTTTTATAATACGAAAGATGAAATTAATTTTGTGTTGAACGAAATGAAAAATGTAATAACCTAAAAGAAATCTATTGACCAGCGAATTATTGCAATTAACAATAGTAAAATTCCTTCTACCCTGCTAAGTTTCCAACCGGTTCGCATCATAATCAATAATATTATATACGAAATTGCTAATAAAATCAAACCAAAATATTCGCTGCTGCTAATGTGCAATGGCTTCATTATGGAAGCGGTTCCCAGTACGCCTAACATATTAAATAAATCGCTACCGACCAAATTACCGATTGAAATTCCGTGCCTTCCTTTTTTTAATGCAACGATAGAAGTTGCAAATTCCGGCATCGATGTTCCCGCGGCAACTATGGTAATACCAATTAACCATTCCGATACATGAAAATGCCTTGCAATTGCCGATGCGGAATCTACGAGATAATTAGCGCTAAGGATTATAACGCCGACGCCAATAATTAATTTAGGAATATCCATCCACTTAAAATTTCCACCCGGCACTTCTTCATCTATACTTTCTTTCTGTTTGTATAGAATATAAAGATATATACCAAGAGTAGAGACCAAAAGTATTCCTTCGAAAAAATTAAGTTCGTGATCCCAAAAGAAAATCAAAAGCATTATCCCGGTACCAAGCAACAAAAATCCGTCGCGGGTAAGTAATTTTTTAGGGATGGATATACTTTTAATAACCGTTACTAATCCTAAAATAAAACCTAAATTGAATATATTTGAGCCGACAACATTTCCCAAAGAAATTGCAGACCTTCCTTTTATTGCCGCCGAAACCGTAACTGCAAATTCCGGAAGGGAAGTGGCAATTGCAACAACCGTTAGGCCGATAATCAATTCGGATACGCCGAGTTTTTTAGCTATATGTGTTGCGGAATCAACTACCCAAACGGCTCCTCCCCAAAGTCCTAGAATAGTTATTAAAATAATGAAAATGTTTAGCGGGATATTCATCAGGTCCAGTAAATAAATTAAAAGTATTATAGTTAACCTTTTAAGGGTCAACTAAGGAAACTAGTCTTCCGGATTATAGCTTAATTCAATTTTAACGTGAAAATCGGCGCCGGAAAATAATGTGTATTTTACTTCGCTAATTGTGCATTTATAATCCTCGCCAACCATTTCCGAAACAACTTTGGCTATACCGTCTTCTATAGCACCAACACTAATTGACTTTAGCTTGTTTTTTAAAAGTTTATCAACGTCAATAGATCTTTCTTTTTGATCGCCCATTATGAACTCCAATTTTTATTTGTAAACCTTTAGACGATACTAACTGATAATTGTTCTTATTAAAAATTATTTCGTCCTATTTCAATTTACAAAAAATAAAAAATAATTTTAGTTCCGGATAAAGTCTAGTAATTCTTTTGTCTTTTCCTCTAATAATTTATTATCTCCTTTGGTTTCAACATTTAATCTTAACAGTGGTTCGGTGTTGCTCATTCTTACATTAAATCTCCAATTCTCATACTCCACGCTTATTCCGTCAAGAAAGTCTTGCTTGCCGTCGGAATACTTTTCCTTTAATTGTTCAAGTTTTTTTTGGGGATTGGGAATTTTAGAATTAATTTCGCCGGAACACGGATAGGATTTAATCATTTCGCCAACCAGTTCACCCAAAGGTTTTTTTTCTGTCGACATTAATTCCAGTATTAATAAAAAAGGTATCATTCCGCTATCCGAATAATGATTATCCCTGAAGTAATGATGCGCCGACATTTCGCCGCCGTAAATTGCGTTTACTTCTCTCATTTTTTGTTTAATATATGCATGTCCGCTTTTAGAAACTATTGCTTCACCGCCGGCTTTTTCCACAACGTCAACGGTATTCCATACTAATCGTGGATCGTGTACTATTTTTTCACCCGGAAATTTTTTCAGAATTGATTTGGCTAATAAACCTACAATATAATATCCTTCAATAAAATTCCCTTGGCGATCAAAGAAAAAACATCTGTCGTAGTCACCGTCCCACGCAACGCCAAAATCCGCATCGTTTGATTTAATTGCGTTAATAGTCGATTGCCGGTTTTCCGGTAGAAGCGGATTGGGCACACCGTTAGGGAAGGAGGGATCGGGATCGTGAAAAACTTTAATCATTTTTATAGGAAGGTATGGTTCTATTGCGTCCAGAGCAGGACCCACGCAACCGTTACCGGCGTTTACTACAACTTTGTATGGTTGAATTTTGTTTGCATCAAAAAAGTTTTGAAGGTTATCTATGAACTCCTTCATTATATTTTTTCTTTCAACATTACCTTTAATTGCCGGCGTATTTCCCAAGTCGTCGTTTAATATCATTTCTTCTATATATTTCAAATCCGAATCGTAGCCCATAGGTTTGGAACCTTCCTTCACAAATTTCAATCCGTTATATTCCGGCGGATTATGACTGGCGGTTATCATTACTCCACCGTCCGCATTAAACTTTGGCGTGGCATAATAAATCATTTCGGTGCCGCACAATCCCAAGTCTACTACGTTCGAACCGGAATCCGTAATTCCATTACTTAACGCTTCAGACAATTCGGGTGAGGATTTTCTCACATCTCTTCCTATTACCATAGTTTTTGCATCCAAATATT
>JALSTI010000084.1 GCA_026983795.1 Melioribacteraceae bacterium
TCCCTCATTAATCAAATCGCCGAGAGAGAGACCTTGATTTTGATATTGTTTAGCAACACTTACAACAAATCTTAGATTAGATTTAACTAATTTTTCCAAAGCTTTGGAATCGCCTTTTTTTATTCTAATAGCCAATTCAATTTCTTCTTCCGGTTCCAGCAGATCAACTTTGCCTATTTCCTGCAGATATTTGTCTAATGATTGACTTTCTCTATTAGTAAATTGTTTTGTAATTTTCAAAGTAAATTCTCCGAATTAATTTGGGAATTAACAGAATCTACTATTCCAACAATCGATGCATCAACAGGTGCCATATTAACATCCATTGCAATAACAGCTTCGCTGGAAGTTGCATAAAAAATAATTTCACCGGGTCCGGCTCCAATTGTATCTACGGCAATTATGGGGTCGCCTATATTTTCCAAGCGGGAATTTAAAGGTTGAACAAATTGTAATTTATAACCTTTCACGGCTTCATATTTTCTTGTTGCCCAAATTGTTCCTATAACTTTACCAAGTACCATCAGTTTTTAATCGACTCCTCTAATTTCTCTTTTACCGAAATATCCAATTTATCTACAATTGCCATAATAACAGCATCGACAGGTTTATCTTTGGTAAAAGTTGTCTGGCGGGCTGAACTTCCTTGTGCATAAAGAACAATTTCCCCAACCCCGGCTCCAACCGAATCTACCGCAACCACAAAATTATTTTGCGGATTATAATCCAAATCGAGCTGTCTGACTATTAAAAATTTAGCACCTACTAATTTTTCGTCTTTTCGCGTAGACCAAACTGTTCCTATTACTTTTCCTAAATGCACTTTATCCTCTCAAATCTTTAATATTAATTATTTTTATACCCGAATTTACAAATTTTTCATTATCATCGGTTAATATAGGTAATTTATTTAACTTAGCCACAACACAAAAAATTGCATCTCGTAAGCTTTTTACTTTATTGCTAAACTCATAAACCGACAAACTATATCTTGAATGAAGCCCCAAAACTTTAACTGCACTCAGCATAGAAATAACAACTTGGCGTTCTTCTTCATTTTTTGCAGCATAAAGTAACTCGGATGCATTAAGAACGGTTGTAAAACATAAACCGTTCATCATTGCAATTTCAAGTTTAGATAAACCTTTTCCTGAAAATGTCAAATGATCTAACAAAATGTCCGTTTCAACTAAAAACTCGGGTTTTTTATTCTTCTTGCTCAAAAATCATTCCTTAATGAAAAATTCACAAGTTTCCCTTTGGAACTCATAAATTTATCAACCACTTCACCGGGTAAAGCTTGCATTTTTTTTATTCCGGCGCTTATATTTGAATTAATGTTCAAAGATTCCGATTTATTTGTGCATTTTTTTACACTTATTAAAATTTTTTGAATACCGTTATTACGCAATTGCATGAATTTTTCTTTTGGTATTTCTATATTTCCTTCATCATCAATGATTGTTTCAAATTGAAATAAAAGATCGTTATTCATTTAAAAAACTCTCCCCGTTCAGATCGTTATTAACACTAAAAAAATGAGCCACAGTTTGAGCCACATCTGAAAAAGTTTCTCTAATTCCCAAATTTCTCCATTTTTGATTTTTTCTGTAAAACAATAACGGAACATATTCCCTGCTGTGATCGGTACTTGGGGTAGTTGGATCATTTCCATGATCGGCTGTAATAATTAAAGCGTCTGTTTCATCTTGAGAATTTATTATATCCGGCAAAACAGAATCAAACTGTTTCAATGCTTTATAAAAACCTTCGGGGTCGTTCCGATGTCCAAAATATACATCAAAATCGACTAAATTTGCAAATATAAAACTATTCTCCATTTTTTTGGAATAATGCATAATTTTTTCGATTCCCTCGGAATTGGATTTTGTTTTAGCTTTTATATCAATTCCCCTGTAATTAAACAAATCATTTACCTTACCGATTGCCACGGTTTTTATTCTTGCATTTTGAAGATAATCCAAAACCGTATCCGAAACCGGGTCAACCGAAAAATCGCGCCTATTGGTTGTTCGCGTATAATTTCCATTCCTACCTAAAAATGGTCTGGCTATTATTCTACCAACAGCATGTTCGCCTACCATAACTTTATTACGAGTAATTTGGCATATTTCGTATAATTTTTCCAGAGGAATAATTTCCTCGTGAGCTGCAATTTGGAAAACCGAATCGGCGGATGTATAAACTATCGGATATCCGGTTTTTACGTGTTCATCACCGAGTTCGTTAATAATTACCGTACCCGATGCGGGTTTATTTCCAAGAATTCCTTTAACTCCGGTTTCAGCTTTGAATTTTTCAATAATTTCTATGGGAAATCCTTCCGGATAAACGGGAAACTTAAAATCAACTTTCAATCCAGCCAATTCCCAGTGCCCTGAAGTAGAATCTTTACCGGTTGAAACTTCTTTCATTTTTCCAAAAGAAGCCGCCGGATTTTCTTGCGGTTTAATTCCTTTTATTTCTGCAATATTTCCCAGTCCCATTTTTTCTAAATTCGGTAAATTAATTCCATTTAAAACTTTGGCAATGTTGCCAAGGGTGTTACTTCCCGCGTCGCCGTATTCGGCAGCGTCCGGTAATTCGCCAATTCCAACTCCATCAAGAACAACAACTGTAAAATTTTTCATAACTAATTAATACTTTTAACAGAATTACCACCTTTTTCGATGGCTTTATTTAACGCTAATTCAGCATTATGAATTACTTCTTCAACGTCGATTTTGTTTTTGCCGGAAGCCACTCCGATTGAAACCGTGAATGTGGTTTGTTTTGCTAAAACCGCTATTGGTTTTCTGGCAATTTTAATTCTTAATTTTTCAGACCACAAGAAAACATCCTTAGTTGTTTTGTTAAAAAAGAAAACCGCAAAAAGTTTTTCATTAAGTCTGCCGAATAAATTTGTAGTGGCTATCTCATCTTTTATTGTTTGGGTAATAGACTTCAAAACCTTTGGGAAAGGATCTTCTTCGAATAACGAACCTTCATCCAAAAAATCATCAATTTGGATTAGCGAAATTGCAGTCGGAATTTCCAACTCTTTAGCTTTTAACAAATCGCTTCCCATTCTTTCAACAAAAGTGTGTGAATTAAGAGCCCTGGTTTCCACGTCAACCGAAAGCAAGCTTTTAAGAATATTATTTGTGGAATATGCATAAACAATAAAACTAAAAAGTTTTGCCACGCTTCTCATAAATTTAACATCTGCGGGAGCGTAAATATTTTTCTTTAAACTTTCAAAACACAAAACGCCGTAACTTTGGTCGTCGTAAATTAAAGGAACGGCTAAAAAAGAGCCGTCGAAACTAACATCTTCGTTTTCTGAGAAACGGAATTGTTTAGCATCCGTGGTATTTTCAACATTTACCGGCACACCGGTTAAAATTGCTTTACCTACTAATGAGCCGTTTAATTGAATTTCCAGATTTTCGCCTACATATTTTAAAGATGTTTTATTTACGATTTTTGTAATTCTAAACTTTTGCAGTTTAGGATCGAAATAAACAAATGTGAAAGCATCCCAAGGTATTAAATCTTTCACGGCGTTTTCTATTGTTTCGACCAATTCCTGTTCATCTTGAAATTTTTTGCTTGAATTTAGAACGCCCAATAAAGATTTTAAGCGTTTTTGAGCATTGGAATCGATAAATTTTTCTTCGAACAAAGATATAATAATGGCAATTACACGAACAAATCTTCCCAAATTATAGATTGTTTCAATTCCAAATGTATCTTGAGCTTTAGAATCCAGCGCCAAAACGCCGGTTAATTTTTTATTATAAAACAAAGGAACGCCGACAAAACTTTTAATTCCCTGAGGAGATTCGTAATATCTTATTACATCCATTTCCGCAGCGCCGGTAATATCGGTAAGCAATTCGGGTTCTTCCTTCAACACAATTTTGCTTAATATGTCATCTTCAATATCAAATTTTTCATTTTTAATTTCGTCAGATTCCGAAATAAATTTTTCCAACGTTAATTTTTGTTTAGATTGATTGTACCAAAAAAATAAAACGGTATGCGCCAAAAATGCTTCTTTAATTACATTCAATATTTTTTCTAAAACAAAAACAAATTCTTCGTCTTGGTTAACATCATCCGGAACTTCTTCGAATGCAATTTTTTCAAAAGTTTCTTTCAGGTCTTCGGGTTTAAATGTTGTTTTTCCGCCTGTTTTGAGAACGGGACTGATTGTGGAGTTAGCGGAATTTAATACGCCGGAATTTTGCGGTCCGGAAATTATTTTAAAATCTTCGCCGGCGTCCGGTTCGTAAGTGTAAGTAGTATCAACATCATCTTCATCATAACCGATGTAAAGATCGTCATCCCTTTCAAATATTTCTTTAATTTTAATTGAATCCCTAAGAAATATTATAAATCCCACGTAAATAATTAATACAATTGAAGCTATAATTTTCAAAGTTGAATCATTTGTAAAAATAGGGATTAAAGTTAAAATTGGAATAATAAGAAATATAAGTATTCTTTTTTTATCTCTAGTACTTAGATGCATTATACGGTTGAGTCCTCAAAATAATGAGAAAGTGAATTAGTTAAGTTTCACTAAACTATAAATTTATAAAAAATTATTTATTTAATAACGAAAAAGTGATAGCCGGTAAAAAATTACAAGATTGAATTAAAATATTTTTGAAGCTCCTTTTTGCCTGTTTTTTTTACCGAAGAATAAAGGAATAAGTTTTCGCCTATTTTAATTTCCGGAAATATTTCCGAAACGATTTTTTTGATTTTGGCTAATTCAGATTGCTTTAGTTTATCTACCTTTGATAAAATTATGATGTAAGGAATTTTTAATTCGGTTAAATAATTATGAAGCATTATATCAAGTACGGTTGGTTTATGTCTGCTGTCTATAAAATGGCAAGCTAGTTTTATACTTTTTCTTGCGCTAAAATAACTCTCAATTAATTTTTGCCATTTAAGCTGTTCGCTTTTAGAAACTTTTGAATAACCGAAACCGGGAAGATCCACCAAATAAATTTTTTCGTCTACCAAGTAGTAATTTAAAGCTCTTGTTTTACCGGGTGTTGAGCTGATTTTGGCAATACCTTTACGGTTAAAAAATGAATTTATAAAAGAAGACTTTCCCACATTGGATCTACCGCACAATACAATTTCAGGCAAATTATTTTTGGGTAGATTTTTTGTATTATAAAACGAACGAAGAAACGAAATATTGCGCATATTTTTTTATAAATAATAAACTTTACAATTCTAAGGAAAAATAAATAGAATTCAAATTCGGTTGATAAAATTATTGCTAAAAGATAAATATTATAATTTAGTTTAAAATAAAAAAACCCAATCCTAAAAGATTGGGTTAATTTCAAAAAGTTAAACAGATAAATTATTTGGCATCTTCGTTACTATTAGTATCTTCTTCCTTTTTATCTTCTGCTTTGGCATCGCCAACAACTTTACCGCCTTGAAGTTCATCCTGCCATTTTTTCAGTTCGTCCCACTTACCTTCGGCGGCAAGTTTAGCCTGTTGCGGCCATGTTTCGGGATCATGCGATTTATAACGGTTTCCGGCTTCTTCCAATATGCCTCTAATTTTATCGGCGCCGGTTTCCGAAAGTTCTTTAAATGATTTTATACCTGCATTGGAGAGAATTTCTGCAATTTTAGGACCAATACCTTCAATTTTTTTCAAATCGTCCGGTTCCGTTTCAGCTTTTTCTTCTTTAACAGTTTCTTTTGTTTTTTCCTGAACTTCGGCTGTAGTTTCCGTTTCTTTAACTTTTTCTTTGGTTGCTTTTTTAGCTTTCTTTTTCGGCTTCTCAACGGTTCCTTCGTTATAATCGACCAATTCTAAAATTGCCATTTCGGCTGCATCTCCAACTCTAGTACCCAATTTAACTATGCGTGTATAACCACCGGGTCTATCGCCAATTTTAGGAACTACTTCATTAAATAATTCTTGCACTACCGTCTTATCGTGAATTTCACGGGCGATAAGTCTGCGTGCATGAACAGTATCTAACTTTGCTTTTGTAATTAAAGGTTCTACAAAAGACCTAGTAGCTTTAGCTTTAGCAAGCGTTGTTTTAATTTTTTTATGTTTAATTAAAGCAGTAGAAAGCGCACGCAAAGTTGCGGTTCTGTGCGCAGCCGTTCTTCCTAATTTTTTACCTTTTACTCGATGTCTCATACTTAATTATCCTTAATAATCAAATTAATTTGAATCGGAATTATCTTTTATATATTTATCTACATCCATACCGAACTCGAGATTATAATTTTCAACAATCTCAATTAATTCGGCTAAAGATTTTCTACCAAAATTTCTGAATTTAAGCAATTCGCTTTCATCCTTTCTTACCAAGTCGCCAAGAGTTTTAATATTAGCGGCTTTCAAACAATTATGCGATCTTACGCTAAGTTCAAGATCGTCTACATTGGTTAAAAGAATCTTTTTAATTCTTTCGAACTCAGCATCTTTTTCAGTTTCTACTTTTTCTTCTTCGGGTTCAATATCAAAATTAATAAACATGTTAATGTGGTCTCTTAAAATTACTCCTGCGCTTGAAATTGCTTCTTCGGGGGTAATCGAACCGTCGGTGGTTACTTCAAGAGTTAATTTTTCAAAATCGTTTCTTTCGCCAATTCTAACGTTTTCCACATGATAATTTACTTTTTTAATAGGAGTAAAAATAGAATCAATTGGAATAAGTCCGATTGTTTGATCTTGAATATTTTGCTCGGTGCTAGGCACATAACCTTTACCTACACCAATTCTAAGTTCCATATTAATATTAGTTTTTTCATTAATTGTGGCTATATGCTGTTCAGGATTAAGGATTTCAAGATCCGGAGATGCTTCTTGCAAATTTTTAGCCGTAATTTCCGCCGGTCCTTCCAAAGGAAGTTCAATTTTTGAGATTTTTTTATTGATTAATTTCATTCTAACTTTTTTAAGATTAAGAATCAATTCCGTAACATCTTCCATCATACCGGGAATAGTAGTAAATTCATGAAGTATTCCGTCTATCTTAAGACCGGTAATAGCAGCGCCACTAAGTGATGAGAGTAAAATTCTTCTAAATGAATTTCCGAGAGTGACACCGAATCCTCTTTCAAGTGGTTGAACAGTAAATTTAGCATAAACATCATTTGAACTTTTTTCATCTAAAATAACGCCGTCGGGCATTTTTATAAAAGGATAACTCATTTATAATCCTCGCTTTAATTTTTAATTATTTAGAATACAACTCAATTATCAATTGCTCATTAGCATTAAGAGGCACATCTTCCCTTTGCGGAATTTGCATAAAGGAACCGCTTAAATTTGCTTTATCTAACGAGAGCCAACTATAAAGATTATCTTTAGTTCTTCTCAAAGTATTATGAATTGCATCTAATTTTTTACTTTTTTCTTTTATCGAAATCTCATCGCCGGGCGAAAGCAGGAATGACGGAATATTTACAATTCTACCATTAACCAAAACATGCCTGTGCAATACCAATTGCCTGGCTGCTTTACGCGATGGGGCAAAACCCAACCGGAAGACAACATTATCCAATCGTCTTTCCAGCAAAGCAATTAAGTTTTCGCCGGTAACGCCTTTTTGACGGTTGGCTTTTTCAAAATAGTTTCTGAATTGATTTTCCAATAAACCGTAAATTCTTTTAACTTTTTGTTTTTCCCGAAGCTGTATTCCGTATTCGGAATGTTTTGCTCTCCTATTCAATCCATGCTCACCGGGCGGATAATTTCTTTTTTCCAGCGGGCAGCTGGGAGAATGACACTTAGTTCCTTTAAGAAACAGCTTTTCTCTTTCTCTTCTACAAAGTTTACAACTTGAACCTGTATATCTTGCCATTTACTAAAATCCTTTTAATTATACTCTTCTTCGTTTTGGCGGTCTACATCCATTATGCGGAATTGGGGTAATATCCCTAATAGACATAATTTGTAAACCGGCTGTATTAAGGGCGCGGATAGCAGCATCTCTACCGGAGCCCGGACCTTTAACATACACATCAACCTTTCGCATACCAAGGTCATATGCTTCTTTGGCAGCCGCTTCAGCGGTAACTTGAGCTGCAAAAGGCGTATTTTTTCTGGAGCCTTTAAAGCCATTTTTACCGGCTGATGACCAAGAAACCGTATTCCCGTATACGTCGGTCAATGTAACTATAATATTATTAAACGATGCTTTTATGTGTGCAACTCCAACAGCATCTACATGAACTTTCTTTTTTGTTCTTCTAGCACTTTTTGCCAATCGATTAACTCCTTAAATTAAATTTTATTTTTGACCGGGAGCTTTTTTCTTTCCGGCAACTGTTTTTCGTTTTCCTTTTCTTGTACGTGCATTGGTTTTTGTTCTTTGTCCCCTTACGGGCAATCCTCTTCTATGGCGCAATCCTCTGTAAGTACCAATATCCATTAAACGTTTAATGTTTTGTTGTACTTCGCTTCTTAAAGCCCCTTCCACTTTGTAATCCGAAGTAATAACGGCTCTTATTTGAGAGACTTCTTCTTCGGTAAGGTCAAGGACCTTTTTATCAGGATCCACCTTAGCTTTTTTCAAGATATCCAAAGCAGAAGATTCGCCAATTCCGTAAATGTAAGTTAAACCAATGTAAGCTTTTTTATTTTTCGGTAAATCAATACCTGCTATACGAGCCAAATGTAAACCTCCTTAAAATTAACCTTGTCGTTGTTTATGTTTTGGGTTTTTACAAATAACCATTACTCTACCATGCCTTTTGATGATCTTACAATGGTCACACATTTTTTTAACAGATGCTCTAACCTTCATCTTTTCCTCGTCTATTTGTATCTGTATGTTATTCTGCCTTTATTAAGGTCATAAGGTGATAATTCCACTGCTACTTTATCACCGACTAAAATTTTAATAAAATGCATACGCATTTTTCCGGAAATATGGGCTAATATTTCGTGCCCATTATCTAACCGAACCCTAAAGTGTGCATTGGGTAAAGTTTCGGTTACAATTCCGTCTACTTTTATGGGTTCTTGTTTTGCCAATTTACGCCATTGTTAATATTTCAGGATAACCATTTATTATTGCAATTGAATGCTCGAAATGAGCGGAAGGTAAATTATCGGCTGTAATAATTGTCCAACCGTCATTTGCAACGGTTACGTTGTAAACGCCCATATTTACCATAGGTTCAATTGCCAAAGTCATACCATTTTTAATTTTCGGTCCTGTTCCCCTTTTCCCATAATTCGGAATTTGAGGATCTTCGTGCAATTTTCTTCCAACACCATGACCGCATAAATCTCTTACGACCGAAAATCCATTACTTTCAACATATTCTTGCACAGCAGCGGAAATATCTCCTATACTATTTCCCACTTTTGCGGCTTCAATTCCAAGCATTAAGGATTTTTCCGTTACTTCCATAAGTTTCTTTTTCTCTTCGGATATTTCTCCCACCGCAACCGTAAGCGCTGCATCTCCAAAATATTTATTTTTTATAACTCCAACATCGAGAGAGATAATTTCACCATTTAAAAGAACTCTATCGCCCGGAATTCCATGAACGACTTCAGAATCTACAGAGGCACAAATAGTACCGGGGAAACCCGGCGAGGTGCCTTGCGAATAACCTTTAAAAGCCGGAATTCCTCCGCAACTTAAAATATATTCTTCGGCTATCTTATCTAATTCCTTTGTTGTAATGCCAGGCTTTACGTGACTTTTTGTTAGCTGCAATGTTTCCGCAACTATTTTACAACTTTCTCTAATCTTATCAATTTCTTTTTTACTTTTAATCAGAATCACATTATTACCAAACTATCTACGACCTTTAACTTTACCTGATTTCATAAATCCGTCATAATGCCTCATTAGCAAATGCGATTCAATTTGTTGCAAAGTATCCAATGCAACACCAACAATAATAAGAAGACTTGTTCCGCCGAAAAACGAAGCGAAACTTCCTGAAATACCGAATCGTGAAATGAACGCAGGCAAAATAGCCACAATAGCTAAGAATATTGAACCTGGTAAAGTAATCTTGGTCAAAATATTATCAATAAATTCAGAAGTTTGTTTCCCCGGTCTTATTCCAGGAATAAAACCGCCTTGTTTTTTCATTGTATCTGCAACTTCTTGCGGATTAAAAGCAATAGCCGTGTAAAAATATGTAAAGAACACAATCATAATAGCGTAAATAAAAGAATAAGTAAACGACGTATATTGAAAATACGGCATAATTGATTGTATAAATTCACTGTCCGGGAAAAATGAAAGCACAGTATTGGGTAAAAACATAATAGCTTGAGCAAATATAATAGGCATAACGCCAGCCGTATTTACTTTAAGGGGAATATACTGGGTAACGCCGCCGTATACTTTTCTACCTACAACCCTTTTTGCATATTGCACAGGTATTCTCCGCGTTCCTTCCGTAACCAGTACAATACCGGCAATAATTAACACTAATAGCGCTAAAATTACAATTTCAATTACAATATTTCTTGTACCGGCATCAATCAATCTAATTTCGTCTAATATTGCAAATGGTAATCTGTTAATAATACCAATAAAAATTATCAATGAAATTCCGTTTCCAATTCCCTTGTCGGTAATTTGTTCCCCCATCCACATCATAAAAATTGTACCGGCGGTTAAAATTAAAACGGAAGAAATAACAAATCCTATTCCGTGAATTTCGGCGGGAACAACCGGTGCGCCATTAACTTTTAAGGGCAAAAGAACGCCGGTTACAATTCCCAATGCTTGAAATGCAGAAATCAGCACAGTTCCGTAACGCGTAAGTTGAGTAATTTTCTTTCTTCCTTCTTCGCCTTCTTTCTGAAGTTTTTGAAAATACGGAACTACCGCACCCGCCAACTGAATTACAATAGAAGAACTGATGTACGGCATTATTCCCAAAGCAAAAACCGCAGCGTTCCTAAAAGCACCTCCAACAAATAAATCGTACAAACCAAACAAATTGTTGGATGTTTTGTTAGCCATTGCTTCGCTTAGCAAATAGGAATCAATACCCGGTAAGGTAATATGAGCGCCAACTCTAACTATTACCAAAAGTCCAAGGGTATAAAGAATTCGTTGTCTTAACTCGTGAATCTTAAAAATATTTCTAAAAGTATCTTGTATCTTACCCATTAAATATCAATTTTTTTAATTGTTCCGCCAAGTTTTTCTATTTTTTCTTTCGCGCTGTTACTAAAACCATGCGCTTCAATTTCCAATTTAGCGTTAAGTTCACCGTTACCTAAAATTTTATACGGTGCCGCCGCTTTAGAAATTGCCCCGGCTTTATAAAGAACAGCCGGTGTTATTTTTTCGTCGCCTATTTTCTTAGAGTCAACCAACTTTTGAAGATCGGCAACATTTATTATTTGATAATATATTTTAAAAATGTTTCTAAAACCTTTTTTAGGAACGCGGCGTTGTAAAGGCATTTGTCCGCCTTCGAACCATGCTCTTCTTTTAGCTCCGGAGCGTGATCTTTGTCCGTTCATACCGCGGGTTGCAGTACCGCCACGGCCGCTACCTTCGCCACGGCCGACTCTTTTTTTAGGTTTTCGCGATCCTTTCGCATATTTTAAGTTGCTTAATACATCCATTTTTTACTCGTCAATTTCTTCAAATTTTACTAAATGCGATACTTTTTTTATCATACCTCTAATTTGAGGTGTATCATTATGAACTTTTTGATAATTAGGTCGCCCAAGACCCAAAGCTTTGATTGTTCTTTTTTGGTCTTTTGGACGATCGATAATACTTTTTATTTGCGTAATTTTTAATTTTTTAGCCATCTTTTACTCATTTAATTAAATAGTTCAGCAACTTCCATATCCCGTTTAACAGCCATTTCCCTTGCGTCAATTAATTCTAGCAATCCTTTTAACGTAGCTTTAACTTGGTTATGGGGATTACTGGAACCGAGGGATTTAGTTAAAATATCTTGAACGCCCGCGGCTTCAAGAACAGCACGAACGCCACCGCCGGCAATTAATCCCGTTCCTGGCGAAGCTGGTTTAAGCAATACTCTGCCGGCGCCGTATTTACCGATAATTTCGTGAGGAATTGTACCTTTTATAACCGGAATACGGTAAACATTTTTCTTTGCATCGTCAATACCCTTAGAAATTGCATCAGTCACTTCATTAGCTTTTCCCAAACCAACGCCAACATGACCGCTACCATCTCCAACGACAACAATAGCATTAAAGCTAAACCTTCTACCGCCTTTAACAACTTTAGCAACACGATTTATATGTACAACTTTTTCTTTAAGACCTTCCAGACCGCTAACTTTTTGATACTTCAATTTAGTTCTCCTTGTTTACAATCTTTCTTTGGCTGCCGGGAGAGGACTCGAACCTCTACATACGGCGTCAAAGGCCGCTGTCCTGCCATTAGACGACCCGGCAAAACGTTATATTTTTATTCCGCCCTCGCGGGCACCTTCGGCAACAGCTTTAACCCTGCCGTGGTATCTATAAATATTTCTATCAAAAACAGCTTTATTTATTCCTTTTTCTACAGCTTTTTGAGCTAACAATTTCCCAACTATTTTGCTTTTTTCAGTTTTACCGTTTGCTTTTTTTAGCTCTTCCGCAATTTCTTTAGATAGCGTTGAAGCAGCTACTAAAGTAACTCCCGCAGTATCATCAATAAGCTGGGCATACATGTGATTCAAACTTTTGTAAACCGATAATCTCGGTTTTTCGCTTGTACCGGAAATTTTTTTCCTGATCCTAATTTTTTTTCTGCGTTTTATCTCTTTTACGTTATTTTTCATTTATTCTACTTACTCCTAAACTTTAACATTAGCCGGCAGTTTTACCTGCTTTTCTAATAATAATTTCGTCGCTATACTTAATGCCCTTGCCTTTATACGGTTCGGGTTTTCTAAAAGATCTGATTTTAGCCGCGACTAATCCAACTAATTCTTTATCCGTTCCGCTAATTTTTATTTGTGTTTGAGTTGGGACTTCAAGGGTTATTTCATCCGGAGGAGCAAAATAAATCGGATGCGAATAACCAATATTTAACAAAAGATTTTTGCCTTTTAATTCGGCGCGATACCCAACGCCAACAATATCGAGCGTTTTTGTATATCCTTGATCAACTCCCGTTACCATATTTTGAATAAGAGCTCTGGTTAATCCGTGTAACGCCCTGTTTTCCCTACGGTCGTCCGGTCTGGTAACCACCAATTCGTCTTCTTTAATTTCCACGGAAATGTTAGATGGTATAATTCTTTGAAGTTTACCTAACTTTCCTTCAATCTCAATTAAGTTACCCTTGAGATTTACTTTTACATTTTTAATATTTACAGGTTTTTTACCTACTCTAGACACTTCATCACTCCAAAATATTACCAAATATGGCAGATAACTTCGCCGCCAATTTCTTGTTTTTTAGCTTCTTTGTCGGACATTAATCCTTTAGATGTTGAAATCACCGCAATACCCAATCCGTTTAACACTCTCGGAATTTCATCTTTATTTACATAAATTCTTAAACCCGGCTTACTAATTTTCTTTAATCCGGTAATTGAAGATTGACCTTTTACAAATTTAAGATGAACTCTTAAAACATTTTGCTTATTATCTTCAATTACGTTGTAGTCCTTAATAAAATTATTATTTTTCAGAATCTCGGCCAATTTCACTTTCATATTAGATGAAGGTGTATCGACAAACTTTTTATTTGCCTTAATTGAATTTCTTATTCTGGTCAAAAAATCCGCTATGGGATCAGTAACAGGCATAAATAATTTCTCCTCTTTTACCAACTTGATTTTTTAATTCCGGGAATTTCGCCGCGTAAAGCCATTTCTCTAAAAACTAATCTTGAAACCCCAAACTTTCTATAATATCCTCTCGGTCTACCGGTTAGCATGCATCTATTTCTTAATCTAACAGGCGATGCATTTTTAGGCAATTTTTGTAACGCTTCGTAATCGCCTTTTTCTTTAAGTTCTTTTCTTAACGCAGCATATTTATTTACTGTTTTTTGTCTTTTATTTTCCCTTGCAGGTAAACATTTTCTTGCCATATTAATTCCTTTTTATTGAATTTCTTTTTTTCTAAAAGGCACACCGAAAGCAGACAGTAATTCATAAGCTTCTTTGTCGGATTTAGCGGAAGTTACAAAAGTAATATCCATACCCAACACGCGATTAATTTTATCGACATTGATTTCCGGGAATATCATTTGCTCTTTTATTCCCAAAGTATAATTTCCGCGCCCGTCGAACGATTTATCCGAAATTCCTCTAAAATCCCTCACTCTTGGCAACGCCATAGAAACCAATCTGTCCAAAAATTCATACATCCTTTCTTTCCGCAAAGTAACTTTGGCTCCTATTTTCATGCCTTCGCGAAGTTTAAAGTTAGAGACCGATTTTTTTGCGGTTCTTACGCTTGCTTTTTGACCGGTAATGATGGCCAACTCTTCCAAGGCTTCGTCAAGGACTTTAGAATCTTGAATTGCGGCGCCAAGTCCCATATTAATAACAATTTTCTCAATTTTCGGAACTTGCATAACATTCTTATAAGAAAATTGTTTCATTAACTTAGGAACAATTTCGTCTTTATACTTTTCGAACAAACGGGGTTTTACCGATTCGGTAATTTTAGGTTCTTCCGAACTTTTATCCGCTTTAGTATTTTTGTTTTTTTTCTCTTTAGTTTCTTTTTTTGCCATTTTCCAACTCAATAAGATTAAATTTTATAACATCTCACCACTCAGTTTACTAACTCTGGCGCTTCTTTTTTTACCAGTTTTATCGTCTATAATTATTTTTTTACCAATTCTAGTCGGTTCATTTGTTTTAGGGTCTAAAATCATAACATTAGACACATGAACGGGGAGTTCTTTTTCAATAATTCCCCCTTGCGGATTTTGTTGATTAGGCTTAGTATGTCTTTTTCTAAGATTAACGCCTTCAACAATAATTCTATTTTTTTTAGGATAAACCTTAAGAACTTTTCCGGTTTTACCGCGGTAGTTGCCGGAAATAACCATCACTGTATCGTCTTTTTTAATTTTCATTTTCTATAACCTTTATAAAACTTCTGGAGCTAATGAAATTATTTTCATAAATTTTTTATCCCGTAATTCACGCGCCACGGGACCAAAAATTCTAGTACCTCTTGGTTCGTTTTGCGGATTAAGCAAAACAGCGGCATTTTCATCAAATCTAATATAAGAACCGTCTTTTCTTTTTATTTCTTTTTTTGTTCTAACAACAACCGCTCTGGAAACGTCTCCTTTTTTTACGCCTGCATTAGGTAGAGCAGCTTTTACCGAAACAACTATAAGATCACCGACTCCGGCATATCTTCTTTTACTACCTCCGAGCACTTTAATACACCTGACTTTTTTTGCGCCGGAATTATCTGCAACCACTAAATTTGTTTCTTGCTGTACCATTTCGCTGTAATCTCCTTATCGTACTTACTTAGCTTTTTCTATAATTTCTACTAACCGCCAATTTTTGTTTTTACTTAACGGTCTAGTTTCCATAACTTTAACAACATCTCCGGGTCTGCATTCATTTTTTTCATCGTGAACCATCAATTTTTTGGTACTTTTAAAATACTTTTTATAGATAGGATGAGCCACTTTTTGTTCCAGTGCAACAATAATGCTTTTATCCATTTTAGTTTTAACCACAGTACCAATTCTTGTTTTACGTAAATTCCTATCTTCCATTTATGGAAACTCCCTTAAATTTAATTTGCTTTTTCAGCTTTATTTTGCAATTGTCTTTCTCTTAATACGGTTTTCATACGGGCTATATCCCGCCTAACCAATTTAATTTTAGCCGTATTGGTTAAAGTTTTAAGTTCGTTTTGAAATTTCAAATCGATTAAATTATCTTCTTCATCTTTAATTCTTTTTATCAATTCTTCGTCTTTCATTTCTCTTATTTCATAAATTTTCATCGTTTACCTCAATTTTTATTCGTAATCCGGTCTGGCAACTATTTTAGCTTTAATTGGTAATTTATAAGATGCAATTTTCAAAGCTTCCATAGCTAATTCTTTTGATACGCCGGCAACTTCGAACATTATTCTACCAGGTCTTACAACAGCCACCCAAAATTCCGGAGCTCCTTTTCCTTTACCCATTCTTGTTTCCAAAGGTTTTTTAGAAACCGGTTTATCGGGAAAAATTCTGATCCAAACTTTACCGTCACGTTTCATTTTACGTGTAATAGCAACCCTGCAAGCTTCAATTTGTCTACTTGTAATCCAAGCAGGTTCTAAAGCTTTTAAGCCGAAATCGCCAAAGCTAACCCTATGACCGCGCGTTGCCTTGCCTTTCATTTTACCGCGCTGTTGTTTTCTAAATTTTACTCTTTTTGGCATTAACATAGTATTACTCCTAAAACTTAATCTGTTGCTCTTTTACCTAAAACTTCTCCGCGGCAAATCCAAACCTTAACGCCAATTGCGCCATAAATAGTATTTGAAGTTGCCGTTGAATAATCTATATCCGCTCTTAACGTATGCAAAGGAATTCTACCTTCTTTATATTGTTCTGTTCTTGCCATTTCGGCGCCGCCCAATCTACCCGAACACATTACCTTAATACCTTGGGCTCCCATTCTCATAGCAGCCGTAATTGCTTGTTTCATTGCTCTTCTAAATGACATTCTTCCTCGCAACTGAGCTGCAATATTTTCCGCAACCAAATAGGCATCCAATTCCGGTCTTTTAATTTCGTTTATTTGAACTTTTACTTCCTTTTCTGTTAATTTTTTCAATTCTTGTTCAAGCTGGGTTATTTCCTTCCCGCTTTTACCAATTACCACACCAGGGCGCGAAGTGTGAATTGTTAGAATTATATTTTTTGACGTACGGTCTATAATAATTCTGGACACC